>JAWXBO010000136.1:0-69780 GCA_034440175.1 Alphaproteobacteria bacterium
AGTCAGCTAACCGCGCCATGCTCTCATGGCTTGCCATCCATCGGAATGGTGGCTTCCCATGGACCGGAATGGCGGCTTGGCATCACCGGAATATGCATTCAAATCCGCAGCCGTAAAATTCTTCTTGCAATCGAACGAAAGAGTTCTATATTTGTTCCATACTATCAGACACACCATTCGCGTGTCTGTCCGCTACGGCTTGAGAGGCGAGCATGGATTTGGAAATTGTTCCGGCGGTGGCACGAGAGCACGAGTGCAGGCGCTTGCACTGTGGCCTGCGCTGCCGGCCGCGGTCAAGGCAGAATGCGTCCCATGACCGCGCATGCATACATGTAGAGAATCCTGCAAGGAGGGGGGAGGCAAAAAATACCGGATTTCCGCGCAAAAACAAAGTTAAAAACAGCTTATATGCATGTATGCATGCAACGGTATATACACAGACCATCCGGCCTGTGGCACCCGCTTTCCTGCGATCGATTGCAAATGTCCGGACGTGTGGACACACCCCCAACCATCCCGGCCATGGCGCCCGCACGCATTTGCGTTTTGTCCCAGCGCCAATTACGCGGCCCCGGCCCGTTCTGCCGCCCCGATTTGAGTGCCCCTTTGCCAACACCCCTCATGCTCCTCTAAACTGCCAAATCGAACCACCCTGCGGGCCAGTTGCCGGTCCGCGCAACCATTGCAGACCCATCATGCCTCCGCAGGATAGCGGCGTTGATTGAAGCAACTGACCACACCAACCCGGTGCTGGACACGGCCGGCCCGCTTGAGGCGCGCCTTGCCACGACCCCGGCTGAGGTCGAGGCGGCCCAACGCCTGCGCTACGAAGTTTTCTACCGTGAGATGAGCGCCACGCCCTCGCCGGAAATGCTGGCGTCCGGCCGGGACTTCGACCACTACGACGAAATTTGCCAGCACATGCTGGTCATCGATCGCGCTCACGGCGACAAGATCATCGGCACCTACCGCATGCTACACGATGAAGACGCTGCGCGCTCTCCGCATGGATTTTATACCGCCGGCGAATACGACATCGCGCAAATGTTGAAAGCCCGCACCGGCCAGCGCCTGCTCGAACTCGGCCGCTCGTGCGTGCTCAAGGACTATCGCACCGGCCCGACCATGCAGCTGCTGTGGCGGGGAATTTTCGTATATTTGTTACGCCACAATGTTGATTTGATGTTTGGCTGCGCCTCCCTGCCGGGCACCGACCCTACGCAGCTTTCGCTTCAGCTGTCCTATCTCTACCATTTCCACCAGGCCCCGCAGGCCGAACTCATTCGCGCCTGGCCGGATCGCTTCACGCCAATGAACATGATCCCCAGGGAAGCAATAGACGAGGCCGAGGCCATGCGAACGCTGCCGCCTTTGATCAAAGGCTACATTCGCTCGGGCGCCAAAATTGGCGACGGCGCCGTCATCGACTATCAGTTTGGAACGACCGACGTGTTCATATTTCTGCCGCTGGCCGAGATGCATCCGCGCTGGGTTTCGCATTTGAAAAAGAAAATTGCCGCCAGCGCCCACAACGCGTGACCTGACAATGCATCTGGACGCCCGCGAACTGCAGAAATTTTATGAAAGCCATCTGGGCCAGATTTCGGCGCGCTTCATTCGCAGGCGCCTGCGTGAAGTCTGGCCGTCCGTCAAAGGGCTTTCCGTGTTGGGGTTGGGGTATTCGACGCCTTATCTGAGGCCCTTCCGTTCCGAAGCTGAGCGCATTATCGCCTTTATGCCGGCCCAGCAGGGTGCAAGCTTGTGGCCCCTGCATGCCGCAAACTTGAGCGCCCTCGTTGATGAAAGCGCGCTGCCGTTGCCCGATGGCTCGATCGATCGCATCGTAGTTTCGCATCTTCTGGAAAATTCCGAAGCCCTGCGTCCGCTGCTGCGTCAGATCTGGCGCATTCTCACTCCCTCGGGCCGTGTTGTCTTCATTGTCCCCAATCGCACAAGCCTGTGGGCGCAATTCGAAACAACGCCCTTTGGCCACGGCAGGCCATTTTCGCTCGCGCAGCTCAATCGCCTGCTGACCGACGCCATGTTCACGCCCGTAGCTTCCACAACATCACTTCACATGCCTCCGTTGGGCGCGCGCTGGCTGGTACGAACGGGCGTACGTTGGGAAAGTTGGGGGCGCACAATCTGGCCCAAACTGGCGGGGGTGCACCTGACCGAAGCCACCAAAGAAGTGATGGCGTTGGCACCCAGCGGCGGCAGGCGTCAACGCGTTCCCGCTAAGCCGGTGTTGGCAGGCAAGGGCCTCGCTTCAGCAGGAAAATGGCCGACTCAGCCGTCAGATTGTCCCAGTAGCCCGGCTGAGCCAGGTCTCGAACGTCACCGGATTCATCAACGGCCAGCGAGCGTTCTATCGTGGCACCAATCTGACGGGTCAAGGCTACAAAATCTGCAATCGTGCACAAATGAATGTTTGGCGTATCGTGCCAGTCATGACTGAGCAGCCCGGTCTTGGGCATCCGCCCCGCAAAGCAAAGTCGCAGGCGCACCCGCCAAAATCCGAAATTCGGAAACGAGACGATGACAGTCTTACCGATACGCAAAAGTTGATGCAAAACGTCGGCAGGTTTGTGCGTCGCCTGTATTGTCTGACTCAATATGGCGACATCAAAAGATTGCGCCGGATAATCTCTGAGGTCTGTATCGGCGTCGCCCTGAATGACCGGCAAGCCCTTTGCGACGCAGGCGTTAACCCCAACCTGACTGAGCTCGATGCCACGCGCATCGGCCGATTTTGTCCGCGTCAGGAATTCAATCAACTCACCCTGACCGCACCCGACGTCCAGCACCCGCGCCGACGCAGGCACCATCTCGGCGATGCGCAGCAATTCTTTGCGAAGTTCAACCATGTGCATCACGCCTTGGCCGCAAGCCCGCGCGCTTGCGCCGCCGCGTCGATAAAGCCGCGCAAGGTTTGGAACATCTCCGGCAGATCCAGCAGAAAGGCATCGTGTCCGCGGTCCGTTTCAAACTCGACGAAACTCACATTGGCACCGGCCGCATTCAATGCATGAACGATTTTTTTGCTTTCAACCGTGGGGAACAGCCAATCCGATGTGAACGACACCAGGCAAAATCGCGTCGGCGTTTTGCGAAACGCGTTGGCAAGCACGCCGCCGTGATCCGCCGCCAAATCGAAATAGTCCATCGCTCGCGTAATATAGAGATAGGAATTGGCATCAAAGCGCTCAACAAAACTGGAACCCTGATGGCGCAAATAGCTTTCGACCTGGAAGTCGGCGTCAAACCGGTAGGACACCGCCTCACGATCTTGCAAGCTTCGTCCAAACTTGCGATGCAACGCCGCTTCCGAAAGATAGGTAATGTGCGCCGCCATCCGCGCCACCGCCAGGCCCTTGCGCGGGTTGGTGCCCTTTGTGATGTAGTCGCCATCACCCCACTCGGGGTCAGCCATAATCGCCTGGCGCCCAACTTCATGAAAGGCGATGTTCTGGGCCGAATGCTTGGCCGCGGTCGCAATCGGCAAAGCCGAGAACACACGGGCAGGGTAGTTTGCCGCCCATTCCAGCACTTGCATGCCGCCCATCGACCCGCCGGCAACGCAAAACAAACTGTCGATTTTCAGATGATCGATCAGCATACCTTGCGCCCGCACCATGTCGCGTATTGTGATAACCGGAAAATTCAAACCGAAGGGCATACCAGTCGCCGCCGCAGTCTCATGTGGCCCCGACGATCCCATGCACCCGCCCACCACATTCGCGCAAATGACAAAAAAGCGGTTCGTGTCTATGGGGAGTCCCGGCCCCACCATCGATGCCCACCAGCCGGGCTTTCCCGTGTGGGGGTTCGTTCCTGCTGCATACTGATCGCCGGTAAGCGCATGGCACAACAAAAACGCATTGCTGCGTTGGACGTTAAGTGTCCCAAACGTTTTCCAGGCAAGTGTGAGCGGCGCCAGCCGGTCACCCGAGTCGAGCACAAGCGCCTGATCAGGCGGAAAGGTGTAGGATTGCCCCGCCTCTTCGCCCGCGGCATTTGACATCGCCGAATACGGCTGAAAAGTCGAGGACATGGGTTGGCGCAAATCGTTGGCTCTTAACTTCCGGGATTGACGCCATGCATCAACTCCAAGTCAATGTTTTCTTTGCACAAAGCAAGTTTGGACCCTAAGAAGTCGCCCATGAAACCCGTTCCTGGAATATTAGACATATCGCCCTATATCGGTGGCCGCGCCGAAGCACACGGCGCGACCCGCGTATTCAAGCTGTCGTCGAATGAATCGCCGCTCGGCCCAAGCCCCAGAGCAGTTGAAGCCTACAAGGCCGCTAGTGCGTCGCTGCACCTGTATCCGGAAAGCAGCGCTCTAGCACTGCGCCGGGCGCTCGGCGACGCCTACGGCCTTAACCCTGAGCGCATCGTTTGCGGAAATGGTTCGGATGAACTGCTCCATCTTTTACCACAAATCTACGCTTCACCGGGCGATGAAGTCATCTACAGCGCGCACGGATTTCTAGTTTACCGGATTGCAGCTCTGGCGGCGAGCGCCGTTCCCATCTCAATACCCGAGCCCGGCTTGGTCACTGACATTGACGCAATCTTGGCACGTGCGGGCGAGCGCACCAAAATTGTCTTCCTCGCCAATCCCAACAACCCAACCGGCAGCTACAATACCGCCGCCGGCTTGCGCCGCTTGCGTGCGGGCTTGCCGGAACATTGTTTATTGGTCATCGATGCGGCTTATGCCGACTATGTTGATCGCAATGACTACGAGAGCGGGATCGAACTCGTCGCCACCACGCCAAACACGATCATGACAAGAACATTTTCGAAAATCTTCGGCTTGGCCTCGTTGCGCGTCGGCTGGGCTTATGGTCCGGCCTGCGTGATCGATGCCATCAATCGGGTCCGTGGCCCCTTCAACGTCTCTACGCCCGCCCAGGCGGCGGCGATTGCGGCAATTGAAGATCGCGCCCATGTAGCGCAAGCCAAGGCGCACAATTCCCAATGGCTGTCGTGGCTGGCCGGGCGTATCGCCGAAACAGGGCTAAAAATTCATCCGAGCGTTGGCAACTTCCTGATGATCGAATTTTCACCGTCAGGCAATAAAACAGCGGCGTTGGCCGACAAGTTCTTGATGCAACGTGGCGTCATTTTGCGCGGCATTGCAACTTACGGTCTGCCAAATTGTCTGCGCCTGTCCGTGGGCACTGAGGAAGGCAATCGTGCCGCCGTGGCCGCATTGGAAGAGTTCATGGCATGACAACACGAACCGGGCCCGTGTTCACGAAAGTTGCCCTCATCGGCGTTGGTCTTATTGGCTCATCAATCGCCCACGCCATACGTCGCGGCAGTCTTGCCGCTCACATCGCCGGACACTCTGGCAGCGCCGGCACCCGCAAGCGTGCAGGTGACCTTGGCTTTTGTCACTCCATGCATGAGGATGCGCTAGAAGCAGTCCGCGACGCCGACTTGGTCATCTTGTGTACGCCGGTCGGCGCATTCGGTCAGATAGCTCAAAAAATTGCACCGGCCTTGAAACCCGGCGCCATTCTAACGGATGCAGGCTCGGTCAAGATGGCTGTCTTGCGCGACGTGGGTCCCCATGTTCCGTCAGGCGTTCACTTCATTCCGGGACACCCCATCGCCGGTACGGAACATTCAGGGCCCGAGTCCGGCTTCGCCGAGCTTTTTGATGGCCGCTGGTGTATCCTGACACCGCCTCCCGGTGTCGATGCCGTGGCGCTCGAAACGCTAAGCGCTTTCTGGCGCGGTTGCGGCTCACGTGTCGAAATCATGGACGCCAAGCACCACGACCTCGTACTCGCTATCACCAGCCACGTTCCTCACCTGATCGCCTACAATATCGTCGGTACCGCCAGCGACCTCGAACAAGTGACGCAAAATGAAGTTATCAAGTTCTCAGCCGGCGGCTTTCGCGATTTTACGCGCATCGCATCCTCCGACCCCACAATGTGGCGCGATGTTTTCTTGAACAATCGCGAAGCAGTTCTTGAAGTTTTGGGCAGATTCTCCGAAGACCTCGCCCGTCTGCAACGCGCGATCAGGTGGGGCGAAGGCGATATGTTGTTCGATCTCTTCACTACCACCCGTGCCATCCGCCGCGGCGTCATCGAAGCTGGCCAAGACACCCCCGCCCCCAACTTCGGTAGAGATGCAAAGAAACCAGGCACGACGCCGTAACCATCAAGGAAACGGCGCCGGCAACAAGGGTTGAATCGTCATCACGCGTGCCGGTCCCAAATAGACATCTCCTTCGTCAAATCGCAGCGGTACCGTGATGCGCCGCTTGGGATCGCCGCTCACAAAGGCCAACACGTCCAAAACAGGCTTTGCCGCCAGGTGCGTTTCCTTGGTGATCCAGCCGTTGGCCTCAAGCACTTCAAGAATGCGCGGATGATTGCCAAGCGTCAGTTTCAACCGCCCTTGCGGAAAACTGCGGGCGTCGAGTTTCAACTCGCCAATGGCCGCTACGCTTATTCCGCCCCACTCGAGTTCGAAGCGCCTGATATCAACCGGCGTATCGGTCTGTTGCCACGCCGCAATGAGAGCCGAGGTTGACGCAATAGGAAGCTTTTCGGGTAGCTTTAGCCCAATGTCGATGTCAAAAAGCTGGATCGCAGGTCCAAGTGGCAGTTCAAGATTTCCCTGCAGCGCCACGTTTCTGAACTGCGCCGCGACGTCGATACGGGGCAATGGTTCGCTCTCACTGACGGCACTCAGCGTAAGGGCGGTCGACGCTTCCTCGACGATGAAGTTGAAATCGGCGGTATCAAGCTTTCCTTTGCCGGTCAACCTCTGCACGTCAACAAAAAGAGTTTGGGCCCGCTCGCTGCTCGATGCTGTTAAACGCGCTCTATCTGCCCTTGCATCCGTTTCGATCCAACGGCCTTCACCGACGTAAAAGAGATGCTGCTCACCTTCCAGCGAGAACTCGATGCTTTTGAGCGCCATCGGCTGCATGTGAACGACAATGCGCTCGCCGTTCCATGCAGCGCCCAGGTCGGGCGCGAGTAAACGTACCTTTGTGAGCGTGGCTTCAACATTGTACGGAAATCCTTTGACGTCCAGAGAGTCCCAATCCAAATTGCGCCCAAGCGCACGTTGCTCGGCCTGCAGCGTCACGACGTTTTCGCGCACGCCGTCGGCGACGATACGCCACCACCACGCATACCCGGCAAGCACAAGTGCCACAATGGCAATCGGAATCAACATTGCAGTCACAGGCAAGTAGGGGCCCAGGCGCGCACGAAGCCTGATCACCGCGCTCACGAGTTGACCAGGCAGGTTGCTGAGCCAAGTCACCACGTCACGCGAGATCCGATGGCGCCATCACCCGCACCGTGAGTGGCCGCAACTCAGGCAAGTGTCGCAACCCTCAATGCGCGTGAGGCTGGGACTGCTGCAGCGGGGACAAAACTTGAAGGATTGGGTCAGCGCCCCGGTACTAAAAGACGCAGCGCTAACCGGTGCAGCCTCGCCGCGCGTAAATTCAGGCCCGCTGGGAAGGCGTTCTGCGATGCTCGCGGCCTTCGGCTGCGGGCTTGTATCCAATCCGGGCCTCGACAAGAAATTGATTGCAATCATGTGCTCCTCGATGACACCACCGATCGCCGCCAAAAGCGACGGCACGTATTGCCGGTTCACCCACTGACCACCGCGCGGATCGAACACGGCCTTCAACTCATCCACCACAAATGAAACGTCGCCGCCGCGCCGGAACACGGCGCTGATCATGCGTGTCAACGCCACCGTCCACGCGTAATGCTCCATGTTCTTGGAGTTGATGAAAATCTCGAACGGCCGCCGCCGGCCGCCTTCGACGATATCGTTGAGCGTGATGTACATGGCATGATCGGATTCAGGCCAGCGCACCTTGTAGGTCGATCCGGGCAGCGCCTCTGGCCGGTCCAGCGGGCGGGTCATGTAGACCACGCCGCCCTCTCCCGACACGGGTTTTAGGCGCGGTAAGACTTCTACCGGAGCAGGCTTTTGCACATCATCGATGCTCAAAATAGAACCGGTAATGTCGTTCGGCCTCCACGTCGTGCAACCTTTGCAACCTGTTTCGTACGCCCTCAAATAGATGTCCTTGAAGGCGTCGAATGAAATATCGGCGGGGCAATTGACGGTTTTCGAAATTGAGCTATCGACATATTTCTGGGTCGCGGCTTGCACCGCGATATGTGCGCCGGGTGTCAGGTTTTGAGCATTGACAAAGTAATCGGGAAGTTTTTGCGCGCCGAACATCGTGCGGTAAAGTCGGTAGGCATAGTCTTCGACAAGCTCGTCGGTCTTCTCGCCGTTTTCACGCGTGATTTTGCGCTTGTAGCTGTAGGCAAACACAGGCTCGATCCCGCTCGAAACGTTTTCGGCCAGCAATGATATCGTGCCGGTGGGTGCAATCGAGGTCAAAAGAGCATTGCGAACCCCGTGATCAGCAATCGCCCCGCGAATATCGGCGTCAACACTGCGTAGTGTTGGACCCGCCAAATACTTGTCTTGCACAAACAGCGGAAACGGTCCCTTCTCTGCCGCCAGCTCATTCGAAGCTGAATAAGCAGCGCGCTGAATTTTCTTGAACCACCGTTCGATCAGCGCCACCGACTCTGTACTGCCGTAGGTGGACCGGCACATGATCAGCGCGTCTGCAAGGCCGGTCACGCCCAATCCGATGCGCCGCTTGGACTTTGCTTCGCGTTCTTGTTGCGGCAGCGGATAATTCGAAACATCGATCACATCATCCAAAAACCGCACGGCAATGCGGGTGATCGCATCAAGCTCATTCTCGTCGAGCCGCCCGGTTTCGCTGAACGGGTCCTTGACCAATTTCACCAAATTGATCGAGCCCAGCAAGCACGCCCCATAGGGAGGCAAAGGCTGCTCACCACAGGGGTTGGTTGCCGCAATGCGCTCGGCGTACCAAAGATTGTTTCGTTCATTGATGCGGTCGATGAAAATCACGCCGGGCTCTGCATAGGCGTAGGTCGACGCCATAATCCGGTCCCAAAGGCCGCGCGCAGAAACGGTGCGGTAGATTTTGCCGTCAAACACAAGGTCCCACGCCAAATCTTCTTTGACGGCACTCATGAATTTGTCGGTCACCAGCACCGACAGATTAAAGTTTCTCAAGCGGTGTTTGTCGCGCTTGGCTTCAATGAAGGCCTCGATGTCGGGATGATCGCACCGCAGCGTCGCCATCATCGCGCCTCGACGCGAGCCCGCCGACATAATCGTACGGCACATCGCATCCCAAACATCCATGAATGACACCGGGCCTGAGGCGTCAGCCCCGACCCGCGCCACTTCTGCCCCTGTCGGACGCAGAGTTGAAAAATCGTGCCCAATGCCGCCGCCTTGCTGCATTGTCAACGCCGCTTCTTTCAAGCTGTCGAAGATACCGCTCATATCGTCCGGGATCGTTCCCATGACAAAGCAGTTGAACAGTGTGACGGCGCGCCCAGATCCCGCACCAGCCAATACGCGCCCTGCCGGCAGAAACCGGTGCTCTTGCAAAATACGTAGGAACTCGTCGCGCCACCGTGACCGCACCTCTGGCCGCTCCGCCAGTGCAACGGCCCCGGCGACGCGCGCCCACGTATCACGCATCTCGTCGTCGCCACGCGCAACACCCGGCCCCTTCAGCCGGTACTTCAAATTCCAGATCTGATGCGAGATATCCTGGTACGATTCCATCGATCTGCTTACCCTGTGCGCGCAATTGAGCAATCTAGCCTATCGCATCGCATCGTACAAGAATTTGTTCTCTCTATGTTCGACAATCCGTACGCTAAACTATTGCAGAAATTAACGAATTGGACCCACCGCCATTTTAGACTGCTGAAGGTTTAAATCCGCCTTCTACCAGCAAGCGCTTGGTAGCGTCTTCAAGCTGCCGCTCCAGTTCAGTCATGAAATTCTGCCGCTTCATGCCAGGCGGAATGGCAGGCAGGAACTCGACCACAATGCGGCCAGCCTTCGGCCAAGTACCTTTTCGCGGCCAATAAAGCCCTGAATTCAGGGCGATGGGTATGCATGGCACTTCAAGCGCCACATACAGCGCCGCTACGCCCGGTTTGTAGTCAGTCGTTTCGCCAGGAAGTTTGCGCGTACCTTCAGGAAAAATCACGACCGGACGTCCGGCCAGCAAACGATCTTTCGCCGCTTTGATCATCTCGCGCAGCGCCGACGCATGTCCGTACCGGTCGATGACGATCATTTCATTTTTTTGGGCATACCAGCCATAAACCGGCACCTTCAGAAGCTCGCGCTTCATGACTATAGCAGGATCCTTCAGCAAGACATGCTGCGCAATCGTTTCCCACATCGACAGGTGTTTGGCGGCATAGATGGCAGGGCCCCGGGGTACATTCTCACGTCCGCGCACTTCATAATCCAGTCCAACAATATGCTTGAGTCCCCAAAAACTGACTCCCGCCCAAATCTCCATACCCAGCGTGACGGCCCGCCGTGGCATCAGCAACGCCGGCAGCCAGACAAGATTGAACAAGATCGACCATGTCCAAAAGAAAACCTGGAACAATAATGCGCGCAAACTAGAGCTCACTTTGGCGCTAAAACCGTTTGCGGCGCATCGTCCGTGGGCGGCATGCCGGGTGCTGCTTCAATTGTAGCGGTGCCCGGCACTGGCGCAGGCTTGGTCCAAAGTCCCGACGCAGCCGCGACGCGGACTGTGGCTGCAAGATACTTCAGATACTCACCCGCCAGCACGCCGGTGGTGTACGGTTCACGCCACCATTCGCTCAAATGCACATCATCGGGAAACACCGGGTAAGCCACGAACTCAGTCTCAGGCAGCACGGCTTGAAGTTCCAATAAGCTGCGCGGCATATGATAGCTCGCAGTAACGATGATCACGGTGCGATACTTGTGCTCGCTGACCCAAGCCGAAGTTTCCCCGGCGTTACCGATTGTATTTTCAGCACTCCGCCCAAGATCAACGCAGCACAAAGCACGCCGTGATAGTCCGCCGACAGCATCGAACAGCTCCGCCCGCGTTGTGTCGGTATGTACTCCTGAAATCAGCAGTCGTGCACCCTTGCCCTGATCCAAGAGCTCTAGGGCCGCTTGCAACCGCCCCTCGCCGCCGGTCAAGGCCACGATCGCATCCGCACGGCCCGGATCCGAAGACGTGCGCGCAAGCGACCAAACAAAAACGGGAAAGCCAAGCACTGCAACGACGAAGGCCGCCACGGCCACACGAAACACGAGGCCGATCCATGCCCATCGTCTTGAAATTTCGTGCCGCAACTCTAATTCTCCGTAAGCATGGCCTCGACGGCCGCATATAAATCATCATAAACCTCCACCGGCAAAATGTCCTCCGGTAAGCCTTTTGCCTGCAATTCTGCGCCTTTTCCCGTGCGAACCAAGATGCGTTTGATACCCAGCGCCTTGCCAGCCTGCAGATCTCTCAGTTGGTCGCCCACCAATACAGCGTCATGAGGCGCCATACGAAAATGCGCCAGTGCCTCCCGTAGCATTCCCGGTCTGGGTTTTCGTCGTTCATGCTGCGACCAGGGCGGCTCGATACACGTGAGCAGCAAATCAACACGCCCGCCCTCTCGCAATAGTTCATCGCGCAGTTTTTCGTTAATCCGCTCGAGCATCTCCCTCGTAAACACACCACGCCCGACGCCCCCCTGATTGCTCACAACTGCAACCTTGATGCCGGATTTGTTCAGCCGTGCACACGCTTTGGCCGCTCGCGCGATCAACTGGAGTTCGCCGGGGTGTTTCACATAGTCGACCCGGTCCTCGTTCAGCACCCCGTCTCGATCAAGCAAGGCAAGTTTCATGGCATCCGGCCAAGCACGCGCAGCACCGTGAAACGCGCGGTCATCATCGCGATCAGCCCCATAGCCGCGGGTACAAACAGCAACCACAAATAATAAAGGGGCGAGCTGACCAGTTGTGGCAAATATTGTGCAGCGACCGGCGATTCACGGCCATCCCAAAAAAAGCTGCTCCCGATGAGTGTGAAGGCCGCAATCACAAGGCCGATGAGTCCACCCCGAATCCCAAGCCACAAAAAATGACGTTGGAATTCGCTGGCGATAAACACATCGCGCGCACCAATCATGTGCACAACCTCGACAATCTCACGATGTGTTTGCAAGCCCGCTTGCGTTGCAAAAATCACAATAGCAAACGTGGCAAGCGCGATCAGCAGCAACACCGACCAACCGACGGCTTCCGACGATGCAGCAAACCCTGCGAGCTCAGCATTCCATCGCTTGTGATCATCAAGATGAGCACCCGGCACACTATCAGCTAGTGCGCGCGCCAAACCTTCAAGCTCGACTTGCTGCCCGGGTGTCAAAGTCACCTCGATCAGTTGTGGCATAGGCAGACCTTCAAGTGCTTTGCCATCACCAAGCCATGGTTCGAGCAACGCTTTTGCGTCGTCACTGGTAAGTGGTTTGGCAGAAAAAATTCCCGGCCACTGGCTGACCAGTCGAACTGCCTCTTTCAGTTGGTCTGCCGGCGAAATTTGCGGCGACGGCAATAGCTGAACGGTCAAGGATCCAGACAGACCGTCAGTCCATTCCGAAGCGAGCCGGCTCAGTGTCAAAACACCGCCCAGGGCTAGACACGCCAAGAAGCTCATCACGGCGACAATCGTGTGCAGAGTTGCACCCGACGCGCTGTCTGCCGGCATCAACCCCGTTGGAGCATGGCTGCTCACGCGCGCTTACCCTCGCTCAGAAGGTGATCATGCGCCACCCCGGTCGTCAGTCGCCCCTCGCCCAGCCGGAAAATGCGCGTCGAAGGCAGACGCTCAAGGATGCGTTGATCATGCGTCGCGATCATGACGCAAGTGCCCAACCGGTTCAGTTCTATGAACAACCTAATGATGCGCGCACCAATTTCTGGATCGACGTTGCCCGTCGGTTCGTCGGCAAGCAGCAATTCAGGCTTGGCCACTACCGCACGGGCGATCGCGACGCGTTGTTTCTCACCGCCCGACAGCGTTGCAGGCTTTGCGTTCAATCTGTTTCCAAGGCCAACCCACAGGAGTAATTCCTCAACTTCCGCCCGAAAATGCGATTCGTCCTCCCCCGTCACTAGACGTGGCAGCGAGACATTTTCGAATACGGTCAAGTGCTCGAGAAGCCGGAAGTCTTGGAACACCACGCCGATCCGGTGCCGAAGCGCCGGCAGCTCATCCCGGGGGGTAGAGGCGATATCCCGTCCAAACATGGAAATTGCACCACGCGACGGCCTCTCGGCCAGATAGATAAGTTTGAGCAAGGACGTCTTGCCTGCACCAGACGGTCCGGTTAGTAAATGAAATGACCCTTTCTCAAGTGAGAAGGAGATGTCGCGCAGAACTTCGGGTCCCAGCCCGTATCTCATTCCGACATTCTCGAAGCGAACCACCAATTAATCCTTCTGGGTTAATGGTTTAGGAAAATGTATTGTGATCGCCCTTGCTTGCAGCTGCAAAAGCATTATGCCAAAAACCAAGAATCGAAACGGGCCATAGCCTGGAATGATAATAACCTGTCCACACTGCGCAACTCGTTATCTTCTCGAGGCTGGAACGGTACGGCCTCCTGGCCGGCAGGTCCGCTGTGCCCGTTGCCAACACATGTGGTTCCAGGAGCCCAGCCAGGATCTGCCGACGCCAATACCAATTCCCGTTGAGGAGCCAGCCTATACGGGCCCGATTACTGATCGATCACGTATGCTGGGGCCGCCACCGGCGGAACCAGCAATGCACTCTCTACCTCGTTTCGAGGCACCGTCACCACCCAAATCATTCGAGGCACTTTCCGCCTCGCAGGACTCAATGTCGGCGCAATTTAGCAACCGGCGGCGTGAGCGTTCGCGGGGAATGACTGGGTTAGTGATTGTATTGGCGTCCTTTGCACTGTTTCTCTTGGTTTTTTTGTCTCTGCCAAACGAGATCGCAACATATTGGCCACAAACGGCGAGTCTCTATAATGCGCTTGGCTACGAAGTAAACAAAAGCGGCTTCAGGATCGTGGCCACCCAAACACAAGAACTAGCCAACTCGATCCCCATCATTGTTATCAAAGGACAAATCATCAACGAAACCGGGAGAGAGCTCACCGTCCCCAGTGTCAGACTTTCAATACGCGACCGCGCCGGCCGTGAACTTCACAACTGGATTGTTCGTGCCGACCAAGACCGCCTGGGTCCTCGTGGCGAAGGTTCATTCAGCGCTCGTCTGGAAAGCCCACCCGCTGACGCCTATGACCTGGAAGTTCGCTTCGCCCGGGAAGGTGAGCAGTGATCACCGATTTTCAGCTTGAACCCTTATTTTCCGCCAGCGCAATTGCTACGCGCCTCACATCTCTCGCGGGCGAGATAGCAGTTCAAATGCCCCCCGAATTTGTTGCCATAGCCGTACTAAAGGGCAGTTTTGTTTTTGCAGCCGATCTCGTTCGGGCCCTCGCCGCCAAACAAATCAATCCGGAAGTCGATTTCATGACTTTGGCAAGTTACGGCGCGCAAACTGTGTCTTCAGGCAACGTGCGGCTATTGCGTGATGCCGAAATCGGTGTTGAAAATAAAAATGTTCTGCTGATCGACGATATACTGGACAGCGGGCGCACGCTGCAATTTGCACGGAATCATTTGTTGGCCCGCGGCGCAAAATCGGCAAAGGTATGCGTGCTTCTGGATAAAACAGCGTCAAGACAGCCAAAACCGGAAATTCTTGCGGATTTTATAGGCTTTTCCTGTCCTCAGGTGTTTGTCGCGGGGTATGGAATGGACTACGCCCACAAATGTCGCGGATTGCCTTTTGTTGCTATTTTGTGTCAGTAGCGAATCTGGATAAAATTTGATGGCCAAAATCCTGATCGCAGAGAATGAGCTGGCGCTCAGGGAATTTATTGCCCGTGGGCTGGAACAACGACGCCATAAGGTAACAATGGCACAAGACGGCTCGGATGCTATCGATCATCTGAAGAAGTCAAAATACGATTTGCTGCTGACCGACATCGACATGCCGATCATGGATGGCATTGCTCTCGCGCTAACCGCTGGACGCGACTACCCAAAAATGAAAATTATCATCATGTCCGGGCACGAGCATCAGATTGAACGCGCCCAAGGTCTCAATGATCTCGTCTATCGCGTGGTCTCCAAGCCCTTTACGATTGCAAAGATTTGCGAAGTTGTCGATGACGTCATAACGGCAAAGAAACCCAGCTCAAAATCGTCTGAGTAAACGCTCTATGTATTCAAGTTCATTGAGCGGCCGCCCGCGCTCTGCCGCCCGCCGTTGCAGTTCTTCCAAAATTTCACGGGCTCGTTGAATATCGAGTTTGTCCGGCACCTTTACTGAATCACCGAATGCAGGCCCGCTCGCAGACTGTGGCCGGCCAAAGGGATCCTCGGCCTCACCAGCCCCAATACCGTTGGCACCCGGCGTTGGAGCGCCTTGCCCGGTCATCTGCTGCAGCAATTGTTTTGCTATTGCTTCCCCGCCGCGGCGGAGTTCATCAATGGCCTTCTGCTGGTTTTGACCCGCATTGCTCAGCTTCCCTGACCCCAATTGATCGGCGGCATCGTCCATGGCGTCTTGTGCACGCTTGAGTGCACTGGCCATATCATCGCTCCGGCCGGCCTGCTTGATGACGGGTGAAAGGTCATCGCTGAGTTTCTCCTGCGCGCTTTGCAGAGCCGCACCCCGCTTGCTCCGGGCGCCGTCTGCAGCGCTCTGCTCCTGAAATGTCTGATCCATCAAGCGGCGTTGCTTGGCCATAATTGACCCGAGCTTCTCCAATGCCTGCGTTGCCGCTTGCTGCTCGGGAGACATTTTCCTGCTACCCGCCGCCTGCACGTTTTCAAGCAGGTTGAGCATCTGGCTGAGCAACTGCTGCGCCGCCGCTTTCGATCCTTGCCGCGCCAGGTTTTGGATCTGATCCAGCATCGCTTGCAAATCCTGTGGCCGGACGACTTGACCGTTTACCCCCTGCATCACCCGGTTCGATTCTTTGGCTTTCTGCGCCATCGCATGCATCATGCGTTCCAGTGCCGACCTCAATTGCGCCACAAGCCGCTCAATCTCTTGTTCTGAAGCACCCTTGGAAAGCGCATCCATAAGTTTACGTTGAATGTCTCGTAGTTCCGCCTGCGCTTGTGGCGTGTCGCCTTCTTCGATCCGAACCGCTAAATCCCACAACAATTGTTGTGCAGATTCGATGCGCGCCAAATCGATCCGCGTTGCATCCAACCGGGCACGGTGCACCTCAAACGTGGCCGTTCTGAGCGCGAGATACACGCGCGTGTCGGGCAAAAACCGCTCAGGCGCGATCGCCAACGCATCCAGCGCCTTAGCGACATCTCCGGCTGATCGTGGATCGCGCGCCAAGTTACGCCGCTGCTCAATTAGGGCCCGTGCCAAGGGCTCGTCGAAGCGGCGTTCCGGCAAGACAATCGTGACAGATTTAGACTTGGCGGTTTGATTGATTTCATCCCGCGCTACAAGTGTGACTTTGACTTTGAGCCCCGCCCATACGTGATCGGTCAAATCTTTGAAAATCATCGCCTCGCCGTCGCGAGCCGGAGCAGGCGGAAGCGGGAGATCCAGAATGATAGGCGTTACATCACGAACCGCCGCCGCAGGGCGGTCCAGGACAATCTGCGCTTCCGCCGAAGTGACGCCATAGTCATCCTTCAGTCCATAACTAAAGCGAAGCGATTGGGCTTGCGTCACGGCAAGGGGTGACTTGAACTCGATATGTGGCGGAGTGTCAGAGGCCACCGCAAAGCGCCAGATGGCTGCCTGTGTTGCGTTGAGCGACAGGCGAACCGAAACGTCGGTTTCAAGCGCAAGCTTTGCGTCGCGCGCGTCACCGCCCGCTGGCAAGAACTCCGGCCGCGACTGACGAGGTGCATAACCGCCAAGAGATGAGGCGCGCAGCACCGCTGATGAATCTCCATGGGTGCGCACAGTCAATGTCGCGCCTCGCGGAACAGTAATAACACCGTCATCGCCGCGTTGTGTTTGCGCCGTCAGATGGCGCGGTGCCTCTCCAGTGTAAGCGGGCGGCGTCACCCAGGCTTCGAAAGTTGCAGGCGCATGCCCCTGAGCGATCCCCGGCGACAATGCCGTAATTAGCCGTTCGGGGATCTCGGACCAGTTCGCGACCGTCAAAGCCACGATCACAAGTCCCATGAACACCCGCAGCGCGTGCGGGTCTCTTGCGGTTAGCGACAGCTTTGGCCATGCGACTTTCAGGCGATGAAGGTGATTGAAGATCCATCGCTGGTGCGCTCGCCACAAGTGCCTGGTGTCGTCGTCAGCCATCGCTGCTGGATGATCTTCAAGCGCGCTCAGAGGCCGATGATCAAGTCCGCTCGATTGCTCAAGATGGCGTACGGCCTGCGCATGGGTGGGAACAGACGATTGTCTGAGCGACCACATTATCGCCCGAATGATGCCGGCAAAGATTCCCATCAAACTGACAAGATGAAGCCATTCCGGCAAATAGACGAACAAATTCGCCAGCGCCAAAATCAAAAACAAACCAACGATGCCACCCGCGGGCCAAAGAATCGGATAAAGCCGCTCAGCAGAAAGCGAAACCCAGCTCAGCAAAACACGATGGCGCACTGTCCGTGGCAACGCCGGACGTTCGTCGCTTCCAGTTTGCTTGTGCTCAACCGTCACGTACGATCTCACTTTCGCGAAGACTAGTGAAGCCACTCCGGCATAATCTCGCGCGACATCATGTCTTCAACACTCAGCCGTGGTCGTATGACCGCAAAATGGCGGCCGCGTACCAGGACTTCCGGTACCAAGGCTCTTGCATTGTAACTGGAAGCCTGTACCGCGCCATAGGCACCAGCTGAAAGTATGGCAACCAAATCGCCTGGAGCGATAGGGGGCAATTCACGATCTCGTGCGAACAAATCCGCGCTTTCGCAGACGGGCCCAACCACGTCATAAACCCTACGTTGCGCATCTTTGGCTTCGATAACCGGAACAATGTCGTGCCGGGCGTCGTACATTGCAGGGCGGATCAGATCATTCATTCCCGCGTCAAGGATGATGAATTTTCGCTCATCTCCAGATTTGACGTATGTCACGCGTGAAATGAGCACCCCCGCATTCGCGGTAATCAGGCGCCCGGGTTCAACAATAAGCTGGGCCTGAAGGGCACCAACCGCGTCTCGAACGACGCCGCCATAGGCATCAGGCAGAGGAGGGGCGTCTTCGCGCGAATAGGGCACCCCCAATCCACCACCGAGATCGACACGTGAAATGTTCTGACCAGCAGCCCTCAGGGCGCGAACAAGCTCCGCAACTTTTTCAAAAGCCTCACGGAATGGGCCAAGCTCGGTGATCTGACTACCGATGTGCACGTCAACGCCCACGACTTCGATTCCCGGAAGTAAAGCGGCGCGTGCATATGCATCTTTCGCCCGATACCATCCGATACCAAATTTATTCTCAGCCTTGCCGGTCGAGATTTTTGCGTGCGTGCGCGCATCGACATCCGGATTTACTCGTATCGAAACAGCAGCCCGCTGCGACTTCGACTGCGCGACCTCGCTCAGGACTTCAAGCTCTTCCTCACTCTCAACATTAAACTGAAAAATGCCGGCAACAAGCGCCTGGGCCATTTCTTCGCGCGTTTTGCCGACGCCGGAAAAGACAATCTTTGAAGCAGGGATCCCCGCCGCAAGCGCACGTTTCAGTTCGCCAGCCGAAACAATATCCGCACCAGCGCCAAGCCTTGCCAAGGTCCTGATGACCGCCAGATTTCCGTTGGCCTTCACCGCATACGCGATCAAAGTACCCTTCGGCAACGCCGCCTCAAACACCCGAAAGTGCCGCTCAAGTGTCGCCGACGAATAACAATAAAATGGCGTGCCCACCGCGGAAACAATCTCAACGATAGCGACATCTTCAGCGTGCAATTCGCCGTTGCGATAACTGAAATGGTTCACGCCCAACACTCGTCAAGAGTTTTGGCGTGACCAAATATATTTGTATTCAACGCTGCAAAGCCACCGAAGGTTTCGGCGGTTCAAGCGGACCTTTTTTCCCGCAGGCCGAAACACCAAGTCCGGCGACGAGCGCCACGACAACCAACAAACGCACGATCATTTAAGCCGCTCCTGCCAATACACGATCTGTTCGCGGACGCGCGTGGGTGCTGTGCCACCAAAACTTAAACGGCTGGCAACCGACGCGTCCAATCCCAACACCGACTGTATATCGGCGGTGATGCCCGGCTCAACAGTTTGCATCTCGCTGAGCGGTAAGTCCAAAAGCCCGCATTTGCGCGCCTCAGCAAGGGCGACGATGCGTCCGGTGATGTGGTGTGCCTCGCGGAATGGCTTTTTCAGCACCCGCACAATCCAATCAGCGAGGTCTGTTGCCGTCGAAAACGCGTCGCCGGCGGCATGACGCATAGCAGGCTCATTGATCTGCATATCGTCAACCATGCCAGCCATGGCGGCCAACGCCAGCTCACAGGAATCCGCCGCATCAAAAACCGCTTCCTTGTCTTCCTGCATGTCCTTGGCATAGGTTAACGGCAAAGCCTTCATAACTCCCAACAGCGTCACCAGCGAACCCGTCACACGGGCACACTTTGCCCGCACCAGTTCTGCGGCATCAGGGTTGCGCTTTTGTGGCATGATCGACGAGCCTGTCGAGAATGCATCGGACAACCGGATGAAGCGGAATTGCGGCGAGCTCCACAGCACGATCTCCTCCGCCAGCCTGGACAGATGGGTTGCCATGATGGAGCACGCGCTCAAGTACTCGAGTGCAAAGTCACGCGCTGAGACGCTGTCCAGGGAATTGCGCATCGCGCCTGAAAATCCAAGCTCGCGTGCGGTCTGTTCGCGGTCGATGGGAAACGACGTTCCGGCCAACGCGGCTGCACCCAAGGGGCATTCATTCGTACAGGCGCGCGCAGAAGCAAACCGCACGCTGTCTCGGGCCGCCATTTCGACGTAAGCAAGCAAATGGTGTCCGAGTGTCACGGGTTGTGCTGATTGCAAGTGCGTAAACCCCGGCATGACCGTACCAGCGTGAACCGACGCTTTCGCGATGAGGTTCAATTGGAAGGCTCTGAGTCCTTCGCTCATCCTGTCAATTGAGTCACGCACCCAGAGTCTGAAGTCGGTTGCAACTTGATCATTCCGCGAGCGCGCTGTGTGTAACCGCCCAGCCGCTTCCCCGATCAAATCCGCCAACCGCGCCTCGATATTCATGTGAATATCTTCCAGATCACGCGAAAATGTGAATTTCCCGTGGTCAATTTCCGTCCTGATCTGGTCGAGGCCGTGTCCAATGGCGTCCGCGTCAGACTGTGCAATAATGCCGCGATGCGCCAACATGCGCGCGTGCACTTTCGAAGCGGCGATATCTTGGGCATAAAGGCGCCGGTCGAAATCGATGGAGGCGTTGATCTCCTTCATAATATCTGCGGGACCTTGGGCGAACCGTCCGCCCCACATTTCGTTCGCTGTCATTGTGCGTCGAGAGTCCAAAATAGGGAACCAGGAATGACTTCAAGCTGGCGTGTAGTGGTGATTGTCTTGACCGGTGCCATTGTGGCCGCCGCAGGCTTTGCCGTCTACACGATGTTGACAGGTGAAGACCAGTCTACCCGCCCAAAATTGGCCGGCATGGAGAATTTTATTCCAGCCCGTGAGTTTAAACCTGTCCCCCCGGTTCATTTTCTGGACGAGCAGGGAAATCAGGTGTCCCTCGAAAGGTTTCGCGGCAGCATCGTCGTGCTTAACCTTTGGGCAACGTGGTGCACACCCTGCCTTGCCGAAATGCCGATGCTCGACCGCTTGCAACAGCAACTGAAAGGCGTGGGCGTGGTGGTCATCGCGCTCAGCATCGACCGTGATGGCACAACCGCCGTTCGCGAATTCTTCAACCGCAATGGCATCAGGCATCTCGCGGTGTACGTTGACCCAACGATGCGCGCCCAGTCCACGCTCGCGACCTTCGGGCTCCCGACGACCATCCTCATCGACAAGCAAGGCCGCGAGCGAGGACGCCTTGTCGGCCCCGCCGAGTGGGATGACGCGAGCGCCGCCGATTTGGTGTTGAGCGCGAACGCACCGGTGCCCTAAACACCCATTGCCGCGTCAAGTGTCGTCCACATTGTAGCGCAGTCAACGACTTGGCCAGTTGCCAATGCCTTATCGATCGCCATGACAGTCATCCCTGCTTCAATCGCGTGATAGGCGGAAACTGGAAAAGCCGCACTTTCCGTGAGGGCGGAAATCAAATCATGCGCCATCGCCACATCGGCGCCGTTGTGGTCGATCTCTGACACCTCAAACTGGCGCCGGACCGGTGGACCAACATCGAGGCTCCGTCGCCACATAACTGTGTTGCGCACCAGATCCGCAATCAGGGTGCCTTGTGTACCTGCAATATACCAGCGCCTCTCCGGTAGCGCCGTCGAACTGTTGGAATGAAACGATAGCTGCACGCCATTGGCATACTGAACCAAAGCGGTTTGGTGGTCCGTGACATCGGACACTGACCGATATGCATCGCCTGTAGCAGCCCATCCGCCAGGCCAGGATTCATATGCCGCCTCGCCATTCGAGTAGAATCGTGCCGATGGCTCGCGGTCTGGCCGGAAGATGCCGCGCCCGCCAAAACTCATCACTTTCTCAGCTCTAGCCCCCGCAATCTCGCCCAAAATGTCGAAGTCGTGGCACACCTTATCGAGCAGGAACGAGCCGCCCCATTCGCGCTTGCGCCGCCAATTCCGGGCAAGATAGGAGCCGTGCTCGGGCGGCAAATGTTCGGTCGCATCAATCGACACGATTTGGCCAAGATGGCCATCGCGCACGGTAGACAAAATCTCGCGCACGATCGGCGCTGATCGCAACACTAGTCCCACATAAAGGTCCGGCGTGGTTTCCCGGCTCAGTCGTTGTGCGAGCGAATAAGACTCACTTTCGGTTCGTACGATTGGCTTTTCAACAAACACTGGGGTCTGCCCGTACAGCGCCAACATCAAATGCTCGGCATGCAAATGATTGGGCGATCCGATGAGAACAAGGTCGCGTCCTCCCGGCATCACGGCTTGTTCAACGCTGCGAAATGCCTCGCCCGGGTGAATGCCTTCCGAGATCAAACGGTCAAGTCCAACCGGGGAGGGATCGAAATAGCCATCGACACTGAATCGCGCGCCAGCCGCTTTCAGTGCAGAAAGCACCGCACTCATCCGTTGACCCAAACCAATAATGGCAAGACGCATGATTTGGTTCACATATTCAAGCGTGGGCGACCAACACGGAACAGATTGCCATTGACGTCAATCAGTACGAACTCAGAAACGCCCCAGGGTTTCTGCTCAATTGGCATCAACTTTCCAACGCCGGCTATTGCGAACGCATTATCGTGTTGGGACGGGTTTCTCGCCGCGATAGTCATAAAACCCGCGTTTGGTTTTCTGTCCAAGCCACCCTGCCTCGACATACTTCACCATAAGTGGGCATGGCCGGTACTTCGAATCAGCAAGTCCCTCGTAAAGCACCTGCATCACTGACAGGCACGTATCCAGCCCGATGAAATCTGCAAGCTGAAGCGGGCCCATGGGATGATTGGCGCCCAGTCGCATGGCCGTATCGATGGCATCCACTGTGCCCACGCCTTCATAGAGCGTGTAAACCGCCTCATTGATCATCGGCAGCAGGATCCGGTTCACGATGAACGCAGGAAAGTCCTCGGAATTCGCCGAAATTTTTCCCAAACGCTTCACCAGCGCCTGCACCGTGTGAAAGGTTTCTTCTTCAGTCGCAATCCCGCGAATGAGTTCGACCAGCTGCATCAACGGCACGGGGTTCATAAAATGCAAGCCGATGAACCGCTCCGGGCGGTCCGTCACGGACGCAAGCCGCGTAATTGAGATCGACGACGTGTTGCTCGCAATCATCGCGCTTTTTGACAGCTTCGGGCACAAATCGATAAAGATTTGGCGTTTTATTTTCTCGTCTTCTGTGGCGGCTTCTATGGCGAAATCCACTTTGGAGAAATCGTCGAGCGACGACGCAGCAGTGATGCGCTTCATCGCGCTGTCTTTTTCGGCGTCGCTTATTTTCCCGCGCGCGGCCTGGCGGGACAGGTTCATCGAGATGATCTCGAACGCAGCATCGACTTTTTCGCGTTTAACGTCATGCATCATGACGTCATATCCTGCCAGCGCACAAACATGAGCAATCCCGTTGCCCATCTGACCTGCGCCGATAATGCCGATTCGTTGAATTTCCATTTCAGTGTCTCAAACCCGCTGACTTGAGCGCCTTGTAAGGGACGCCACGTTCACGATGATATAAAATGTTGGCTTCAATAACCTTGCTTCTTCAGTTCTTCGTCCAGTTCCGGCACCGCCTTGAACAGGTCTGCGACCAGCCCGTAATCCGCCACTTGGAAGATCGGCGCTTCTTCGTCTTTGTTGATCGCAACAATGACTTTCGAGTCTTTCATGCCTGCCAGATGTTGAATGGCGCCCGAAATGCCAACGGCGATATAGAGCTCTGGGGCCACAATCTTGCCGGTCTGCCCGACTTGATAATCGTTTGGCACAAAGCCGGCATCCACTGCCGCGCGGCTTGCACCAACAGCGGCTTTCAACCGGTCGGCAATTTTCTCGAGCAGATGGAAATTCTCGCCTGATTGCATTCCGCGTCCGCCGGAAACCACAACACGTGCACCCGCAAGTTCTGGCCGCTCGGATTTCGACAATTCCTCTCGCACGAATTCGGAGAGGCCGGGGCCTTTTGCGGCGCCAATTGTTTCAATTGCGGCCGTTCCGGACAACTCGGCAGCCTTGAAGGCGGTCGGGCGAACAGTGATAACTTTCTTCGTGCCGCTTGGCACTTGCACTTGTTGCATCGCATTGCCCGCATAAATTGGCCGGGTGAAAGTATCGGTGGCATCGACAGACACTATTTCCGAAATCTGCTGCACGTCCAAAGCTGCCGCCACACGCGGCATATAGCTTTTTCCACTGGGGGATGCGGGGGTAAGAATGGCATCGTACTTGCCCGAAAGTTCAAGAATCAGTGCCGCCATATTTTCGGCCAGCTGATGCGCATACTGCGTATCGTCGGCAAGCAAAACCTTGGACGCGCCCGCAATCTTCGCCGCCGCATCGGCCACACTGCGTACAGAATGGCCAGCCACCAGAATGTCGACGGGGCCGCCCAGTGCGATCGCGGCAGTCATGGCTTTGGAAGTTGAATCTTTGAGCGATTTGTTGTCGTGCTCGGCAATCAGAAGAACGGCCATCTCAGATAACTCCCGCTTCGTTCTTCAGCTTTTCGACCAGTTCCTGCACCGACTTCACCTTCGTACCGCCTATACGCTTCGCCGGTTCGCTGACTTTGAGAACCTTCAGGCGTGGCGCCGCATCGACACCGAAATCGGCGGGTGACTTTTCGTCAATCGGCTTCTTCTTTGCCTTCATGATGTTCGGCAGCGATGCATAGCGCGGCTCATTCAAGCGCAAATCCGTTGTGACGATGGCGGGCAGCTTAAGGCACACGGTTTGCAAACCACCATCTACTTCGCGCGTAACTTCGGCCTTATCGCCATCTATCACCACTTTCGAAGCAAACGTTCCTTGCGGCCATCCCATCAACTGCGCCAGCATTTGACCGGTTTGATTGCAGTCGTCGTCTATCGCCTGCTTGTCAAGAATAACAAGTTGCGGACCTTCGGCTTTTGCAATTGCGGCCAGTATCTTTGCGACTGTTAGGGGTTCGACATCCTGTCCGCCTGTATTTACAAGAATGCCACGATCAGCGCCCATGGCAAGCGCAGTACGGATCGTCTCTTGGGTTTCTTTTGGCCCCACCGACACGGCAATGATCTCCGTGACAACACCTTTTTCCTTGAGCCGAATGGCTTCCTCGACACCGATCTCATCGAAGGGGTTCATCGACATCTTTACATTGGCGAGATCGACACCCGTTTGGTCCGCCTTGACGCGGATCTTCACGTTGTAATCGACGACGCGCTTGATCGCTACAAGCACCTTCATCCGGCTAATGTCTCCGCTGGGGCCGCGGCCCCTAACAAACTGGAAAATCACACCCGGTAGACCAAAATCGGCCAAATCACGCCGACAGCGCCCCGAGAATCTTCTGCAATTGTGCGCTGCACAAAATACGTGCAAGTGCGAAGAGTGTCAACGAATCGTAAGAAAATCTCCCCGGCCCTGCCGAATTTGGCAGCGAACGTATGGGTGGGCTAGTTTTGCGACGCACCGCCAAAGGCGGATTGGCCGCTTCTCTTGAAAACAAAGACCAGCACCACCCCTGCCAGGAAGCCACCGATATGTGCCCACCAGGCAGTGTCGCTGTTGTCCTGCATCCACACTGAAAAAATCTGGAAGGCAAACCAGGCGCCGATCATCAGATAGGCTGGAACCTTGAGCGGGATTCGCCCAAAGGCCAGCGTCCACATTTTTACCCGTGGATAAAGGATGACGTAAGCCGCGACCACGCCACCAATTGATCCAGAAGCGCCGATAAGCGGACCTTCCGACCCGGGGTTCGCATAGCTGTGTGCCAATCCGGCGACAACTCCGCATATTAAATAGAACAGTAGAAACCGGAAGAAGCCCATTGCGTCTTCAACGTTGTCGCCGAAAACCCAAAGAAACAGCATGTTCCCGGCGAGATGCCACCAATCGCCATGCAAGAACATGTAGGTCAGCAAAGTCACTTCAGGGGGAAGCAGCGCAAATTCCGCCGGCAGTTTCGCGTTGCCCAACAATGATGTCGGAATCACGCCTGCCGACATCGCAATACGCACGAGTTCGGCTTCGACCAACGAATCTTGCCAGATAAAAACGAACACGTTGATCGCAATCAACAACAAGGTGGCGTACTGAAACGAAATGACCTTAAGCGGGTTGTCGTCCTTAAGCGGCAGAAAAACCATGAGCGCCTCAGTGTGCTAGAGCTGACCGTTGAGCCATACCCTACCGGACTGGAATGCAACAGGCGATAAGAATGAACTAAGCCTTAAGCATGGCACGCACATCGTCCACTACGCGCAGCCAATTATCGACGTGACGCTTTAAGTTCGCCAAAGAAACGCCGTCCTTGATATTGATGGAATAATCGAACATGAACGTCTTTCCGTCCTTCGCAATGTAAGCACGGCCAAAGACGAATTTTTGATTGTAGATATTCGCGGCGTCCAACGTGGTCTTTTTACTCAACTCCCATTGCGCCAGAAACTGTAAATTGTTGCAACGCCGGTTGCCCGCTCCGACGCCTTCGCAGTCGTACATATTGACGTAAAACTCAGTACCCTTCGGCGCTTTGGCTTTAAGCCATGGATCGGTTTCATTTTCCGTTGCGTCTCTAACGGTCATGCCATGCGACGTTAAAATTTTTTCCAACTCAGCGCGCGTCACGCCCTTCTCGAATGACACGGATGCTGTTTCGGCTGCAAGAACCGGGTTGCAAATGCCAGCAATCACAATGCACACGCCAATGAAAATCTTGCGCATAAAATCTCTCCGTATGAAATCGTCGCGTCTGGCCACGAAAACTAGCCGCCCCGGACTCAATTGCAACTAACGCAATTTTTAAATGCGGTTAGCGCCAGGTACCCACAGCACATCACCCCGTGACAAATTAGCATAACGTGCGGCGACAAAAAGAAAATCCGACAAGCGGTTGGAATATTTGACGGCCGCCGCTCCAACCGGTTCGCTTTGTGCAAGCTTGACGATCAAGCGTTCGGCCCGGCGGCACACTGTGCGCGCAACATGCAGATGTGCGGCCAACGCAGTGCCACCCGGAAGCACGAACGAACGCAGGGGCTGCAAGGCTTCATTCATCTCATCGATTTCACGCTCCAGCCGGTCAACCTGGGCATCGACGATGCGCAATGCCTTTGCGGCAATCTCGCTCCCGTCTTCTGGCACGCAAAGATCCGCACCCAAATCGAAGAGGTCATTTTGCACCCGTGCCAGCATGACATCGAGCTCGCCCTCAGCATGGAGCCGCGCCACTCCCACACAGGCATTCGTCTCGTCAACCGTGCCATAGGCCTCGATGCGTACATCGAATTTCTTGACACGCTTGCCTGAGCCAAGTCCGGTTTCGCCCTTGTCACCTGTGCGTGTGTAGATACGATTGAGGACGACCATTTCCGTTTCCTTATTGAGGACCGCGCCCGGAAAAATAAAGCACAGCCATAACCACGATGATGGCCACAAACTGTGCGACGACGCGGTACCGCATGAGTTTATTCGAGTAAGATCGGGAAAAATCAGCACCCCGGAACAGGCTGTAAAGTCCAGCGGCCAACACTCCCGCCACGATCAGGATCGCGATACCGATCAAAAGTTTGCCTTCAAACATGCTCATGCCTTACCGCGTAAGGATGGGCCCTGCAACATCAAGTCGCGTCGCTAGTTCCCGTCTTCAAGCAATCGCCGCGCAATCACCTGCGCCTGTATTTCTGCAGCACCTTCAAAGATGTTCAATATCCGCGCATCGCACAACACCCGGCTCACCGGGTATTCCAGCGCAAATCCGTTGCCGCCATGGATTTGCACCGCGCTATCGGCAGCGGCCCATGCCACGCGCGCGGCCAGCAGCTTGGCCATACCTGCCTCAAGATCACAGCGCCGTCCGGCATCTTTCTCTCGTGCCGCAAAATAAGTCAGCTGCCGCGCCACCATGATCTCGACCGCCATCATAACGATCTTGTTGGAGACACGCCCGAACCCGTAAATGGCTTTGCCAAACTGCTGCCGGTCCAGCGCATAACGCAACCCAAGATCCATCGCTGATTGCGCAACACCGATCGCACGTGCCGCTGTTTGAATGCGCGCAGACTCAAATGTCACCATCAATTGCTTGAAGCCCTGACCTTCCGCACCGCCCAGCAGATTCGCGTGCGGCACCTCAAAGCCATCGAACCCGATCTCATATTCCTTCATGCCGCGATAGCCGAGCACTTTGATCTCGCCGCCACTCATGCCTTTCGCAGGAAAGGGGTTGGCTTCTGAGCCGCGCGGTTTGGGCGCCAGGAGCATCGACAACCCTTTGTATCCCGGTGCGTTTGGATTGGTGCGCACCAGCAACGTCATCATATCGGCGCGCGCCGCATGCGTTATCCAGGTCTTGTTGCCGGTGATTTTCCAGGTGTCGCCTTCCCGCGTAGCCCGCGTTCGCAAACTTCCCAGATCGGAACCGGTGTTGG
The DNA here is from genome assembly GCA_034440175.1 of Alphaproteobacteria bacterium. Lineage (GTDB taxonomy): Bacteria > Pseudomonadota > Alphaproteobacteria > Micropepsales > Micropepsaceae > SZUA-430. Next base: position 28,232 of record JAWXBO010000136.1, read on the forward strand.
GTTCGGTGAATACAGCCGTCGGCAAAATGGCGCCCGAAGCTATTTTCGGCAGCCAGTATTTTTTCTGCTCGTCAGTACCGCCACCCAGGATAAGTTCAGCCGCAATCTCTGATCGCGTGCCTAACGATCCCACACCGATGTAGCCGCGCGAAAGCTCTTCGGAGACAACGCACATAGCCGTCTTGCCAAGCCCGGCACCGCCAAAACTCTCCGGAATCGTCAACCCAAAAACACCAAGTGCGCTCATGTCTTCGATCACCGAAAGCGGGATCAGTTCGTCTTTCAGATGCCACGAATGAGCGAACGGCGCCACACGGTCAGTGACAAATTTGCGAAACTGATCGCGCACGAGGCTCATATCGTCGTCAAGCGCAACATCGCCAAACGTGATGGCGGTGTCTTGTGACGCGATCAACAACGCCAGTGCCGCTTTGACTTCATGGCAAAACCCGTCGGCAATCAAATCGGCGACGGCGCCCGAATGAAAGCGCGCGGCGTCGGCATTCGATACTCCCAGATCTGAAAGCCGGACGATTTCGCTTTGGCTCATCGCAATGCCGCCGGAAATCTGCGTGCAGTACTCTCCAAATGCCGCACTCAGGATCAATTGCTCGATCTCGCCGAATTTGCCTTCAACTTCCAGCCGTTCTGCCCATCGCTGCATTTGCCGCAAAGCTTCGACATACGTCGAAAGCCATGCAAATCCGTGTGCGGCATGTTGTGCGTTGTCGATGCCCTTCGCCGCGTTGATCACACCACGAACGCCACTCTTGGCCTTCAGATGAACGGTTTCTATGGCAACCACGGCTGCCCTGACTTGGGCAAGAAGCATTTTTGAATTCACACCGGTCATGCCGCCACTTTCGCCAACCAATCCAAGGCCCAAGCCCAACTCTCGGTCAAATGCTCCCACACCCATGGCAGCACTTCAGTGATAACCAGGTGCAGACCCAGCCAGCCGATGTAGAGCGCAATCATCGACCCTACAACACCGGCGAACACCAACAGACCATCGCGCTCGATAATTGCTATCGACATAAAGGCAATTGCCACACCCGGCGGAAAATTGGTCCCGGGCCCTGGTAGCGCGATGACGATAGCGAGAACAAAAACGAGCAGCCCCAACAGCCGTTCACCCAGCCTGCCGACGATGAACTGAAAGCGCGGTTTGCAGATTGTCTCAACCCATCGCAACGCTGGAACGGCGCGCCGGATCGATTTCTCAAGATCGGTCTTGAGGAAACTGCGCTTTGCGATGCTCTTGGGCAGCCAGGGCGTGCGGTACCCGGCCAGCATCTGTAGACCAAAGAACAGCAGGGGGATCGAAAAAATGGTGGCAAATCCCGGTGGCGCGATCGCGCAAGCCACGCCAAACAGCAGAAGCAAGAAGCCAAAACTGCGCTCGCCCAAAGCGTCCATAAGGTCTTGCAGGCTCATCCGTTCGCCCGGGAAATCACGCACAATGGCGAGCAATGCTTCGGACGTTGAGCGGTGGCTGGTTGTGCCGGTCATCTTCGATATCATAAACTCAGTCGCAGGATTGGGCGTTTGGGATCTTCGCGGACAGTCTCGAATCCCAGACCAAGGTACGTCGATTCAGGTCCGTTCCACAACTCGCTTGCATCGGACGCGCCGCGTTTGGGATAGGCATCGATAGTGCGCGCCCCTCGCAAACGCAAATCCGAGACGATCAGCCCAAGAGCTTTTTGCACACAGCCCATCCGCCGGAACCTTGGCAAGATCAGCACGCATCCGATCATCCATGCATCGTCATCGCATGGGATGTTGAACTGCGCCGCGAGCTTGACGAAAGCATCTCGCTTCCAGGCCTGAACCCAGCCCGCGAGCGCGTTGTCCGCGTAGATCAGGTAGCCGTCGTGGATGCCACTTTTGAACAACGCCGCGCGTAATGCCGCGTTGTCGTCCGTTGTGCGCTCGGTCCAGTGTTGCCATGTCGGAACCCACCACGTGACGCAGTGACACCAACCACTGCCGGTGGCGTCGCAGTGCACGCGATGAAATTCGACTTCGCTCTCGTGCGAGAGGCGTTTGATGGAGATGGCTGGCGCGATGCTCACGCGCAAGACGATAGCATGCAGAATCCATCGGGGAAAGCACCGGCCCTCCGCGCCAAAGCGCGAAGGGCCGGTCAAAGGTATATTGAGGACTAGAAATGCTTCAACGAGATTGAAGCAACGCCCGCTGCCAAATTCACACCCGTTCCGCCTTCGACACTCACAGGCTGCAGCGTGATCGACTTGTCGAAGCCGCCGATGAGCACGTTGACGCCTGCGCCAACGCCAACAGCAACACTGGCGGACGCCCCGGCATACTCGCCGTCAAGTGCGTCTTTGCCGACATCGGACGTTGGTGCAATCACCGCCCATACCATTGTCGCACCGTCGCTGTAGCCAAGATCAATGCCAACTTTTTGAATGTCGCCCATATAACGTTCAGGCTTGCCCCTCGAGGGCGCATAGGAACAACGTAACGCTTTCGTCGAGCCGACGATGTAACTCCAGCCTGGTTCCACCTTGCATGTGAGCAAGCCGACTTTCACTCCGGCATTTGCCGCTTGTGCCGGTGCGGCGCCGAGCATCAACGCGGCAACACCTGCACTTAGGAATAATTTCATCATAAAGGTTCTCTCCTCGGAACAAAAGTGCCTCTACCAGGCACTTGGGAGATAACGTCAGGAGGGGTTCAAAGTTCCGAGCGTTAACCGCGCCCGTGCAGACATCGCAGCAATTTGCTGCGCCATATCGCCCCGAACCGTTTCAGCGAATCCGCATTGGTGTCAGCGCTTTCCCGCTTCCACGACGTCCTCGAACGTACGCATACCTGTGCTTTGCGCATTCACCAGCACCGCCATATTGCCGGGCAAATGCTGGTTCTTCCACATCTTCGTATGCGCCTTGGGAATATCGTGCCACGAAAACACTTCCGACATGCACGGATCAATGCGCCTCTCGACCACCAAGCGGTTAGCCTGAGAGGCCTGCTGTAGATTCGCAAAGTGCGAACCTTGAATGCGCTTCTGCCGCATCCACACATAGCGGGCATCAAATGTGATGTTGTAGCCCGAGGTCCCGGCGCAGAACACGACCATGCCGCCGCGTTTGACCACCAGGCACGACACCGGGAATGTTGCTTCGCCCGGATGCTCGAACACGAAATCGACGTCGTTGCCTTTGCCGGTAATGTCCCAAATTGCCTTGCCGAACTTGCGCGCTTCTTTGGTCCACTCATCATAGGCCGGCGTACCAACTTGCGGCATCGCACCCCAGCAATTGAAGTTTTTGCGATTGATGACGCCTTTGGCGCCCAGGTCCATCACAAAGTCGCGTTTAGTATCGTCTGATATAATGCCGATCGCATTGGCACCCGACACCGCGCACAACTGCACCGCAAAAGAACCCAATCCACCCGACGCGCCCCACACCAATACGTTATGACCCGGGCGCAAGATATGGGGACGGTGCCCGAAAAACATGCGGTAGGTCGTAGCCAGGGTCAGCGTATAGCAAGCCGATTCTTCCCACGTCAGATGCCGGGGCCGCTCCATCAGTTGGCGGTCTTGCACACGGGCAAACTGCGCGAAGGAACCGTCGGGCGTCTCATATCCCCAAATGCGCTGCGACGGTGAGAACATAGGGTCACCGCCATTGCATTCTTCGTCGTCGCCGTCGTCTTGGTTGCAGTGAATGACGACCTCGTCGCCGACCTTCCAGCGCTTCACCTTCGAACCCACAGCCCACACCACACCAGATGCGTCTGACCCTGCAACGTGATAAGGGTTTTTGTGACTGTCGATCGGTGAAACTGGCGTACCCAGTGCGGCCCAGACGCCGTTGTAGTTCACACCCGCAGCCATGACGAGCACCAGCACATCGTGGCTGTCCAGTTCCCAGGTTGGCACGACTTCGATTTGCATCGATTTTTCAGGTTCGCCGTGCCGTTCCTTCCGGATGGCCCACGCGTACATTTTTGACGGCACATAACCAAGAGGCGGAATCTCGCCGATCTCATAGAGATCCTTGTAGGCCATTTTTGCTTCTTTCACGCCGATGGGGGTGACAGTGGCAGCCATGATGTCCTCGATGATATTTGTGACAGTTCTAAACGCCGAATATCACCGAGTCGTTGTGCGTCGCAATATAAACCGTCGTGGGTTTCACCTGAAAATGTCAAACAGGTTTAATAAAATTACAAAGTTTATAGTTATTTCGTATTTTTATACCCAATGATGCTGCAATGCAACACTGGCGCCTTTGTCTCAGTGCTTGGAGGGGGCCTTCTCGCCAGCTCTCAATTTCACTGGAACTTTGTCGGTCGCGAACGGGCAATTGTAATGCGGCGAGCGGGCACAATTTGGATTGTAGGCGCGATTGAAATCGATCGTGAGTTTGGCAGGTATGCCGTCGACGTCGATGTCCATATAACGCCCCACGCCATAGGTTTTCTTGCCCGACAGCTCGTCCAGGAAAAACGCTGATAGCGACTTTATTTGTGCCGCGACCGTCTTGTCCGTGTACATCGCAAGCCGCACTGGTTTGCCCTCTAACGTAAACACTGCAAAGCCCACGCGATTGAAGCGCTTGAACCAGCCACGCGAGGTTTGAAAGTCCACGCCTTCCAAACTTGGCGAGGGCTCGAAAGTGGCCTCGACAACGGCGTTTGGATTATAAGAAAAATACTCCAAGCCCTTAAAAGCACGCGCCGCCGGATGGCCCTGATTGTAGACCATCACCCGCAAACCATTGACGCCGGGTTTGACTTCAGTAAGGGCAAAACGCACATCGATCCCGGGCGAAACATTCAAGGTCTGCGGCTTTTCCAAGGTGAATGTCTTGGTCTGGCCCTTGTGCACGACCGCAGCGCCGCCGTCTCTGTAAGCCACCCGCAACCCGTCGGGTGCCGCCAGCGCATCGAGCGTCCAAACATACTCCAGCATTTTCTGCTTGCGGTTCGTCAGCCACGCGCTCTGCCCCTCGTTGAGGTAAACCGCATCGTCGATCTTGAGGATGGCAAATTTCTCAGTTGACCACGCGGCATTTTCTTTCGCGCGCCATTCTTTCCACGTCTCAACCGCTGCCGCGTTGACGGGCAGTGCACCGGCACCCCAGGCAGCAAGCACAAGCGAGACCATCGCCAACCTTAACGCTTTCATCGACACGCCCTCCAATTACTCAACATAATGCTTTCTTACAGCGTTGCCCAAGCCATGCAACTAGGATTAGATCGTCATGCTGCGGCGCAGCGCGACGACACCACGGCAGGACAATGCGCGACAAACCCTGGATTTTCCGAACCTACGCAGGCCATTCGACGGCGCAAGCCTCGAACGCGCTTTACCGCGAAAACCTGTCGCGCGGCCAGACGGGCCTGTCAGTCGCCTTCGATCTGCCGACCCAAACCGGTTACGACAGCGACGATCCCAAGGCCAAGGGCGAAGTCGGAAAGGTCGGCGTGCCCGTCTCGCACCTGGGCGACATGCGCATGCTGTTCGACGGCATCCCGCTTGCCACCATGAACACCTCGATGACGATCAATGCGACGGCACCCTGGCTGCTCGCGCTTTATATCGCCGTCGCCGATGAGACCGGAACGCCGCGCAAGGACCTGCAAGGAACGACGCAGAACGACATCATCAAGGAATACCTCTCGCGCGGCACCTATATCTATCCGCCAAAGCCGTCGCTGAAACTGACCGCCGACACGATCGCCTTCACCTACCGCGAATTGCCGAGATGGAATCCCGTCAACGTCTGCTCGTACCATCTGCAAGAAGCGGGCGCCACGCCGCTGCAGGAAATCGCCTACGCGCTTGCGGCCGCGACAGCGATCCTCGACGAAGTGAAGCAAAGCGGCCAAGTGCCCGACGCCGACTTGGGCCGCGTCTTCGGCCGCATCTCGTTCTTCGTCAATGCCGGCATCCGCTTCGTGACGGAGACGTGCAAGATGCGCGCCTTCACCGAGCTTTGGGACGAGATCGGCCGCAAACGCTACGGCGTGACCAACGAGAAGGACTTGCTGTTCCGCTATGGCGTGCAGGTGAACTCGCTTGGACTCTCCGAACAGCAGCCCGAAAACAACGTCTATCGCATCTTGCTCGAAATGCTGGCCGTCACCCTGTCGAAGAACGCCCGCGCCCGCTCGGTGCAATTGCCCGCCTGGAACGAAGCGCTCGGCCTGCCGCGCCCCTGGGATCAGCAATGGTCGTTGCGCGCCCAGCAGATTCTCGCGCTCGAGACCGACCTGCTCGAATTCGGCGATCTCTTCGACGGCTCGCCGGTGATCAAGGCGAAAGTCGATGAACTCAAACGCGAAGCCCTCGCCGAACTCGCCCGCATCGACCAAATGGGCGGCGCGATCAAGGCGGTTGAAACCGGCTATATCAAAGAACGCCTCGTCGAATCCAACGCCGCCCGCGTGGCTGCGATCGAGTCTGGCGATCAGACGGTCGTCGGCGTCAACGCCTACAAGGAAACGGCGCAGCCGGGTTTGGCGGGCGGCGCCTCGTCAGTAATCACAGTCGATGTTTCCGCCGAACTCGGTCAAATCGAACGCCTCAACGCCTGGCGCAAAGCGCGCGACGCCAAAGCCGTCGCCGCATCGCTCGACGAACTCCGCCTCGCCGCATCCGAAGGCCGCAACATCATGGAGCCCTCCATTGCCTGTGCGAAGGCCGGTGTCACGACGGGCGAGTGGGCGGGCGAGTTGCGCAAAGCCTTTGGCGAATTCCGCGCCCCCACCGGCGTTGCCGTCGAACCGCGCCTGTCGAACGACGAAGCCATCGGGCGCTTGCGCGAAAAAGCAAATGCAGTGGCCCTCCGCCTCGGCCGCGCGCCGTCATTGCTGGTTGCCAAACCCGGCCTCGACGGCCATTCGAACGGTGCCGAACAAATCGCCTACCGCGCCCGCGATTGCGGCTTCGCGGTCGTCTATGACGGCATTCGCCTGACGCCGGCCGAAATCGCCAAGGCGGCAAAGGAAAAGCGCCCGCACGTCATCGGCCTCTCGATCCTCTCGGGCAGCCACAAGGAACTCGTCGCCGAAGTCATGCGCGAACTGAAAGCTGCAGGCCTCGCCAACATCCCCGTCATCCTCGGTGGCATCGTCCCCCCCGAAGACGAAGCCGCGCTGAAAGCGCTTGGCATCTCCCGCATCTACACACCCAAGGACTTCGACCTCAACGCGATCATGGGCGACATGCTGAACATGGCTGGGAACTGCTGATCTGAATGAAGTCTACCTTGGAGACGAGGGCGATTGGTGCCTTGACGTCTTGCATGCGTTAACCAACGCAACAGCAGAAATTCGAGGAAGCGGATATGATTCTCGATTTCCCGTGCATGTGTACATGATTAGGATTTCCGCCAATTTCTAAATTTCAAATTTCTGCCCATTTGGCCAGGAAATGGCTGACTTACTGTGGTTTTTGATGATTTTAATTTAGCATGCAGCAAACATGCACGCGAAACGCCGAAGGCGGAAGCCGATTGCCGCGCCAAGCACGCACAAAACCAAACCGCTCCATAATCGCTCCGGAGCGGCGCAGTGGTGCCTATTCAATTTTCAAGTCGCAGCTGAACGCCAGCCTTTAGAGCCAGAGTTAGAAGTCAAGAACATATATAGAACATAACGCCGCTCGTCAATGGAAAACTCAAATCCCGCGCGGGCGACCTGAAATCCGCGATCCAGTTTGCGCAGTCATCGGATCATGGGCGACATTCTGGGCACTGTTACAGTTTCGGTAGGGCGGCACGAACTATCTCCGCCACGGTATCGCGACCAACCCCGCGCCGAGCACAGTATGGCGAAGATAGCCAATCGGCCAACAACCGCGCACCCTTGCTGGAATTGCACGTACGACAGCAAAGAGCGATGTTCTCCCGCGTTATGATCCGAGCGTCGTTGATGATGTGCTCCCAGCTTGGCCTAGCCCCGGTCCCGGCGGCGGACCCAAAAACCACTCTGCAATAGATGCAGCCGGTGTCTCGCGCTCGTACCTCGCTCTCAAGCCAAGCGGGGATGTTCCAACGGTTCATATGCGATATGCTCCCCCGGATGCTGACGGAGTCTATTATGCCGAAGGGGCCAAAAGGCCAAAATCGCCCCGCTGACGTGATGTAACAGTGCCACATTCTGAACACGGTAGAATTGGTAGTCTCAGCAAACTGGATTGCCCCATGCATGCTGAATATCTCATCACCAATTGGACAGAGCAGATCAACCGTTGACCGCAGATTCCAATCAACTCACCTACATCACCACCTGCAAGGGCAGGCTTTCTCACCTGCAACAAACGCTGCCCCGGATTGCCGCTCAAGCCGGTGTCACCTGTGTGGTCGTTGACTACGACTGCCCTGACGGAACGGGGGGCTGGGTGCGTGAAAAATTTCCGCAGGTGAAGCTGGTTCAAGTTGAAAATGAGCCCGGCTTCAGCGCGGCCCGCGCCCGCAATATGGGTGCGAATGTGGCTGCAACTCCTTGGTTGGGTTTTTTCGATGCGGATATTCTGCTTGACCCGAAATTTGCATCCAAAGTGTTGCCAGTTTTGAAACCCGGGCATCATTACCGGCCCGACCCGCTCACGCGCCAAACATGGGGATCGTTTATCTGCAGGCGCGAAGATTTTGAAACCGTCGGCGGCTATGACGAAACCTATTTTGGTTGGGGCGCAGAAGATGACGATATCTATGACGTCATGCAAATGCGCAACATCAAGCGGGCGGCATTTCCGGCAGCCCTGGTGTCGGAACTTCTCCATCCGGACGAGATGCGAACACGATTTCACTCGCTCGAAATGGCCCAAAGTCATCGCATCAATCAATTCTATAAACACATCAAACTTGACGCGATGCGGATTCTCCAAGGCACACTGCCTGAAGAACACCGCCGCCGGATCTACGGCCTGGTCTCGCAATCAGTGAAGGCGCTTGAACTGGACCCCGCGGCACCAGCCATTGTGAACATCGACCTGCCGCCGCTTCTGATTTCGCCCCCACCCGCCGATCACCCTCTTCCGGACGCAAAGGCCGCCAGAATCAGACGCAGACTTCAGTACAAGCTGGATCTCAGTATACGAAGGGCAGACAATTATTAACCGCCGCCAGGAACGTACAAACTCTCCACTCCCGGCCCGAACGGCAAGCCGAGCGAAAACCACGCAATGAAGAATGCGCCCGAGGCCAAAAAGAACGCCACCGTATAGGGCAGCATCAGCGCGACCATCGAGCCGATTCCATAGTCGGGCATATATTTGCGCGCCATCACCAGGATCAGCGGGAAATAGCTCATGAACGGCGTGATCATGTTGGTTGTCGAATCGCCGACCCGGTAGGCCGCCTGGGTTGCCTCCGGCGCGATGCCGAGCAGCATCAACATCGGCACCAAAATCGGCGACAGGATCGCCCACTTCGCCGACGCGCTGCCGATCAACAAATCGCACCCCATCGCAAGCAAGATCACGGCCACGAGCAAGATCACTGGCGCGCCTTCGAGGCCTGCGCTTTTCAATGTCTCCGCGCCCGATATGGCCAGCAGGCTTCCCATATGCGACCAGCCGAACAAAGCCACGAACACCGAAGCAAAGAAGACAAGCACCAGATAAGCGCTGATCTCACCCACGCCTTTGCCGGCCAGCACAACGGCGTCCTTGTCGGACTTGATCGAGCCTGCGCCCACGCCGTAGCCGATGCCACAAGCGAGAAAGACAAGGAACATGATCGCCACCATCGACTTGAACAACGGATCGAAAGACCCATCGTCGCCGCGCAGCGGCGATCCAGGTTCCCACGCGAGCAAGGCCACGAGCGCCAGCACCAGCAGAAACCCGACGCCCGCAAAGCGCAGACCTCGCGCCTCGCGTCGGTCTTGGTCAACGTCGAGCGGTGGAGGCGCGACTGGCACCCATTTCGCCCCTGCATTCAAACGCGGTTCGACGATCCACTCGCACACCAACGTGCCAACGATCACATAGACCGGTACGATGGCTGCGAGAAAATACCAGTTCGCCGTGATCTCGACCGTGTAGCTTTTGTCGATCAACTGCGCCGCCGCCTGCGTCATGCCCGACAAAATACCGTCGCCCGGCGTAATGGCGAAGTTCGCGGCAAAGCCTCCTGCGACGCCGGCAAAGGCGGCCGACAAACCGGCAACCGGATGCCGCCCGCTCGACGCAAACACCACCGCCGCTAATGGAATCAACACCACATAGCCCGCGTCCGACGCGATATTGGCTTGCACGCCCGCAAACACAATCGTCAGCGTCATCAGGGGCTTGGGCACCGCGCGCACCAGTCCTTTCAGCGCCGCCGCGAAAAATCCTGCGCGCTCGGCCAAACCCGAGCCGATGATCACCACCAAAACAATCCCCAGCGGCGGAAAGCTCGTCAAAATCAGCGGCAACTCGACGAACAGGCGCCGGATTTGCGCCGCATCGAACAGGCTCACCGCCGCAACCGCCTCGCCTGTCGCCGGATTGATCGCCGAGGTCCCATGTCCGGCCAGAATGGCCGACAAAACCATCACGATCGCGATGGAAATGATAAAGAGCGTAACGGGATCGGGCAGTTTATTCCCTGCTGTTTCGATCGAATTGAGAAACCGCAGCAATCGGCCGGGTTTCGCTGCGCCTTTGTCTGCGTCGTTCATCCCAACCTCTTAACAGAGTTGCCCTGCCTGGAAATGTTAGCCGCGTTTTGGAGAGGCGTCAAAGTTCAAACCGGGCTCACACACGCAAGAGCAGTCGTCGAATAAAATAGTCGCGGTCATCATTCTAGCTCGTAACAAGCTCTGCGCTTCTTTTCCCCAAGGTTGGTCGAATTGATCCCACGCTAACGTGTGTCCGAGTTGCCGCAAATAAATTTCGCCAAATTGTTGCCACGATTCCGGCACAATCTTGGAACTAACCTCTGAGTAGGGGCAATCCGCCTCGGTTGCGTGCCGCAGAACGCGTCACATAATGGGGACAGAACGTCATGGCTCGGTTGGGTTCTGCAAAGTCATTCGATGCCAATGACAATCCTACCAACCGTGCGTTTAATTGGGGCCGCAAGGGCGTAGAGATCGAAACGCCGCTGTTGCGCAACTGGCTTGGCTGGCACACAGAAAACAGCCTTCAACTTCGCGTCGACAATCTGAAGCGGCGCGTCTATGGCTCCGGTGCTTTTTTCCACCACGGTTCTGGCATAGTCCTGGGCTTGTTCGTCTTCATCGCGGCGCTGATCGTCGATTACAATATCATCCATGAATTTTGGACCCGCGCTCTTTCAAATGAATTCGGTGAAGTTCCCGCAGGATTAGCCAACACGGTCGCTGCGAAATCCATGCAGGTTTTGTTCGGAACCCTGGCAATTCACTACCTGATTACCAACATTGGCCACGGTGGGCGCATCGCCTATTCGCTCCTGATATTTGCGATAACTGCGGTCATGATCATCGGAATCGGGTTATTGTGGGCGAACAATTCTCTGCCGCCCGGCTCGCAAGTTTTCGGCTTCGATGTCAATCAATCGGCCCAGTCGGTCAACGAATTCATGAAGGGCTTGGGTGTGAAGCCACCACGGGCAGCTGCCATGCCGGCCGAAATCAAGGCACTCAAGAAATATGAGCTTCTCATCTGGTTGTTTTCTCTCGGCGTGATCTTTCTTGTGGTGGCCTCCATCGGCGCCATGGCGCTTCATTCGGCGATGCGCGGCTTCACCGGCATGACCGGCGGCGCGCTCTACGACAACCACAAAGAGGCCCGCCACGGCAACCGCATCCGCGACGATCTCAAACAAGCCGAGCTCGATCTAAAGCTCTATCAACGCGATGAGAACGCGTTTGCACGGGCCAAGGTGTCGGAGTTTGTTTCTGTCTATACCGAAGGTGTCGTCACCGGCGGCTATCGGAATGGCCGAAGATCGCGCCTTCTCTCCAAAGCCAATGCCGCAGCCCAGGAAGTCGCTCAGGAATGGGGTAGCTCGTCGTCCTCGGCAGGAAATGTCGACAATCTCGAAGACTATCGCCGCAAAGCCGCACAAGCTTCATGACCTTAACTGCTATTGGATAGAACCGTGTCACTCATGCGCTCATTGATGTTATTGCCCGCAGCCGTCTTTGTCGGCGGCCTTGCGTTCCTTGCCTCGAACGCCACCGCAAACATGCCGCCCGCCCCATACACCAACCCGCCACGAACCCTCGTGATTGGCATTGACCTCTCAAGTTCAAACCCGCTCATTCGCGACAGCGCGTTTGCCCAGCGGGTCGCTGAGCGCATCAAGCCGCTCATTTCCGGTCTTGCCCCGCACTCGCGAATTATTTTTCGCTCATTCGGGGCCTACAACTCCAGCGCCAATTCGCCATTGACGATCGACATCACCATCGCCCCGAAAACAGCACGCGCCGAAGACATGGCAAATCTCATCTCCAGCGTAATTGCCGGTGTCCCCCGCATGGTCCAGCAAGGCCGCCTCCAGCCGCAGCACGCGACGAATATTGTACCGTTCCTCTTGAACATGGCCAAGATCGTCGACTGCCGCGCGATGCCCACCCACGTTATTCTAGCAAGTGACGGGGTCGAAGACTCGCAGGTCGCAAATCTCACCCGCCGCAATGCGACGCTACCAGCGCCGCCATCCGCACCGTTTCCTGGTTGTGAAGATCTCCAGATCCTGGGGATAGGGCGCGGGCTGAATTCACCCTCAGACACCGAACGTCTACGTGGCGAGTGGCATTATTGGTCGCAAGCCGCAGGCTTCAAAGGCTTCATCGGACTGAACGACTGGTAAGCCCAAGCAGCTCATAAACCTGCACAACACTCATGCCTTGCGCACGCAATTGGCGCAGGCTTGTGGACTGATCACGCTTTGCCAGCCGCTTTCCAAACTCATCTCTTACCAGGCGGTGATGATTGTAGAGCGGCGGCGCCAAGCCCAATAACTCCTGCAACAACCGGTGCAGATGCGTTGACGGAAAAAGATCGTCGCCCCTTGTGACCATGGTCACACCCTGGATTGCGTCATCGACGGTCACCGCCAGGTGATAACTCGCCAACGCGTCTTTTCTCGCCAATACGAAATCGCCATAAATCTCCGGGCGCACATCGATGCGGCCACGCTCCCCGTCGGGTCCCGCGCCCAGCTCTTCAAATGAAAACGCATGCCCAACAATTGCTCGCGCCTTCGCGACATCCATCCGCCAGGCATGCGCGTCACCGCGCGCGATACGGTCATGGCGAAACCCAACGCCCAATGACTTGCAGGTCCCCGGATAGAGTGGTCCTTCCGGACCCTGCGGCGCACCAACACTGGCAGCGAACTCAGCTTCGATTTCCTTGCGGGAGCAAAAGCAGGGATAGACACAACCCAGCGCTTTCAGTCTTTCAAGCGCCCGGTTGTAGTCACTGAAATGCCCGGACTGACGGCGAACCGGTCGCTCCCATGTCAAGCCAAGCCACTGCAGGTCCTCTTCAATCGCGAATTCAAACTCGGCTCTACACCGCGCCAGATCGGTGTCTTCAATGCGAACGAGAAACTTGCCGCCCGTGTCCACAGCACCCGCCGCCGCATAGATCGCGGCATAGGCGTGACCCAAATGCAAATACCCCGTTGGGGAAGGCGCAAACCGCGTGATATGGCCACTCATGTCAACGCTCTAGCCCATTTGGTCCGCTCCACCTAGACTGAGGGCGAACGCCATCGCCTTGGAGCTTGAAATGACACTGCAACTTAGCGGACCGCGCCTGCCCGCCGCGTCCGGCACCGCCGATCGCCTCGTTATTTTCTGCCACGGTTACGGCGCCGACGGCAATGATCTGATCGGCTTGGGCAAACACTGGCAGCGCCTGCTGCCGACTGCGGCCTTCGCCTCGCCTCACGCGCCCGAGCGCTGCCCCGGTTCCCCTTCGGGTTATCAATGGTTCGGCATCACCCGGATGCAGCCCGATGAGATGCTGCGTGGAGTGGAACGCGCCAGCCCCATCCTCAACGCCTACATCGACTCCGAATTGCAGCGCCTGAACCTCGACGCCTCGCGTCTGGCGCTGGTGGGCTTCAGCCAGGGTACCATGATGTCCCTTTATGTCGGTCTCCGCCGCCAGGTCGCGCCGGCCGCCATAGTTGGCTTCTCGGGCGTACTTCCCGGACCCGAAAGACTCCCGGCTGAAATCATCTCTCGTCCGCCCGTACTTCTCGTTCATGGCGACGCCGACCAGATGATTCCCGTCCAAGCCATCCATGCCGCCGTGAATGGCCTCGGGGCGGCGGGCGTTTCCACGCGCTGGCACATCTCGCGCGGCATCGGCCATGGCATCGGGCCTGACGGACTTGACCTCGCCGGCCGCTTCCTGGCCGATGCATTTTCCGGAAAGCTGACAGCAAAAGCGGATGCCGCCCCCATGCCCGTCACAGGCGAGTGACGACACCGTCACAGCCGCGTCATGGAACAAATGCTAGTTTTCCCGCCGAAATTCCCATTCGGTTGCGTGATGTTGGCTCCATAAGATAGGTTGCACCGGAATGGGCGCCAACTCCATGGCGCCACACGAAGAAAGGAGCGCGCTTTCAGGCATCGCGCACAAAAGGGTCAAGTGCTGTGTTAGCCACTTCTGAGCGCGCACCTCAGGCTTACCCCGCGTTGGTGTTGAACGCGGATTTCAGGCCGCTGTCTTATTTTCCGCTGTCGCTGTGGTCGTGGCAGGACACGATCAAAGCCGTGTTCATGGACCGCGTAAACATCGTCGAGCAGTATGACCGTATCGTGCACTCGCCCTCTTTGGCGATGCGGTTACCGTCCGTCGTTTCGCTGAAGGCCTATGTCAAGCCCTCGCGCCACCCGGCCTTTACGCGCTTCAACGTCTTCCTGCGCGATCGCTTTCAGTGCCAGTACTGCCACGGCACGCGCACCGCCAACGACCTCACCTTTGATCACGTCGTCCCCCGTTCGCGTGGCGGCCGCACGACCTGGGAAAACGTTGTCACCGCGTGCGCGCCCTGCAACCTGTTCAAGGGCGGTAAGCTGCCTCACCAGGCAGGCATGTTCCCCCTTCAGCGTCCGCATCGTCCAACCGTGACCTTGCTTCACACCAACGGCCGCCTCTTCCCGCCCAACTATCTGCACCAGTCCTGGGCCGACTATCTCTACTGGGACACAGAGCTCGAGCCGTAAGCTCAGCCGCGCCCTGCGCGCCACATGCCCCACAAGGGTGGCGCGTCGGCGCGAGGGCGGAACTCTGAGATAACTTCAAACCCATGCCGGCGGTACAACGCCAGATTTTTCGGGCTCGACGATTCCAGGTAGGCGGGCAGCCTCTTCGTATCGATGGTGCGGAGGTTCGCCTCAAGCAAGGCAGAACCAATACCATGTCCCTGAAATTTCGGATCCACGCCGATGGTCATCAGATAAAAATGCGGCGGCCCCTTGGGATGATGGCGCTCGGTCGTCTTGCGAAAGTCATTCACCCGTGACAGCCCGCCAAATCCTGCAAACGCAATCATCGCCGGGATCATTTTCAGCTCCTGCAAAATGGGCTGCTTCAGATCGGCGCGCTCCGGCGGCACCCACAGGGCCGCAGCACTAAGGTCCGGCGTCGTCCAAAGCTCGTTTCCGGGCAACCCCAGATTGGCAACCAGAAAGCCGAACATGTGCCGCCGCCCGGCGTCGCGCTTGCCATCGCGCCGCCCCATCCAGCATGTCACCGGATCATCCGCAAACGCTGCGGCCAGGGTTTCGCCCGCACGCGAACAATTGGCAGCCGTTGCACGCTGCGGCTCAGCCACCACCGCTAAAACCGCTCCGACAGCCGAATAGCAAGCCTGCAGCCGGTTTTGATCGCCTCCGAAAGCACCTGATACCCCGGCGCATCCTCCGCGCCGTGCTCGATCGCAGTCTCGCGATGCGCAATTTCATCTTCCCGAAACGCTTCGATCGTTGACTTGAACTCAGCGTGCTCCGCGCCGTCCTGCGCCAGCGCCGCCACCTGAGAGGCATAGTGCTCGTCGATCACCTCTTCAACCGCCGCAGTGCACGCCATCGCAACCTTCTCGCCCAGCATGGCCGTGACGGCCCCCAGCGCGTAACCTGCAACGCTCCACAACGGCGACAGAACTGTCGGCCTCACGCCATGCTCGGCCACCAACGCATCGAACTTCTGCAGGTGCGCCTGCTCCTGGGCTTCCATGTGTTTTATTGTGTCACCACAAGCCGTGTGCCCCAGCACTGCCAGTTGCCCGCGATAAATCTGCACCGCACCATACTCGCCCGCATGATCAACCCGGATCATCCGTGCAAGATTCCCGCCGGACGCACCATGCCCTGGCAATCGCGGTGTTGCCTTCACCATCAGCGTCGCCCCCTCAGGCCCAGTCCAGCCAAAGCCAGCACCAGCAGCGAAAACAAAACATTGAACCCCGCCAGCGACACACCAAACAAAGTCCACGCTGCCACATCGCACATGACAATCTCAGCCGAGGAAATGCTGTCGAGCCCGCCGTTCAGATCGACACCGCCCCCACCCGCCGTGCAGGTCGGCGGCCCTTTCCACCAGGTGTACTCGATGCCCGCATGATAGAGCCCCTGCCCGGCACTCCACAGCGCCAGCAGCGCCGCCAGTGCAAACAACCCCGTCACGACGGCACGCGGTGCGCTCAACCTCTGCGCCCCAATCAGCCCGAAGCCAACCGCAATCAGCAAATACCACGGCACCCGTTGCTCCAGGCACAAAGGGCAGGGCGGCAACCCGCCGAACACCTGAAACGCCCAGGCACCCGCGATGATCAAAACGCTAACCAGCGCAATTCCGATCGCCGGAAACTGCGGGTGCTGGCCGATTGCGCGCATCCGCGCCGGAAGTGCTTGCTCTGTCATCAGGCCATACTAACCCGCTCCGCGCCCGGCCGCACGCACCCATGAATGCGGCATTGAGCGCCGCAAATCGGCCAAACCTCACCAAGCCTCAGTTGACGAACGCCCCCACGTCCCTAATATGCGCCCCCTTGCGCTAAGCCGAGGGTTGGCCACCACCAAGTCCAGCCCCGTGACGCCCCGCAATCGTGCCCTGGTGGTGGAACTGGTAGACGCGCTGGACTCAAAATCCAGTATCTTCGGATGTGACGGTTCGACTCCGTCCCAGGGCACCAACTTGACGCTGACACGCAAAGTCTTCTCGTGTAAACTCACGAAGCGCGACCGGCGAGCGCAGCCTTGCCAGTGCACTACAATCTCAATTCGCGGATGAAGCCAGCTGCCGTTGGTGGCCGCTCTCAACGCGCCGATGAAATCCTCCCCCACTTGGAGACCAGGATGACAGCACTCGACAATTCGCTCGCACTCGAGCCGCAAGGGCAGGGCAGATGGCGCGCGCTTGCCGATCCGCAATACGAAGCAAACACCGGGATGTTCGGCGGCTGGACGATGGCGCTCCTCGCGAAGGCGGTGCTCGCGCACCCGGACGCGCAAGGCACGCTCTCCGCCGCCACCGTTCATTACGTGAACCGCGTCCCGCCCGGCTCGTTTTTGAATCTCCACGCGCAGCGCCTCGGCGCCAGCCGCTCGCTCGCCTATTGGCGCTGTGATCTCATCGTCGAAGGCGCGACCTCAGGCGAACTTGCTGCGACCGCGACCATGGTGCTCGCCAACCGGCGCGAGAGCGACCGCTTCACCGAAGACCAGATGCCAGGCGCTCCGCCGCCCGAAACCATCGAACCGTTTCACCCGCCCGGCCCCTTCGGCCAGCGCGTCGACATGCGCGCCGTGTTGGGCAGCCCACCCTTCAACAAGCCGTCCACCCGCTCGCTGGTGTGGCAACGCGAAACCTCGGGCCGCAAACTCGACGCCGTACAAATGGCGTTCCTCTGCGACATCGGCCCCCCGCGCGTCTGGTACCTCGGCATGACGCCGCGCCCTTCTTCGACGACGACGATGTCGATCTACATCCACGCGACCGAACCCGAACTCGCCGCCTGCGGCGACGACTTCGTCCTCTCCGACATGATCGGAACGCGCATCGAACACGCAACCGTCGGTTCGAACGCGAAAATGTGGAGCCGGGGCGGCACGCTGCTCGCAACGACGGAACAGCTGTGTTGGTTCCGGTAGGAATTCCGCGACGCGACACATCAACCGATGGCGAGCGAAATGAGTATGCTGACCATGGTTCCTGGAACGAGCCGTCCGTCGGCTTACACAACGCCCCGTTTGCGCGCGCACCCCTCACCCTTTTTTTCGCTTCGCAAAAAAGGGTGAGGAGACAATTTCCGTCCCGCACAAGTGGCGAGTCAGTCCCATCTCCCGCAGCAGGACACGTGCGACTTATGTAACTCAGCGCGTTCAACGAAACGCAAGCGCACCCCAGCCCCCCATTCCCGATAGACTCCCACAAATGCGAATCGCCACAAAGGCGACGCCGGGGGAGATGCGTCATGTGGAAATTCATCCGTAGATGGTCATGGGAAATCGCAACGGTCGCCCTTACCGTATCCGCACTCGGCGTCGGTCTGTCGATGACCACGAACCGGCAACTCGCCTACGCGCCCTGCCTCGGTAACGTCATGGCGGCCCTGCGCCTCGATCCGGCCGCAGCCAAGTGGACAAAAATCTCGTCTGAGCCGGTTCAGGCCAAACCAACCGATTGCGCCATGGCCGAAGACGTTGCGCGCGACACGCACCGCGTCATTGCCGATCTGTTGTCAAGCGACCCGGCTTTGTTCAATCGGCTGCCGATGCTTCTGGCCGATGCAGGCATGGAATGCAACGCCGATGACCTCTCCATCGTCTGCGATTGCAAGGCGGCAGGCCCCTTTGCCATTGCCAACCCCTGTGCCGATTGCCAATCGCTCATCAATCTGCCGTTGCCCTTCAAGCGCGCGCTGTTCGTCGCCGTCAACAAGCGCACCGGCATCCGCAAGGGCAAGACCGTTCAGCTGGGCCGCTATGTCGTCGAAGTCTCCTACGCCACCGCCTTGTTCGAAGCTCCACGGCCCAAGCCCGCCGAAATCATGTCGGCGCAAGTCTCGAACCAAATCATCGACCGCGCCTACGAGTGGTGAAACCCCTGGTATGCGCAACCCGGGTGCCTGGCCATCACCGTCTTGCGGCGAAATCTACGTCATCTCCTGCAGTTTTCTGGCAAGCCCGGCAACGCCTATTGCATCGATGCCATCATTTACTGAAAAGAGCTCGTCGCCCGGATAGACCACAAATCGCGCCGCTGGTTTCAAATCCTCACACGAACGATGGAAACCGCGTTCAACCGTTGGTGCGGAACTGAGTTTGATCTCTATGGCCCACACTTTGCCACCCGGCAAGGTGAGGACGAGGTCCACTTCGTTGCCGTTTGAAGTGCGGTAGTAATTGGCTTCCGTTCCCTCGGGGGCCGCTCCAATCAGCGTTTCTGACACGAAGCTTTCCCAGCTATGCCCCACGACCGGATGGCCCAGCAACGATTCTTTGCTGCCAATGCCCAACAGCGCATGCGCAACGCCACTGTCACGCACATAGACTTTTGGTGATTTCACCAAACGTTTTCCCACATTGCGATGCCACGCCGGCAGCCGTCGTACCAAAAGCAAATCGACAAGCAAATCGAGATAGCTTGCAACTGTCATTCCCGAGACGCCAAGGCCTCGTGCAAAAGTCGCCGCGTTGAATATTTGGGATTGGTTGTGCGCAAGCATGATCCAGAACCGGCGAAGCGTTTCCGCAGCTATGCGTGAACCAAACTGCGGCACATCGCGTCCGAGATACGTGCGAATGAAATTGCGCCTCCACTCAATGCTCAGAGTGTCATTCTCCGCAAGAAAGCTGCGCGGAAAGCCGCCGCGTACCCACAGGGTTTCAATTGTGGGAGGCTCGACTTCCAGTGCATCGAATGGTCCCAGCTCAAGATAAGAGATACGCCCGGCCAGACTCTCTCCCGATTGCCTGAGCAAGTCCATCGCCGCAGAGCCAAGAAGTAGAAATCGTCCGTTGGCTTTGCCCTGGCGTCGCCCTCTGTCTATGACGCCGCGTAAACTTTGAAATAGTTCTGGTAGCCGATGCACCTCATCGAGAATGATCAACTCATCCTGGTGGTCCTCACAATAGCGAGCGGGATTGGAAAGTTTTGCGCGCTCGCCTTCGTCTTCCAGATCGAGATAGACGCAACGCTGCTGCGCTGCGATCTGCAACGCCAGTGTCGTTTTTCCAGCTTGACGCGGCCCGAGCAGGACCACCGCCGGTGAATGGGCGAGTAGATGTTGGAGTCGGGTGGCGAGACGGCGGTGCAGCATCAGTGCAAATGTATAGGTAGACTATAGATTTACAATAAACATAAAAATGATAATAATATCATATAGATAGAACTTGCAAAGTTTGGAAAACAAGGTCCTGATGAAATTTCGCCCCGCCAAGGGTGCCGCCAACAAGGGTCCCGCCAGCAATCTTGTGTATAGGTGCTGCCGGGTTCATTGTCCCCGGCTCGCCATGACCAACGCCTCTTAGCCTTCAACTGCGGCAGGTTTCAGTGCAAGCCCGGCTTCTTCATCGAAGGTGACACGGACACGGCCTATATCCGATCACCTGTCCCCGCCTATTTGATCGAACACCCCAAGGGCCGCGCGTTGTTCGACACAGGCCCCGGCCATCAAAGCGCCCACGTAAAACTGCCTTCAGGCGGCCTGCTGCCCGCCGCAGACTGTTGCCATATCCAAAGCAACCTCGACGAAATGAAACTGCCGGGTTTCACCTTTGACAAAGTGGCAGGCCTCGCCACCCTGGAGCGCCTGACCACTCTGCGCACCCAGGGCACGCGCATTTATTTTGGCCACGATGCGCAATTGTGGAAGCCGGTCTGCGAAGGCAAGTCTATTTCCTGAACCGCCCGCCAACCCGCTCGGCAAAGTCGGCGCCTATGCCCGAACTGTTGAACACTTCATGCGCCAGACCCGCGTCGAGCGATAGATCTTCTGACTCCATCATCAGTTTCTTGTAAGCAAAAACGCTGTGACGGCTATTGGCCGCAATGTCGCGGGCCAAGGACATTGCCTCTGCGTCCAGCCGCTCATCGGGGACACAATGATTGGCAAGCCCTGTCCGCGCCGCCTCCGCACCCGAAACCGGCCGCGAGGAAAACATCATCTCGCGCGCTTTCCATTGCCCCACGCGCCGCGGCAGGCGCTGGCTCATCCCCCAGGCCGGCACCAGCGCGAACTTGCCATGCGTATCGGCAAAGCTCGCCGATTCTCCGGCAATGATAATGTCCGCCGCCAGCACCAGCTCAAGCCCGCCGGTAAAACAGCCGCCTTGCACGGCCGCGATCACCGGCTGGGGCAGGGTGGCCAAGCGCGTGATCACCCTCGCCTGATAAAACGCCTCAGGCGCCTGCACCCCGCGCTCTCCCAAATCGTTCCCGGCGCAAAACACCGGGCCGTTGGCCTTCAATATCACGGCACCAAAAGCATCACCTGCAGCCCGAATGGCCATCACATGCGCATCCAGCTCGCCAAACAAAGCCAGGTTCAACGCATTGCGCTTCTCGGGCCGGTTCAGCGTCAAAACCACAACACTGCCTTCATCAGCCCGTAAGACCAGGTCACTCATGCTTGCATTTCTCCATGCGGACATTTCATCAAGTCACAACCGTGACGCGTGTACCACACGAACACAACTTTATGACCCTGGTTACTACAACTGGTGATCACCGCCGCCCAACCATACCATATGCATGCGCCGGCTCCAGCCAGCTTGAAAACCAATCCTCCACCTGTGGCCCGCCTCACCGCTACGTTGGCCCGGGGATTTGGGGGGACAGAATGCGGTGGACGCCGATAAAGCCGGGCCGTCAGGCTTTCGGCTGGAGATATGTTGCGGCGTTTGTGGCTGTCATGTTGCCGTGGCACACAGCGCAGGCACAAACACTGCAGGATGCGCTGGCCAAAACCTATCAGACCAACCCTGATTTGGCGGCGGAGCGTGCCCGCTTGCGTGCCGTCGATGAAGACGTATCACAGGCCAATGCGAAATGGCGGCCGTCAGTTTCGCTCGAAGGTGACTACAGCCTCTATTCGGCAACAGTAAAAGATTCAGCATCAAAGTTCGACATTCGCAGCCAATCCTGGTCGGCAGATATCGTCGCCAGACAACCGTTGTTGACCAGCGGCAGAAACGCAGCCGCCAAGCGCCAGGCCCTTGCACGCGTGCGCGGCGCAGTTGCGCGCCTGCGTGCCAGGGAACAGCGTATCCTCCTCGATGCCGCAACCGTCTTCGTCGATGTTTTGCGAAACGAAGCCGTTCTCGACCTGGTGCGCACCGACATTTCGCTGCTGCAGGATCTGTTCAAGGAATTCAGCGACCGGCGTGACAAGGCCAAGGCAACCGACACCGAGGTCGATCAGATTCAGGCGGCCCTCGAAGCAGCGCGCGCCACATGTATCGCGAATTTCGCCGAACTCCAGGACAGCTGGCGCGCCTATGAGCAAGTTGTGGGTGAGCCGCCGTTAGCGGTAGTGGTGGCGGTTGCCGAAGATGCACCGCGGGTCAATCCCTGCATCGACGCCAAAGGCCAACGCCTGCGTTCAACTCTTGCCGTGCCTGAAAAACTTCCCGCGCCGCCCGCCTCTCTCGAAGAAGTGGAGAAAGCAGCTCAAGGCAAAGTGCCGGAAATCGACGAGGCGCGCGCCGTCGAAGAAGAATCCAGCCATGCCGTCTCAAAGGCCTACGCAGACCTGCTTCCCAGCGCACAAATCACAGCGCGCCTGGGCACCAGCGGTCAGGAATATGACCCCGAATCTCTCAAGCGAGAAGCCTCAATCAGTGCAGGCATCACAATACCCTTGTTCAATACCGGTGCCGAATGGTCAGAGATCCGTGCCGCACGCGAACTCAACAATCAAGCGCGTTTGAAAATCACCAGCAGTCAGCGCCAGAGCCTGCGCAACGCCGTTCGTGCCTGGTACGAGCTTGTGTCGATCCGCGCCATTAGAAACGTCAACAAGGTGCAAGCAGCCACCGTGCTGCGCGCCTTCGAAGGTCTGCGCAAGGAAATCGCAGACCCCAAGCTGCACCGCTCAGTGACTGACCTGTTGGGCCTGAGGCAAGGCTATCTTTTGACCCAGTCACAATTGATGGCCAGCAACCGCAATGAAGCGATAGCGATTTTCACCCTGCTGGCCGCCATGGGTAATCTCAATGCGGGTTATCTGGCACTCCCGGTCGAAATCTACGACGCCAAGGCAAACCAGAAAGCCCAGGCCACGCGCCTCGTGGGCGATTCCATCCACGGCGAGTAAGGGCGCGCTCTACGGCGTCTCAACTTGCAAGTCCGAACTGCGAACCCAGCCTTCGCGTGTGCCGGCAAGTCCGCGGGCACTCTGCGTGCGCACCAGGGTCCATTCCTTGTGCTGCTCGATCACCAGCACTTCCGTCCCGCGCGCAAGTTTGGCAACGACAGACTCGCTGCGTTCA
Organism: Alphaproteobacteria bacterium; assembly: GCA_034440175.1. Taxonomy (GTDB): domain Bacteria; phylum Pseudomonadota; class Alphaproteobacteria; order Micropepsales; family Micropepsaceae; genus SZUA-430. The sequence continues at coordinate 51,659 of JAWXBO010000136.1, forward strand.
GGACCTGCCCTCAGTCTAACATGCTCGATAAGCACAGCCTTGGGCAGCGCTACCGGCTCGATCACGGTCAGTGCTGCACCCGGCGCGACGGGCGCGGGTGCTGTCCCTGAAAACAGTGACTCGACGCCCATATAAAGCACCGCACCAGCCGCAGCCAGTGAGGCCGCCACGACAATCTCGCGCACCCGTCTGCGTTTGCTAGCCGCGCGGGTTTCAGCTTCGATCCGTTGCTCGTCGCGCGCCGGTAACGTTGTCTGCTCGGCGACAAATTGTGCGTGCGCCTGGCGTTCACGCAACTGCGTCAGCTCAAGTTCGCTCGCGCCAAGCGTCGCCCGCATTGTCGTCAACTCGCTCAGCAAGCCCCTCTCATCGGCAACGCGCGACTGCAGTTTCGCCACCGCTGCTTCAGCCGCTTCAGCCCGCGTCACCGCGTCTTGTTGGCCGTGTTCCGCCTGACGGCGCCACTGCGCCTCTGCGCAAGCAAGCGCTTCAGCCACGCGCCCCTGCTGCTCCCGCTCGCCAAGCGCGATGGCCTCCCGTGCCTCTTGCTGCCACCGCACGCGCTCGACTTCCGCGTTCCGTCTCAGGCCAGCAAGCGCCGCCTCACGTTCAACCAGCGTCGCATGAGCGGCCCTCAGCGCCTCTTGCAACGCGCTGTCAGGTTTGCTGGCCCCACCTTGCGCGCGTGCTTCAAACACAGCTTTGTCCGCTTGCGCCTGCCATTGCCTCTGCGCCGCCGCCAACCGTGCAGCCTCCTCGGTTCTCCAGGCCGCGCGTGCGGCTTCATGCGCGCCGGCGCTGGTCCGAAGCTGTTCATCGCGTTTCCCGAGGCTTTGCAGCGCTTGCGAAAGCTCAGTATCACGCACCTGAAGGGCTGCCGTCACCCGGCTCAGTTCATCGCGCAAGCCCCGCTGCTGACCATCGCTACTTGTCAGCCCAGCCATCGCCTGTTCCAACTCACTACGCAATTCTTTCAGCTCAAGGCTCGTGCTGGCGTGGCGCTCGCGATCCGACAGAAACTGAGTGCACGCATCGTCTAGCGCATTGGCCAAAGCCTCTTTCCATTGCGCCTCGGCCTCTGCGAACCGGACGATCTCCCCTGCTTTCCGCGCCTCCAGTTCAGCCTTCGCGCGGCCCAGCTCATCGCGCAGCCCCTGCAACTCCACGCCGGAATCTGCTTTGGCCGCTGCTTTCTTTGACGGCGTTTGTGGCGGATTTCCCAAATGAAAGTCGAGCACCGTTATCGTCTTGCCGTTCTCAGGCTCAAGCACCCTGATCGCCAAAGTGTGATTTTCTTCGGCACCCTCGGGCAGCAGATAGTTCAAGTCCTCAAGATCTTCGCGCGTCAGCGACCACGACCCGTCGCCGTTTCGCCGCCCGCTTGAAAAGCGTGCCTTCGTGGGCAAGCGCTCGACGCGCAGCGTCAGGCGCCGGTGCTTCTTGTGCGGTTCAAGCAGCGCATAAAGGTTGAACGGAATCGTACGGAATACGTCCGGCGCGGTCTTTGCCTTCGACGCATTCAAATTGCTCACATGTGCACGCGCACTCACGGCCATCACACAAATCCCAAAACTGCCATCATTCTGGGGTGGCTGGGTTAAACAATCATCCCTTCGCCACACCGCCTTTGCAGCATGGCTTCCAATAGGTAACCTGAGCCGGTTGCCATTATCAGAAAATGCGAAAATGCCGGTCCCACCGCTCAGGGTAGCCGCGCTGTCACAATCCTAAAGGTCCTATTAACCCAGTTCGCTTGTTACGGCACAGGGCGTGTATGCGTGCAGAGAAATCAATGATGTTAAGCAATATCAGCGTCAGCCGGTTTCTGGTTCTGGTCGGTTTTGCGATGGCAGTCACTCTAGGTGGATTGGCATTTGCCAACCGGACCGCTCTTGACACGCTCAAAATCGGCAGTCCCCTTTATGCCAAAATGGTGCTGGGCAAGGACCTCATCGCAGAAATTCTGCCGCCGCCCGAATACATTCTTGAGTCTTAATCTTGAAGCGACCCTGGCGCTGAACGATCCCGGCAAGGTTGCAATCCACGCCAAGCGCCTGGAACAACTGAAAAAGGAATACGATACCCGGCATGAATTCTGGCTCACTGCTGATTTCGACAAATCCGTACAGGAGCAATTGACGAAAGCGGCTCATGATCCCGCAAATAGGTTCTTTGAAATACTCACCGCAAGCTTCCTACCCGCGCTTTCGAGCGGCGACATCGACGGCGCCAAGGTGGCCTACCAGCAACTGCAGGCGGCTTACACCGCCCATCGCACTGTGATCGACGCCATTGTTGCGAACACGTCCAAAGTCAATGCGGAACTCGAAGTCGAGGCTGCGGCGGACAACTCATATTTCGCCAGTGCAAATTTGGTTGCAGGCATTTCAACCCTGTTGATTGTGATCTTGGGGTTGCTCGCAGTTCTTGTGAAGATCATTGCCCCCCTGCTTTCCATGACGAGCGCCTTAAAGCTTCTCGCTGAGGGTAAGCCTGCCTCTGCGCAAGCGCTGAGTTATGCCGGACGCCGGGACGAAATCGGTCTCATGGCCAGAACACTCGATGCCGTCCAGAATAATGCCAAACTCGCCTTCCACCTTAAAGCGCTCGCCGACTCAGTTCGTGGAGACGCTTCGGAAAGAATTGCCAGTTCAAGTTCCCAGACCGAAATGATGACGGGCGATGCGGTCGCGATGTCGGATTCTGCCAACCGTGTGCGCTCAGCATCGAGGGATGCAACGACAGCGACAGACCAGGCACTCGCCAGCACCAATCTGATTGCGGCAGCGACAGAAGAACTTACAAACTCGTTCCGCGAGATTGCCGACAAAGTCTCGATGGTCGCCAGCACAACGAAAAAGACGGTGCAGGCCGGGGCGCATGCGAAAGAGAAAATCGGTAACCTCTCGACTGTAGTGGAAAAAATCGGCACAGTTGTTGCCCTCATCGAGGAAATTGCAAACAAGACAAATCTCTTGGCCCTGAATGCCACGATCGAAGCGGCCCGCGCCGGCGACGCGGGCAAGGGTTTCGCCGTGGTTGCCAACGAAGTGAAACTCCTGTCAACGCAAACGACTCGCTCAACCGAAGAGATTCGCAGGCAGATCGAACAGGTCATGCAGGCGACTGCGGAAACCGTTTCGGCAACGGGCACCATCCAGACACTCATTGCTGCAGTCGATGAGGCCGCCGCAGCCATCGCATCGACAATGGAGCAGCAAAGCAGCACCACCGAGGAAATTGCCCGCAGCGCCTCTCAAACCCTTGGTGCCGTTCAGGGCATGACGGAATCAATTTCGGTAGTTTCGCGCGAAGCCGAAGACACGATGCAAAAAGCCTTGAACATGAAAAGCCTGTCGGCAAACGTCGCCGAAGCTGTAGGTATGCTCGGCAGTGTGGTGTTGCGTATTCTGAGTTCTGCGGACGTTGAACGCCGCCGCAAAGACCGCTTTGCCGTCAACCTTGATGCCTACATCGAAGGCCCACACCCCGGCCGGGCAACGGTGATGAACCTGTCACTCGGCGGCGCGCTCTTCGTCCAGTCACCACCGCAAGTCGCTGGAGCCATTGGCAAGTTGAATATCAAGGGGGCAATTGTGCCGTTTGTGGTTTTGTCTGTTAAGCGGGACGGCACCCACGTCAAATTCACATCCGCACCAGATGCCGCTTTTCAACAGCAGTTCCATATCGCAACAAAGGGTTTGAAACCCCTCAACTTCAGCATGGACAGTTTGAAGCGGGCCGCGTAATGGGTTTAGTTGCAGCGCGCCGTCGTCCCGGCACCTGTCCACGTCAGGATCAGCATACCGCTGCAGCGCGGACGGCTTTGGCGAACTGCATTGACAGACACACCTGTTACAGCATCTCCCCCAATCCGGATCAGTTTCGCGCGGCGCGGGCCTGCCTTTGTGTTCATTCTTTGGCTCTCGATGAAAACATGACGCTCAACCCGGACGCTGCGCCGGATCGCATGGCGCACCCGCACGATATGCGAGTGAGCGCTGTCCGAACCCACGCTGAACAGATCGCTGCGCCATTGATGCTTTGGCCAAACCATCGGATCAACCGCGTCATTTGCGATTGCCGGCGCCGCTAACGAAGCAGCAATCAGTCCCGCCAGGAAAATATTCCGTCCCATGTGCCAGCCCCTTTTCCGGTACATGTGCAAGACATGTTCCGGTCCCATTTCGAGAAACGCGCAAAGGAAGTCTAGCATGTCCCCGGAGGAGGTGCCGAGTCACAAAGAAACTTAAGAGGCGTGGTTACCCGGCCTATCAAAGTAAACGAGAGACCAGCCCCAGGCAGGTAAACACCGCCGTCAGCAAGGCAATGTTGAAAAATTCGTTCCGGGAAGCGTTGGATGAATTTTGGCTATCGCGCATTTTAGCTGTCTCCGAATGATGCGACTCGAGAGCTCGAATCGTTGAACTCAAGTCTGCACCACTGAAGCTGAACGGCACGAAAGCCCGCCGTTCACAAGCCGTTCATCGTGACACACCTGTGTCGAAGTCACGCCGGCGCGATCAATTTCAATCCCGGAAAGTAGGTCCTGTAGCGCCGCGGATCGCGCGTCAACAAGGCTGCCTGCGCGACCGTTGCATGCGCGCCGATAACGAAATCCGGCAAGACGCCCGTGCGCACGCCGCCGGCCGCGCGATAGGCTTTGTAAGTCTTGCCGGCCAGGAACAGCGCGGCGCGGCGCATCGGCTCGACCGAAAGCGCTGTTCGCACCAGTACGGTCTCAACGTCTTCCATCTTGACAAAACGAACCGAAATCTCCGCATAGACGACATCGTTGATTGCGATCCGGTCGCTCGCCGCCGAGCTCTCGTACGCCGCAAGCGACCATGGCTTCCAAACCGGGTCGTCGGTCAAAAAATCAAGCAAGATGTTGGTATCGACAAAAATCAACGCATGCCTATTCGCCGCGCGTCAGTGCCATGATCTCGTCGGTCGACATATCGGGGCCCTTGCCCTTTGCGAAACCGACGAGGCTGGCGAACCGGCTCTTGCCGGGCTTTGCCTTGCCCCTGGGCAGAATGACCACGCGCCCGCCGGCGATCACTTCGAATTGGACCTCCGCCCCAGGCTTCAGCCGCAAATGGTCGCGCAGCCGCTTGGGGATCGTCACCTGGCCCTTGCTGGTCATCGACCTCAGAAAAGGCAGGTAACACTTATCACGCAGCCGGAACGCTGTAAAGATTGCGCTATTCCGCAGCCCCCTTCACGGCCACGAACACCTCGCTGCCGCCCGCGCGGAACTTGCCACTCATCTCCACCATGCCCTTGTCCCTTTCCTCCAGCGCCGCAGCGTAGTCGCGCACATCCTGCGTGATTTTCATCGAGCAAAACTTTGGCCCGCACATCGAGCAGAAATGCGCCGTCTTGTGCGCCTCCTTCGGCAAGGTCTCATCGTGATAGGCCCGCGCCGTTTCGGGGTCCAGCGCCAGATTGAACTGATCCTGCCAGCGAAACTCGAACCGCGCCCGGCTCATCGCATCGTCCCACAGCCGCGCCGCGGGATGCCCCTTCGCAAGGTCTGCCGCATGCGCCGCGATTTTGTAGGCGATGACACCCTGCTTGACGTCGTCACGGTCGGGCAATCCCAAATGTTCCTTGGGCGTCACATAACAAAGCATTGCTGTGCCAAACCAGCCGATCATCGCCGCCCCAATTGCGCTTGTGATGTGGTCGTAACCAGGCGCCACGTCGGTCGTCAGTGGCCCCAGCGTATAGAACGGCGCCTCGCCGCACGCCTTCAGCTGCTTGTCCATATTGGCTTTGATCTTGTGCATCGGCACATGACCGGGCCCTTCGATCATCACCTGCACACCGTGCTTCCAAGCGACCTTCGTCAGCTCACCCAGTGTTTCCAACTCGGCAAACTGCGCAGCGTCGTTGGCGTCGGCAATCGACCCCGGCCGCAACCCATCGCCCAGCGAAAAGCTGACGTCATAGGCGCGCATGATCTCGCAGATATCTTCGAAATGTGTGTAGAGGAAGCTCTCCTTGTGATGCGACAGGCACCACTTCGCCATGATCGACCCACCGCGCGACACGATTCCGGTCACCCGCTTGGCCGTCAGATGAATGAACGCCAAGCGCACGCCCGCGTGCACGGTGAAATAATCGACGCCCTGCTCGCACTGCTCGATCAGCGTGTCACGATAAACCTCCCACGTCAGATCTTCAGCGACCCCGTCGACCTTTTCGAGCGCCTGATAGATCGGCACCGTCCCGATCGGGATCGGTGCATTGCGGATAATCCAGTCGCGGATGTTATGAATATTGCGCCCCGTCGACAGGTCCATGACCGTGTCCGCGCCCCAGCGGATCGACCACACCATCTTGTCGACCTCGTCGGCGACCGATGACGTCACGGCGGAGTTACCGATATTGGCGTTGATCTTGACCAGGAAATTACGCCCGATCGCCATCGGCTCCAACTCGCCGTGATTGATGTTGGCCGGAATGATCGCGCGGCCCCGCGCAACTTCATCGCGCACGAATTCCGGCGTCATCACGTCGGGAATCTCAGCCCCGAAATCCTCGCCGTCCCGCGGCCCCGTCGCGCGCCCCAGGTTTTCCCGGATCGCCACATACTCCATTTCGGCCGTAATGATCCCCGCGCGTGCATACTCCAGCTGCGTGATCGCGCGGCCCGGCCTAGCGCGAAACGGGCGGCGCGAGGCGGGGAAGGGCGCGACCAGCCGCTCGCCGCTTGCCCCGCCATTGTCTTCGTCTTTCACCGCCCGTCCGTCGTAACTCTCCACATCGCCGCGCGCCAATACCCACTGATCGCGCAGGCGTGGCGCGCCCGTGAAAATGTCGATCTTGACGCTTTCGTCCGTGTACGGACCGGAAGGATCGTAGAGCTTGACGGGCGCCTCCTTCGCGCTCGGATGCAAACTAACCTCGCGAAACGGCACACGCAGATCCTTGTGCCGCTCGCCCGCGACGTAAATTTTTAGCGAACCAGGGATCGACCCCGTGGTCACCTGAAACGAAGGCTTTGTCTGAATGTTCATGGCCGCACGCGATCCTTTGGTCGAAGAGGGTCTGATCGGACGGCCGGCGAATGGGGATGGCGCGCGATGAGCGCAAATCCGAATCCCTCCGCCGGTACAAACCGGATCAGGTTCAAAGGGTCGCGGGTGATACCGCCTCTCAGCCCCTGAACGGGCCCCCCTTCGGACGAGGCGCACTTTCTGCCGTTCGCCAAGCGGCGTCAACGCGTAAATCCAAACCGTTAAACCGCCTCGCTCTCAGGCTTGCGCGCCCGCGATTCCGCCATCGTCTTCATGGCCTGGCCCAGGCGCCCGTCAAGTTCGGCAACTTTCGAACGTAACACCGCAGCTTCATCGCGGGACTTTGCCGCCTCATGCAGCAAAGCTTCAAGTGTCACAACCCGGCTGCGCAGTGATTGCTGTTCCATCGTCGATTGCGACGACGCCATGAGGCGCTGCTCGACATCGGCAAGCCGCGCTTTGAGTAGGCCAACATCCTCGCCGGCACTGCTTTTGCCGGCAGCGGCAAGGGCCTCGGTCAATCGCGTTTCAAGGCTCACGATTTGTGCGCGCAGCGTTTGAGTCTCGCGTGCTTGCCGGCGCTCTCCGTCAAGCGACTGCTCAAGCTCGGCATTTCGCGCGGCAAGCCGCTGGGTCTCATCGTCGTTGCCTGCGGGGCGCTGCGTTTCAAGCTGCGCGATCCGTTGCCGCAATGAGGCGGCCTCGGCGGCACGCAGTTCGGCGGCCTTCACTCGCGCCTGCGCCTGCGCAAGAATCTCGGTCGCACGCCGCTCGGCCGCGTCTCCTCTCGCGACAGCCTGGGCAAGCTGCGCCCGCAACGCACTATCGTCAGGAGCAGGCAGCACCGTCTGCGGCCACGGTGCCTCGGCGGCACGCCGCTCTGCGGCGTCGGCTCTAGCCTCTGCTTCCGCAAGCTGTGACCGCAGGAAACTATCATCCGCAATCTGCATCATCGGCAGCGTATCAGTGCCTGCCGCGCTTGGCGCTGCCACGACTGCGGAGAGCCGTGTCTCGAGATCGGCGATGCGACTGCGCAGCGGGTCGGTTTCTTGCCGCGTCACCGTGATCGACTTGCTCAGCGCCACTTCGGCCTCAGCAAGTTTGTCTTGAAGGTCGGCCACCCGCGACCGCAGGCTATCGCTTTCGCGCGCCGCTGAGAACCCCGTGGCAAGTCGTGCTTCAAGTTCCTTCACGCGGGCCTGCAGCGTCCGCGCGGCCTCGTTGCTGCGTTCGCGGCCTTGCCCGGCCCTCACCAATTGCCGTTCAAGTTCGCCCAAGCGCCCTGTCAAGCTCTGCGCTTGCGCCATGGCACTATCGCGCTCCCGTGCGGCATTCGCAACACTCGCTTCCAGCGCGATTGCCCGGGCTTGCATGGACTGGGTCAGCAACAGGGACTGTTCGCTGCCCTTCCCGGCCTGGGCAATTTGCAGTTCCAGTTCCTGGGCGCGTGCCATTACTGTTCGGGCCTGTTGAACCGTCCCATCGCGCTCCCGCGCGGCATTCGCCAGACTTTCTTCCAATTCGCTCACCCGGGCTTGCATGGAATTGGTCAGAAGGATCGTCTGCTCGCTGCCCTTGCCGGCCTGAGCAATTTGCAGTTCCAGTTCCCGGGCGCGCGCCATCACCAATTGGGCCTGTTGTACCGCCCCATCGCGTTCCCGCTCAACTGTCGCCACTCTGGTTTCCAGCTCGCTCATCCGGGCTTGCACGGACTTCGTCAGAGCCGCCTGTTCGCTGCCCATGCCAGCTTTTGCGATATGTTGCTCCAGCTCTCGGGCACGCGCCGCCGTATTTTGAGACAGTTGTATCGCACCGTCGCGTTCCCGGCTGACGGTTGCAAGGCCTGCCTCAAGCAGTGCTATCCGGGCTTGCAATGATTTCGTTAGATCACTCGACGTCGCATTGCCTTGTCCGGCATTCGCGATCTGTCGTTCCATCTCGCGCGATCGCGCGGTCAAGCTCCGCATCTGCTCAGCCAGCCGCTCGCGTTCCCGTCCAGCCTCACCAAGCAAACCTTCCAGCTCCAGCACCCGCTGGCGCATGGAGTCGTCTGGCACAATCTGGGACACGCCAAGGTTCAGGGGTGCGGGCGCTGCGGCCAGGGCGTCGGCTTTGGCTTTGTACTCGTCCCATTTCGCGCGCGCTTCCAGATAACGCGAACGAAAAGCGTCAACTTCGGTTTTGAGTTTGCCACTTTCTTCGTTCAGGCGCTTTTCAGCTATGTGCGCGGCCGACAACTCGCGTTCGAGTTGGGTCATGCGGGCGGCCACTTCTTCGCGTGCCGCGACCCGTGAAGCGCGTGCGCCCACTGGCAGCCCCTCCAGCTCGGCAAGACGTAACCTGTACTCCTCTATTTCCTTTTCAACGGCTATCGAACGATTGCGCGCGTCATGGGCTTCAGACTCGAGCTGCGCCTGATGGTCGGATTTCTGGTCTCGTACCAGGAAATGCCCGATCACAATGCCAATCAGACAGGCGATCGCCAGGAACAAAGCCATCTGTGCAATCAGGTACATCATGGCATCGACAGTCTTTTATTCATGGCACCACCGAAAATTCTACACGCCGGTTGAGCGATGTTTCGTCGGCCGCAGCGTCCGGATCGGGCTGCGAAGATCCCGCAGCGACAAGTGCAATGCGCCCCGCCTCCACGCCCTTGTCCTTCAAATATTTGGCCGCGGCATTGGCCCGTTTGCGGCTCAAATCCGTGGCCGCTGTTTCGCGATCAGTCCCATCGGTATGCCCCGATATTTTGAGTTTGAGTGTGGAACACGCCATGGCGGTCTGCGTCATGGTTTCCAGAACTTTCAACCCCGAAGAACTGAGCGTAGCAGATCCACTTTCAAAACGGATGATATTGCTGCGCATCGCCTCGTCGACCAGTTTCTGACAGTCGGCGGCAGCCAGTCTTTGCACGGGAGGTTGCGATGTCAGCGCAGGCGCAGGCGCTTCATCGGGCGGTGGCAGATCCGCGTTATTGGCCAGTGACATTTCGGCTTGCCCTTCATAGGGCCGCTTCACGTTTTGCAACGCCTCTAAAATCGTCGCGTGAACCGAAGCATCCGGCGATTGCCCAAGCACTTTGACAACGGTGTCTTCAACGCGCGCTTCGCCACTCTGCAAGCGCGCGAGTTGTTGCAGGCTGACAGTTGCCGCGTCCAGCCAGTCGCCAGTCGGCTGCCCGCCAGCGACAGCCATTTGATCTTCAACGCCGCCTGGAAAAAGCTTTCGTGCCTCTGCGACCAGGGCCCTGCGGAAACGTTGCCCCGGCACACAACCTTCCAGGCTCACGCGCCGGCCCGCTCCTAAAATGGCTCGCCACTCATAGGGTTTCTTAGGCGCTGCGAGTTTGATCTGTCCGGCCTCGACTTTTGTGATCCCGCCCCACCACGTGCCACCTGGGCCTGCCGCATGCCTGGCCGCCACAATAGCGTCTTCGCGGTCCGCCTCACTTGGCGCCAGTCCCGACAATATCGCCTTCTGCCCATCCATTTCGACTTGTGCCCATTCCGCACCCGACCCTCTGAGCGCAGTCTCGACCTGGACCTGAAGCTTGGCCGGAATGAATCTTACGCTGCGAAGCAAACCCTCGCCGCGTTCAAAAAAGATCGCGAAATAACCGGTCACGAGCATCGCAGTGATACCGGCAAAAATAATCCACCGTGACATGACTAACCCAAGCCAATAGCAGCACCGCGCCCTTCATCCCAAAAGCACGACGAAACCAAAGGCCTTCCCTTTGGCGATCCTTCTAACACTTGTGAGCTTCAGGGTGAACCATTCGAGAGCAGTGCGGTAAATGCGGGCACAACGCGCAGGAGTTGCAGACCCGGCAGTTGATGCACGCAGGGCTCTTGCCTATCCCTTAACCAACACTCCGGGGAGTGAGTCGGTTAACTGGGTCAAGAAAATGCAAAACCTGATGACAAAATTTGGCTGGGCCGGATACGCCGGTGCGGCGGCACTCGTGCTTACGATCAGTGTGCTGATTTTCGTATTTTCTGGCACAAGCGAACAAACACCGCAAACGGCGGACTTGCCGCCCGTTCAGACGGCAGACGTACAGCCTGGTTTTGTCGGCCAACAGCCGTTTGGCGCCTGGACACTGGTTTGCCAGAACCTAAAGCCGAGAGATGCGGGAGCCGCCACGGCCCAGACTTTGCCAAAGCGCCTGTGCCGGACAAACGCAAAAATGATTGTCGCCGGTCCCAACAAAAAAGCGCTGCTTGCAGCAGGCTTCAACGTCTTGATGTTGGATACCAAGAAAACGCCCGCGATAATTTTCCGCCTGCCGCTCGGCGCCCGTGCAGCCGCGACCATCGGCTTTGCCATCGACAAGAACACGATGTTTACAGCACCTCTGAAGTGCTCCGCGAAAGAATGCATCGCCCAGGGTGCGCTGCCATCTGAAGCCCTGGCGCAAATGCGGCAAGGCCAAACGCTCAAGCTCATCTACACCATCAAGGATAAAACGCAGAAGGACCGCAAGGTCCGCGTCGATCAACTGCTCCACGGCTTCCGCCAAGCCTATGACGCCATGACGAGCGCGATGGCGACGTAATTTGCGAAGGGCCGCATTGAGCGACCGGTTCGTTTTCGTCACCGGTGCCAACAGCAATTATTTTTGGTTGGTCAATGCGGCCGTTGAGAGCCTGAGTGAGCAAGCGCCGGACCTCGACATCCGCGTCATGGATTTCGGATTCACGCCGGAACAAGCCCGCTTCTTCAGCACTCAAGGACGCCTGCTGCCTCGCCCGTTTGAAATCCCCGCCAACCTGCATCCCTACACTTTGAAAACCTGTTTCGGCCTTTATGTCCGCGAGCTCCAGGTGAAGAATTTCGCCTGGTTCGACAGCGACATGCTCTGCCTCGATCCCGCCATTTCAAGCGTCGCCGCGCTGTTTGACGATATGACGGCAACCGGAAAGAAATTTGCAGCCTGTCCGGATATGGGTCCCAACCCCACGTTGTCGCGCTTCGCGTCCGCGTTTCATGCGCCCGCTCTCGCCCATTTCGCCGCCGAACATCCAGGCCACGCCGATCTGCGCTACCTCAACACCGGTTTTGTTTTATTTGCGGACGCACACGAGTTTCTCACACAGTGGCCGCGCCTCACCGCGAAAATCCAGGGCGAGGTGTGCATCGATCAGAATGCCTTCAACATCCTATTCTACTCGAACGCGAGCCAGGGAATGATCCTCAACCCGAAGCGCTGGAACGCGCATTCGGCGCTCTTGGGCGAAACGCACACCAAAAACAACCAGGTGTTTTGCGGCGACGAGAGAGTAGCGCTTCTCCATTGCACATCGCACCAGAATGTCTTTCACGACGAACTGACGATCGGCCTCAAAGTGGCAGGAGTGACCGTCCCTGCGCGCTTCAAAACCTTCCGCGAAGAGAATTTGCGCCGTCTGCATTTGGCGGCGCTGGAACGCTTTCTGCGCAAGAACGCAGCCGGACTCAAAGCCAGCGGCGCCGTTTAGCTATCTCGCCAGATCGCCAAGCTCGCCAAGCAGCGGCCCCAAATGTTTCTCATAATTGCGCCAGCGCTCCATCGACGAACTATAGATCGGCTGGCGCACTTGGGCGGTGCTTGCCGTTTTGATCGGGCGCTCGTTGAGGTGAAAGTCAAGCACGCGCGCGTCCCATGAAAGTCCGCAATAGTCCAAAATGCGCTTGGCCTGCGTCTCGATATCACTCACCACATCTTCATACTGCACATCAAGAATTGAACCGGTGGGCAACACCGTGCGCCAATGCTGCATCAACCCGTGATAGGCCCTGTAGTACCGGCCAAGCTCGCTCAAGTCATAGGTGTAATTGACTTCGCCGGAAAACAATTTCGAATGGCACGACAAACACGTGTCTACCGGATTGCGATTGACGTGAATGACTTTTGCCTTCGGCATCGCCAGGCGGATGAGACCCAGGTAAAAGAAATTAGAAGGCATCTTGTCGGTAAAACGCGCGGAAGCTGGCGCATGACGCGCAGCCCGCTCCAAATATCTCTGCGCGAACTTCGCCAATTCGGGGGGGGGCAGCTCTCCCATAAGTTCGGGATAAGGCGTTCGGCTGGCGCGCCCCATGCGAAACTCGCCCAGCGCATCATTCACCTCACGCAACTCACCCGCACCTTTCACGCTGGGGTGACTGGCGATGACTTGCTCGATCAATGTCGTGCCCGACCGCGGCATGCCGATGATGAAAATGGGCTGTTCGCTCGCCACACCGTGGCCCTGCAATCGCTCCACGACGCCGCTCGTGACCACGCTTTTGATGCGCTCAACGAGCCGCAGTGTCTCCGCTTCATTGTAGATGGCGGACCGCCGTTTGATCGCGCAGCCTTGCGCCAAATTGTCGAACGCCTCGTCATAGCGCTGCAGATCGTCATAGGCCTTGCCCAAGGCGAAACGCAGATACATTTGCCGCTCGTCCGAAAGGGCGGATGGTCCGGCAACCGCACGCTCCATCGCCACAAGATGCCTGTCATCGCTGTCACGAAACGTTTTGGCATCAACCAGATTGGCATAGACACCGGAATTAGCGGGCATGAGCGCAAGGCACTTGTCATAGGCCGCCACCGCCTCATCGAACCGGCCCAACTCCCGCAAGGCGCTGCCCAAATTGTTATAGGCGTCCCCATAGGTGGCATCGACGGCGAGTGCGCGCTCAAAAGTCTCCACGGCTTTCTCAGGCTGGCTGGATTCAAAATAAACCCGTCCCAGCAGGTTCTGGCTCTCTGCCCTGTCGGGATTGATCGCCAGGGACTGATTGATCACCCGCTGCGCCGCCGGAACATTATTCATCTCAAGGTATATCGCGCCCGCAATGCACAACGCGTCAGCGCTGTCGGGATAGGCCTGCAGCGCTTGCTCCGCCGCCGCCAAACCTTCGGCATATTTTTTCTGCTCCTGGAGTGCCAGGATCAGGTTGTGCATCGCATCCCGGTCGTTGGCTTTCACTGCCAACGCCAGGCGAAATTCCTGCTCGGCCTCGGCCGGGCGTTCCTGTTGGCGCATCACACCGCCCAAATTGTTGTGCGCTTCCCAGTTCTTCGGGTTGATCTCAAGCGCCAGCCTGCAGTCGGCCTCAGCCTCGTCAAGCCGCCCGAAATGCCGCAAGACGTTGGCGCGATTGCTCAGCGCCTCTGAATACCGGGGGTCGAGCACGATCGCCTGATTGTAACTGGCCAGCGAGGATGCAAAATCACGGACATCAAAATAGGCAACGCCCAGATTGTTGAGCGTCATCGGATGATCGGGCTTCAGACGCAGTGCCGCCTTGCCATGCTCGATCGCCTTGTCGAACTTTCCGGTCTGGCGGTACATCGCCGCAATGTTGCGTTGATGCAGCGCATTGTTGGCATCGATGATCAGCGCCTGCTCGATCAGCTGCACCGCCGCCTCGATCTTCCCCGCACGAAACGCCACAAGCCCCAACGCATGCAGCGCCTCGGTGTGCTGCGGCTGTTGCTGCAGCAATTGGCGCAGCACCGTTTCCGCTTCGGCCAGGCGCCCCGCCTGATAGTGAGCCTCGGCGGTCTTCAACAAATCCTGCGCCATACCGTCCCCAAAACACAAATGCCCCCATCGTCTGCAGCAGCTATCGCTGCGCAGCCACTTCCCCCGCAAGCGGGGGCAGAGAAAAAACCTGGTGTCTTCCCCCGTTTACGGGGGAAGTCCCTGCGCCCGCCGAAGCCACTTGGCGAAGGTGGCTGCAGGGGATGGGGGCCCTTCTAGACCAAATCCCCCAGCTCCGCCAGCAACGGCCCCAGGTGCTTTTCGTAGTTCTTCCACCGCGCCACCGACGACGCATAGATCGGCTTGCGCACTTGGCTGGCGCTGGCCGTCTTGATCGGTCGCTCGTTTTTGTGGAAGTCGAGCACGCGGGCATCCCACGCAAGCCCGCAATACTCCAAAATCCGCCGCGCCTGTCCCTCGGTATCGGCGACAACCTCCTCATAATTCACGTCGAGGATGGCGCCCGCAGGCAACACTTCACGCCAATGCTGCATCAAGCCGTGATAGGCGCGATAGTAACGCCCCAACTCGGCCAGATCGTAAGTCTGGCTCTGCTCGCCCGCGAACAGCTTCGAGAAGCACGACACGCAGGTGTCCACGGGATTGCGGTTGGTGTGAATGATCTTCGCGTTCGGCATCGCCAGATGAATAAGCCCGGTGAAATAGAAGTTCGACGGCATCTTGTCTGTAATGCGCTCGGCCTTCGGCGCGTGCTTGGCCAGGCGGCGGAAATAAGTCTCGGCGATCTTGGCAAGCTCATTGCCTTTCAGCACCGGCAAGAACTCAGGGTACGGCGCCTGATTGCCGCTCCCGTCGCGCACGCTCGACACCGTCTCGTTCAGGTCGCGCAATTCGCCGGCACCCGCAACGCGCGGATGACTGGCGATGATCTGCTCGACCAACGTCGTGCCCGAGCGCGGCATGCCCAAAACAAAAATCGGCAAGTCGCCGGCCACCCCGCCGCCACTCTGACGCGCAACCACGTCTTTGGTGATCGCGTTTTTGATCCGCTCGAAATAGCCCAGAATGTCGGCCTCGTTGTATTCGATCGACCGGCGCTTGATGGCGCTGCCCTTGCGCAGATTGGCAAACCCTTCGTCATAGCGCTTGAGATCATCATAGGCCTTGCTCACTGCAAAGTGCAGATGCATCTGCCGCTCCTCCGGCAGCGTATCGGCCTTCGCAAGATACGCCTCCATCGCCACCAGATGCGCATCGTCGTTGGCCGTGAACTTCTTTGCATCGACCAGATTGACATAGGCGCCATACGAATCCGGCGTCAGCTCAAGGCATTTGTCGAACGCCACCAGCGCCTCGTCAAACCGCCCCAATTCCTTCAAAGCATTGCCCATATTGTTGTAGGGGTCGGAATAGGTCGGCTTGATCGCAATCGCGCGCTGATAAGTGGCGACGGCTTTCTCGGGGTTGTTCGCTTCGAAATAAGCCCGCCCCAGCATGTTCAGCGTCTCGGGCTTGTCGGGCTGGATCGCAAGCGACTTGTTGATCATAGCCAACGCCAGATCGGCGTTTTTTTGCTCGATATGGATCGACCCGGCATAGCAAAACGCATCGGCGTTGCGCGGGCTCAACCGCAACACGTCTTTCACAAGCGCCAGCCCCTCGTCGAATTTCTTGAGGTCCTTCAGCGCCAGCACCAGATTATTCATCGCATCGACATAACCGGGCTTCAGCGCCAGCGCCTTTCGATAAGCCGCCTCGGCATCCGCAGGCCGCTCCAAGTCGCGCAACACGCTGCCCATATTATTATAGGCTTCCGTATAGTTGGGCTTGATCCCGATAGCGCGCAGATACTCGCTCTCCGCTTCTGCAAAGCGGCGGAACTGGCGCAGCGCATTGCCACGATTGCTATGCGCCTCGGCAAAGTTTTTGCGCAAACGCAAAGCGTGATCATAATTCCTGAGCGCCAGCTCAAAGTCGCCCAAATCGAAATAGGCGATGCCCAGATTATTGTAAGTGTCGGCATGATCGGGCCGCAAACCCAACGCAAGCTTGCCGTGCTCAACCGCCTTCTCCGGCTTGCCAATCAACCGGTACATCTCGGCGATGTTGCTCTGAAACAAACCCACATTGGGATTGGTCTTGAGCGCCATCGCAATCAACTGCACTGCCGCCTCGGTCTGCCCGGCATTGTGCGCGATGATCGCCAGCGCGTGCAGCGCCTCGGGCTGATCGGGCCGCTGCTTCAGCAATTGCCGCAGCACGTTCTCCGCCTGCGGAGCGCGCCCGGCGCGCGCGTGCTCGTCCGCCATCTTCAAAGCATCCTGCACCGACATCTTCTGTGCGCCCACCACGTCCGGCTCCTGCGTCTGCACCACCTGCTGCTTGGCTTTCATAAATAATATCCACTTCCTGGGGGTTAAACTGAATAAGCAAGAAAAAATGATTCACACGAAGGCACGAAGAGACGAAGGCACGAAGAAGAAAGAATGGGCACCACTTCGGCGCGAAGCGCCAATCATTGAGTGGCGCTTCGCGCCGAAAATGAGAGTTCTCTCTCTCTCTTCTTCGTGCCTTCGTCTCTTCGTGTGAAACATCTTCCTTACTGTCCCTAAATCTTTGCCAGCCGGTCGAGCACTTGCCCCACCACGCTGTCCCATCGCGTCGCGCTCTCGGGCCCGCCGTCCTGGGGGCGGATAAGCTCCAGCGTCGGGTACCACGGACTGTCGCTGCGCCCTTCAAGCCAGCGCCAGTCGGCGACCTTGGGCAGCATCACCAGCGTCCGCCGCCCCAAAGCCCCCGCCAGATGCGCCGACGCCGTCTCGATCGTCACCACCCGGTCGAGCAGCGACATCAAAGCCGCCGTATCGTCAAAGTCCTTGATCAGCGGCGCCGCATTGAACACCCGCGACTTGCCCGGATGCTGCGCCAGCTGCTCCGACCCCGCACCCACCTGCAGCGACACCACCGCGTAATCATCGGACTCCAAAATCGGCGTCAAAACCCCAAGCGGCACCGAGCGCACCGCATTGATGGCGTTCGTCGGCCGCCCATGCCAGACCAGCCCCACCGTCTTGCGCTCCTGCGCAAATGGCGCCAGCCGCACCCGCCACGCTTCAACCTTCACCGGATCGACCTTCAGATAGGGCACCTCTGCCGGAATATCAGCCACCGTCGTCCCGAACACGAACGGCATGCTCGACAGCGTGATCTGATAGTGAAACGGCGGCAGCTTCTCCCAGCGGTCATAAACCCGCCCCGGCCCGACGATTCGCTCGATCAAGGGTTTCAGTTCCGTGCTCGCGCCAACAATCAGGTTCTTCACGCGCCCCTTCGCCAGCTTCAGATACCGCGCGTATTGAAAACAGTCGCCATAACCCTGCTCGCAAATCACCAGCAGCGTGCTCGCCTTAAGCTCCATGCCGTTCCACATCGGCTGCTTGAACTTCGGCAGCAGGTCGCGCGTCGATTTCAGCTGATAGCGCCACTCATACTCCACCCACCCGGCGTGATAATCGCCCTTCATCAGCAAGGCGTGCGCCATAGACAGATGCGCCCGCGGCAACTCCGGCTGCAGCGCCACAGCCCGCTCAAACATTTCCAGAGCCCGGTCAAC
>JAWXBO010000137.1:0-10256 GCA_034440175.1 Alphaproteobacteria bacterium
ACAGTCGGCGCAGAAGGTAAACCAGGGATTAAGCTACGCGGCAGCCATGAAGCGCTCAACCTCTGAGACGAGGTCACGCAGGTGGAACGGCTTTGACAGGACTTTGGCGTCTTTGGGCGCGTTCGACTTGGGATTGAGCGCCACGGCGGCAAAGCCTGTGATGAACATGATTTTCATCTTGGGCGCCACTTCGGCAGCCTTACGGGCCAGCTCAATGCCGTCCATGATCGGCATGACGATGTCGGTCAGAAGCAGGTCGAAGGTCTGGCCATCGCTCAAGCAATGGAATGCCTCGTCACCTTGCGAGAACGACGCCACTTCGTGACCGGCCTTTTCAAGGGCTGTCGATAAAAAGCGGCGCATTGATTCGTCATCTTCGGCGAGAAGAATTTTCGCCATGGCACACCCTGCCCCCGTTAACCAGCTGTCTAGGCTGATGGCACTGTAAGACTGAAAGCTTAAGATAGCCAAGGCTTTGCAGCCGTTTTCCTTACTTTTCAACCTGTAGAGTTTGTCATGCGGACTTGATTGGTCCGGACTTCAATGCTCCACTGCAGACGTCAAACAAGGGTTAAAGAGTTGCGAATTGGCGGTGGAGACAGGCGGGGCTTTGCCATAGACCCCCCTTTTGAAGTGCTCGCACCCAGCGAGCACACCCTTCCGTTCGTTTTTGCATCGCCGCATTCAGGCCGGGTTTATCCCAAATCATTTTTGCAGGCGACCAGGCTGGATGGCACGGCGATTCGCAGATCAGAAGACAGTTTTGTGGACGAAATTTTTGGGGCGGCGCCCACTTTTGGTGCGCCACTCATCAAAGCGCACTTCCCGCGTGCCTTTGTCGATCCCAATCGTGAGCCCTACGAGCTCGATCAAGCCATGTTCGACTCGCCGCTGCCGCAGTATGTCAACAGCCGCAGTCCGCGCGTGCTGGCGGGACTTGGTACAATTGCGCGGGTGGTGCGCGACGGGGCTGAGATCTATGGGCGCAAGATCAGCTTTCATGAAGCGCTGATGCGCATCGATACGTATTACAAACCCTATCATGCGGCGCTGCGCAGCGCGCTTGATGCCACCCACAAAAAGTTCAATTTTGCAGCGTTGATCGACTGTCATTCCATGCCATCAATCGGTGGCCCGCTTGATCAGGATATTGGCGCGACGCGGCCTGACATTGTGCTGGGTGATCGCTTCGGCACATCCTGCGCGCGCAGAATGACGGACATGGTCGAGCGGGCGCTGGCGATGCAAGGCTTTGCGGTCGTGCGCAACAACCCTTACGCCGGGGGATACTCGACTGAGCATTACGGGCGGCCGACTGTGGGATTGCACACGCTGCAAATCGAGATCAATCGCGCGCTTTATATGGATGAAGAGCGCATGGAGCGCACTGCCGGTTTGAAGCGAGTGACATCGGCCATCACAACGCTCATCCGTGCGATGAGCGAGGTTGATTGGCGCTTCCTGAGGCCCGCGATCTCTTCCAGCCAAGCGGCGCAATGACCCTGGTGGGTGGGGTTTGCCGGCTGCAAAGAAAGGGGCCGCAAGGCGAGTGCCAGGCGGCCCAAGTTAAGGGAGGAAACGCCCAAAAAGGGCACGCCGCAAAAGCTTCGTCTTGCCGCGCTGCACAATTATGACGTGAAAGCAAAATAAATCAAGTGTTAAACTTTGGACGCCAGGATTCGTGCACTTTTTGTAACCATTTGATAGAAAACGACTAATTTGTACTATTGTGGGCTGATCTGTTGAATGCCTGAACGCCAATCCTTTGATGCTGCAATGCAATAATTTCTCCGGCTGAGGCTTGATGCGCATCCTTATTTCCACCGATGCCTGGACACCGCAAGTCAACGGTGTTGTGCGCACGCTCGAGACGACGTCGCGCGAGTTGCAGAAACTGGGGCATGAAGTGCGGATCGTGACGCCTGAAGGGTTTCGCACTGTGCCGATGCCAACTTACCCGGAAATCAAGCTTGCGCTGTTTGCCAAGCGCGCAGTGGGACGGGTGGTTGATCAGTTCAAGCCAGACAGAATTCATATCTCGACGGAGGGCCCGCTTGGGCTGGCGATGCGGCGTTGCTGCCTGCAACGTAATTTGCCGTTCACGACCTCATTCCACACCCGCTTTCCAGAGTACATCCATGCCCGCTTTGGGCTGCCTCCGGGCTTGTCCTATTCCGCTCTCAGGTGGTTCCATGGTCCCGCAAGCGCGGTGATGGTGGCGACGCGGACACTCGAACAGGACTTGAAAAAGAAAGGGTTCCGGAACCTGCGTTTGTGGTCAAGGGGCGTAGATATCGAACGGTTCAGTATCGGGCCCAAGGAGTGGCTGGAACTGCCGCGGCCGGTGTTTCTTTATGTAGGCCGAGTGGCTATCGAGAAAAGCGTTGAGGATTTTCTCAAGCTGGATCTGCCGGGCTCGAAACTTGTCGTCGGCGATGGACCGCAGTTGCGGGAGTTACGCGCGCGCTATCCAGTTGCGCGGTTTGTGGGACCCAAATTCGGCCCCGAACTTGCGCGCTATTATTCGGCGTCTGATGTTTTCGTGTTTCCGTCGCGCACCGATACCTTTGGCCTGGTGGTGCTGGAAGCACTGGCCAGTGGCCTGCCTGTTGCGGCCTATCCTGTCCAGGGGCCGCGCGACATTATCGGAGCGAATGAGACGGCCGGGATTTTGAGTGAAGATTTGGGTGCCGCCGCACGGCGGGCGTTGGCGTTGGGGCCGCAGGACTGCCGGCAGTTTGCAACGCGCTTTTCGTGGAGCAGTTGCACTCTGCAGTTTTTGGCAAATCTGGATACGCCAGCGGATGAACCCTTGCGACAGAATTCATGATGCAGGCGAAATGCGTTGCCAAAAACTGGCCACTTGCGTATTCGCGTTTGATCGTGGCGAATTGCAGGTAATGTTTGCCGGACTGGAAAAATATCATGGTCTTTTGGCGTGAGAAAATGGCTACTGACAAACTTGTTGATGGATATCGGCGCTTTCGCAAGACGACGTTCCGGCGCGAACAGGGCCGATACAGGCGTCTGGCGCTTGAGGGGCAAGAGCCCAAAGTCCTGGTGATCGGTTGTTCCGACAGCCGGGTGTCGCCAAGCGTCGTGTTTGGCGCGCAGCCCGGTGATATCTTCGTCGCGCGCAATATAGCCAATATCGTTCCGCCGCATGACCCAGACGGCAAGCCGCGCTCCATCGGTGCGGTGGTCGAGTATGCCGTAAAGGTCCTCAAGGTGACGGATATTGTCATCAAGGGGCATGCCCGGTGCGGCGGCGTTGCGGCCCTGGTCGATGGTGCAAAGCATCTTCCGCCTACTGATTACCTGAGGGCATGGGTTGAGGTGGCAGCTCCGGCGCGGCTGCTGTTTCCGCCGAATTTCGATGAACTATCCCCCGATGAACAGCGGCTGGTGTCCGAACACGCGGTTATTCAGAACAGTATGATGAACCTGTCGGGCTTTCCCTGGGTTCGTGAGCGTCTGGAGAGCGGAACTTTGCGCATTCATGGCTGGCACTTCGACTTTGAACACGGTTTGCTGACCTGCCACGACGCGGAAAGCGGGGAATGGGTCGCGGTCAAGTAGCCTGGGGGTGATTGACGCAGGTCTGGGCTTTGCTTGCTGCAGTGCGGCGAAGCGGCTATACCCGCGCCTCACAACTCCAAGAAAATCAAATGAATCTGCGCAATATTGCCATCATTGCCCACGTCGACCATGGGAAAACGACGCTCGTCGATCAACTGTTGAAGCAAAGCGGAACGTTCCGCGAGAATCAACAGGTGATGGAACGCGCCATGGACTCCAACGAGCTTGAGCGCGAGCGCGGGATCACGATTCTCGCCAAGTGCACGAGTGTCGAATGGCACGGCACGCGCATCAACATTATCGACACGCCGGGCCACGCCGATTTCGGCGGCGAGGTCGAGCGGATATTGTCGATGGTCGACGGCGTTGTGTTGCTGGTTGATGCCGCTGAAGGTGCGATGCCACAGACGAAGTTCGTTTTGTCCAAGGCACTGAAGTTGGGCTTGAAGCCCATTGTCGTCGTCAACAAAATCGACCGGCAGGACGCGCGCGCCCACGAAATTCACACCGACGTGTTCGATCTGTTTGCGGTGCTGGACGCCACCGACGAGCAGCTTGATTTTCCGACGCTGTATGCCAGCGGGCGCTCAGGCTGGGCGGTGCGCGATCTGGAGAATGACGAGCGTAAAGACCTGACGCCGCTGTTTGAGACGATCATCAGCTATGTCAAGCCGCCGACGATTGCCTCCAAGGCCAGTGCCGATTATCCGTTTTCGATGCTGGTGCGCGTTATCGCATCGGATCCCTATTTGGGGCGCATCCTCACAGGGCGGATCGAGTCTGGCGTGGTTGGCGCCAATCGCCCGATCAAGGCCCTGTCGCGCGACGGGGAATTGATTGAACGCGGACGCATTACCAAGGTGCTGGCGTTTCGTGGTCTCAACCGCGTTCCTGTCGATGAGGCGGGGGCGGGTGACATCGTGGCGATCGCGGGCCTGACGATTGCGGGCGTGGCCGATACGCTGTGCGATGCGGAGGTTTTGCTTCCTATTCCAGCTAATCCGATTGATCCGCCGACGATTGCCATCACGCTTGGCATCAACGATTCGCCGTATGCGGGGCGCGAAGGGCAAAAGGTTCAAAGCCGCGTCATTCGCGAGCGCCTGTTTCGTGAAGCGGAAGGCAATGTCGCGATCAAGGTGCGTGAAACCGAAAACGCCGATGCTTTTGAAGTGGCAGGACGCGGCGAGCTGCAGCTGGGCGTGTTGATCGAAACAATGCGGCGCGAAGGGTTTGAGCTGTCGATCTCGCGCCCGCGGGTGTTGTTTCGCGATGGCCCCCAAGGCGAAAAGCTGGAGCCGATCGAGGAGTGCACCATCGACGTCGATGACGCCTATTCCGGTGTCGTGATCGAAGCGATGAGTCAGCGCAAGGCTGAGATGACGGATATGCGTCCTTCAGGCGGCGGCAAGACGCGGCTGACCTTCTTTGCGCCGTCGCGTGGCTTGATCGGTTATCACGGGCAGTTCCTGACCGACACGCGCGGGACCGGCATCATGAACCGCGTTTTCCATGAGTTCGGGCCGCATCGCGGCATGATCGAGGGGCGCAGGGCCGGCGTTCTCATTTCCGATCGCGACGGAGAAGCGGCATCATATGCGCTGTGGTTCCTAGAAGAACGCGGCTTCATGTTCATTGAAGGCGGAACGAAAGTCTATCAGGGCATGATCATCGGCGAGCACAGCCGCGACAACGATCTGGACGTCAATGCCTTGCGCTCCAAGCAATTGACGAACTTCCGGACGACCGCCAAAGACGAAGCAGTACGCTTAACGCCACCCAAGCTGCTGACGCTGGAACAGGCCATCGCATACATCGGCGATGACGAACTGGTTGAGGTGACCCCGAAATCCATCCGGCTGCGAAAACGCTGGCTCGATCCCAACGACCGCAAGAGATACGCACGCGCTTCGGGGAATGAGGGGTAGCGTTACTTCTGCAACGGTGTGTGTATAAATTAGCACGTTGTCCGGAATTATCTTCGCCCCGGTCACTGAGCTGTGACCAATAACCTATTGCAAAGACTAATCTTTCAAGGCAAGGTGGCGACTGCACTGAAACGCCAACTCAAAGTTGCAAGCCTTGCAGTTTGGCTGCGAGTTGGTCAGTTTTGTGTGAGTATGGGGACTGTACAGTTTTTGGGGGGACTTCGTGAAGAACCCGGTCGATTTACACATCGGCCAGCGGGTGCGTCATCGCCGCTGGTTATTAGGAATGACTCAACAGCAACTGGCCCTTGCGGTCGGCATTCGCTTTCAACAAATACAAAAATATGAGAGCGGCGCGAACCGGATTTCGGCCTCAAGGCTGTGGGATCTTGCACGCGCGTTGGACATGCCCGTTTCGTTTTTCTTCGAGGGCCTGGCGCCCATCAAGGATGGCGAAGTTGGCGAGAGCGCCGGAGACGGCGTAATGCAAAACAAAGAGACCATGGACCTCATCCGTGCCTATTACGGGCTGGAAGAGGGACCCCGGCGGAGGTTGCTTGACCTTGCCAAGGCTCTGAGTGCGAGTAACAGCAACAACAACACAGAGCAGCGGGCCGAGGCGCCACAGGCGCAGCCCAAAGTTTGATTGACATTTGACGTCGCGGTCCGCGATTCTCGCTTATGGCCGCGACGCTTTCCCTTTCTGAAATCGAAAACCTGACGAAATTTGCGGAAGATCTTGCCGATCTGTCGGGTAAGACCATCTTGCCGTTTTTTCGCCGCCCGATCCCGGTGGACAACAAGCTGGGCGTTGGCGGTTTTGATCCGGTGACACAAGCCGACCGCGATGCCGAAACATCCATGCGGGCGCTGATCGCCAAGCACTTTCCCACGCACGGCATTTTGGGCGAGGAGCACGGCCACGCGCCCGGGTCCGCGGGCCTTACCTGGGTGCTTGATCCCATCGACGGCACGCGCGCTTTTGTCTGCGGCATGGCGCAATGGGGGACGTTGATCGCGCTCAATGCGGGTGGACGCCCTATTCTTGGGGTGCTGGATCAGCCCTTCCTGCGTGAGCGCTGGATTTCGGCCAATGGGCAAACACTTTTTCGACGAGACGGTGCACCATCCAGAGTTTTGAAAACGCGGGAGTGTTCAGAGCTTGCGCATGCCGTGTTGTCGACGACTTCACCTGTTGGCTATTTTGATGAGGCCGAGCAGCATGCGTTTTGGTCGGTTTCGGGCCGGGCGAAGCTGACCAGGTTCGGCGGCGATTGTTATGCTTATGGTTTACTGGCGATGGGCTTCATCGACGTGATCATCGAAGCCGGCCTCAAGCCGTGGGACATTCAGGCGCTGATTCCGGTCATTGAAAACGCCGGGGGTGTGGTGACGGATTGGACTGGAAAGTCCGCAGTCGAAGGCGGGCGCGTTGTTGCTTGCGGCGATGCCAGGCTTCACGCAGCGGTCTTGGAGGTGCTGGCTGCCGGCCTCTGAGACAGGCCAATGAAGGGGTCGAAGCAGGCCCAGAAAGCGCGCCTGATCTCGGAACGCTCCATCAGGATTTCGTGCTCGGCCTTGAGCATGACGTACATGCCGCGCTTGATGCGCCGCACCAGAGTGAAATCGGCGCCTGGGACCACCAGCTGATCTTGCGCCGCCCCGATGAGCAGGACGGGCGTTTCGATGCCCTGGGCAAAGTCTTCACTGGCGACCAAATGCATGGAGCGGAAGGCGGCTTCAAGCCAGCCGAAGGTGGGGGCGCCCAAGGCGAGGCGCTCGTCGGCTTTCAGGAACGCCATCATGCGGTCGAAGCGTTCCTTGTCGCTGGTTACGCCGTTTGTCTCGAACAATTGTGCCAACGGGTCCTGGGCTGCGCCGCCGATCACAAAGGCCTCGCGGCCTCCGGTAAAGCGGCAGGTGGTGGCAATCGATTGCGCCAGCCATTGCGGATAGGGCGCGGTTTTGACCGCCAGCATCGGCGCCGTCAGGACGGCGCGCTCGAACTCGTGGGGAAAATCGTGCAAATAGCGGAGCAACACGTTTCCGCCCATCGAATGCGCGAGCGCATAATAGGGCTTGGTGCCGTGTTCTTGCAGCACCCGCTTGACGACGCCTCCGATGTCGGCATCGAATTCGGAGAAGTCCGTGACGTGACCTTTTTTGCCGTCCGGCAATTGCCGGGATGACAGCCCCTGCCCGCGCCAGTCGAAGGTGACCACCGAAAGGCCGCGGGCAAGAAGTTCGCCCACGACTTCGTAGTATTTTTCGATGAACTCGGTGCGGCCCTGAACCAGCAACACGGTGCCATGCGCCTGGGCATCGGGCAGCATCCAGCGCGCCGTGCGCAGCTTTACGCCATCGGCAAGTGTGAGCCATTCGACTGTCGCGCCAGGCGGTGCCGGAAAGCCCGGCACCGTCACCAGATCTGGAAATGGCCCGGGGTGTAACCCTTCTGGGGCCATGATGTGATCAGCCTGCGGCTTTGGCCAGGATGGGGCCCAGTTTCATCGCCAGGCTCATGTCGCCTGCAACCTTGAGCTTGCCTTGCATGAAGGCGGTTGTGCCATCGAGTTCCTTGGCGACCATCTTTTTGAAATTGTCGAGGGACACGGTGATCGTGCAGTCGGCCGGTTTGTTTTCGGTCGTGACCGTGTTGGGTGTGGCCTTGCCGTCGATGTAGATGTTGCCCTGTCCTTCAAAGTCGAATTTCAGGGTGGCGTTGAGGCCGGAGTTGCCTCCGATGGCCTTGCTCATGCCTTCGGCGATTTCAGTGATTTCGGCGCTCATGGGTATATCCTTGGTTGGGAGACTTGTGGAACCGGGCGGACTCATAATCTTTGCAAGCGCGCGCGTCAAAGGATGGAAGACTTGGGCGGGCTAATTTATGACAAAACGACCAGCGGTTGCATTGGGGCCCGGCCTGATGCCTGTGGACAGGCGTGGGTAAAGTCCCCCATCGTCTGCAGCCCACCTGCGCAAGGGCCCCGGCGGGCGCAGCCACTTCCCCCGCAAGCGGGGGCAGACAGAAGTTCTGGTGTCTGCCGCCGCTTGCGGGGGAAGAGGTGCGCGGGGGGAGGATGCACTAGATTTGGGGCTCCAGGTGCTTCGCGAGGACCGTTAGATGTTGAAACTGCAGTCCGAAAATTACGAGTTGCGCAGTCTGGTACCCTCCGACGCTGAACGCGATTGGGGGGCGTGGGGCGCCGACCCGGATACCGCCGTGCTGTTGAATTCGCGTCCGCGCGAGTTGAGCGTCGCTGAGCGGGTGGCCTATATCGCAAGGTTCGACCATCGGACCTCGTATTTGCTGGGAATATTTGAAAGGACGACAGACGAGTTGGTAGGGATATGGGCCGTCTATACCGATCCGGGGACGCGTGAGTTCTTGATCAACGTGCTGGTTGGCCCAAAAAATGCTCGCAAACAAGGTGCGTGGTCCGGTACGCGCGGCCTTGTCCAGCAGCATTTTTTTGAGACAGCTGGGATGGAGACTTGCCGCTGTACGGTCGTCGGGCGTAACGCTTACATGAGCGACTGGCTTCTGAAGCACGCCTGGGTTTTGGAAAGAACCAGCCGCAAGACTAATCCCGTCGACGGGAGCGAAGTAGAAATTCACCGCTTTGGTTTGACGAGACAGGCGTGGCGGCGGCGGGAGGCGGAGCGCAAAGAGATTGTCGCAGGGTCGGCAACGTCCCTCACCCCGTGAAGCAGCATGAGCCCCGACGGACTTCCCCCCATCGTCTGCGAGCCGCCTGACGGCGCGCAGCCACTTCCCCCGCAAGCGGGGGCAGACAACAGATTTTCTGTCTTCCTCCGCTTGCGGGGGAAGTCCCTGCGCAGCATTTCGCTGCTGCAGCGGATGGGGGCACTCGAGGCCAAAAAAAGGCGGACCATTTGGCCCGCCTTTTGTTTCCTACTCGCTTCGTCGCTGCGATCAGTTGATGTCGACTGTCAGATTGACCATGACCGAGTGGTTGCGGTTTTCGACGCGGCCGAATGATTCAGAGGAGGGACCGGAAGCGGCCACTTCAAACGGTTCGATAAAGTCTGGGCCGCTGAAGTAGCGATAGCCTAGGCCCACATCTACACCCGGTGATGCTTCGTAGTTGAAGCCTGCGCCCAATTGCCAAGCAAACCCGTCGTTGCTGACGTCGAAAGTGGTGTCACCGTTTGCGCCTTCGCCGCCGCTAGTGAAGCCGCTGGTAAGTGCGCCATCGAAGTGGGCGCGTCCCCAACCGGCGCCGCCGCCGATGTAGGGCCTGATCTTCCAGCCCATGTCGTGCTCGTACCAGACATTCGCCATGATCGCGAAGGTCGACATGTTCGCGTCGATAGCGCCTGTGTTGATGGTAGAGCTATTATCTTCCGCAAGCGTCCAACCGCCGCCGACATCATTGCGCCGGTATGACGCCTCGAGTTCGACGCGAAGGCCTTTCTGCCATTTGTCCAAATGTGTCCCGATGGCGCCGCCGAGCACGAAGCCCGTGTCGGCATCGGTGTTCCAGCGGTAGGAGTCTGTGTTGTTTGAGCCTGTATCTTCAGTATGGTTCGCCGATGAATCGTTGAGCCAGTTTGCGCCGCCGAAGACGCTGACGTACATTTCGCCTGCTTGAGCCTGAGTTGCCCCCGCAAGCAATGCCAGCGCCGTTGTCGCCAGCCATACCCGTTTCATTCGCATGTATTCCTCCTAATTCGTTTTGCGTGCTCCAAGCTGCTGGCTTGGGTGTTCATGTTGCTGGAGTGCTA
>JAWXBO010000138.1:0-30977 GCA_034440175.1 Alphaproteobacteria bacterium
GAGCGAGCCGCTGGGCTGTTTGTCAGCGCCGAAGAAAACATGGACCATGATGGCCTCGTTGTTGAGGCGCCGTTCGTAGGAGGCGTTCTGGGGATGGCGCGCCACGCCCCATTCGATCTCGATGGACGAAAAGGGCGCGCCGTGGATCGAGGGTTGGACGAGAAAGCCGCGCGCCGGGCGCAAGGCTTCGATTACCAGGCCTTGGGCGCCTGGCAGCAGGGCGATCTTTTGACGGTTGGCTGCGTCGTCCCGGAGCGTGAGGCCCTTGGTGCGCAGCCATGCATCGACCGGACCGCTGCGGTAGTCAGTGAAGTCGATTTCGTAGTCGGGCGCCGTGCTAGTGGGCGCGGGCGCGGCAGTGGCTAGGTCAAGCGGGGCGCAGGCGAGCAACGTCAGAGCTACGCAGAGAAATTTCATGATGCGGGACCTGAGGGTGGGGGCGGCTGCGGCGGGTGACGCGCCTTGTGCTGGAGTGTGACGGCCGGTGCAAGCCGCGGAACTGATCGGGGGCCGATTGCCCGAGGATTTTTGTGGGTGGACGGGGTTTTTCCAGAGATTCGACGGTGGGGTGGCGGCATCTAAGCCAGCAAAGTGGCGAGGATTCCCGACAAAACGATGCCGTCAAAGGTGCCCGCACCCCCGATCGAGGCCATGCCGACGCTGCGCGGGTGGCGGATCAGTTCGTGGACGTGAAAAAAGTCGGCGCCGATCAGTGGCCCCAGAACGCCTGCAACAAAAGCCACCGGTGGGGCCACTTCGGGTGCCAGCAGAAGTGCTGACAGGGCCGCGGTGATGGGGGCGACGAAGCCCGGCATGACGATGCCCACACCCTGCACCGGGGTTGCTGCGGCGTAGCAGACGATGGTGTTGATGGCGACGGCTGCGGCCACCGCCCACATTGTGTCGGCGCCCATGCGGCTCAGGTAGGCGAGCTGAAAGAGAGCGATGCCAAGCGGCACCAGGCAGCCGCCGACATTGACGGCGATGATGGTCTCGCGGCGGCGGATGGTCCAGCGCGGCAGGCTGCGATCGATGCCGAAGATCGCCAGCGGATGCGACCACACCGGTTGCTCGCGCACGATGCGCTTGATAGGAATATTTACCAGTCCGCCGAGGACGATGGCGATCATGATCTGGATAGCCTGGTCTGGCGTCAGGTGCAGCTTGGTCAGGCTGATGATCATGGCCTGACCCAACAGGACCGGGATGACGATCAGCAGGATCAACGAGACGAGCAGGGACAGTCGATTGGAGGTGGGCATGTCAGGCCGTCTCCTCAAAGAGTTCGCGGCCGATGAGCATGCGGCGGATCTCGCTGGTGCCGGCGCCGATTTCGTAGATCTTGGCGTCACGCAGCAAGCGGCCGGTTGGATAGTCGTTGATGTAGCCGTTGCCGCCCAGAATTTGGATGGCTTCCAGCGCCATCCACGTTGCCGTTTCGGAGGCGAACAAAATCGCCGCTGCCGCGTCCTTGCGCGTGGTCTCGCCGCGGTCACACGCTTTGGCCACGGTGTAGCAATAGGCGCGCGAGGCGTTCATGCGCGCGTACATGTCGGCAAGCTTGCCCTGCATCAGTTGGAAGGTGCCGATCGGTTGGCCGAACTGTTTGCGCTCGTGGACGTAAGGCAGCACGATATCCATCGCATTGCGCATGATGCCGAGCGGCCCGCCTGTCAGCACCGCGCGCTCGTAGTCGAGGCCCGACATCAACACGCGTACGCCTTCGTTGACGCGGCCCAGCACGTTTTCCACCGGCACTTCGCAATCGGTGAACACCAACTCTCCCGTGTCCGAGCCGCGCATGCCCAACTTGTCGAGCTTGGGCGAGGCCGTAAAACCTTTCATGCCCTTTTCGACGATAAAGGCGGTGATGCCGCGCGGCCCCGCCTGCGGATCGGTCTTGGCATAGACGACCACCACGTCGGCATCGGGTCCGTTGGTGATCCACATTTTCGTGCCATTCAAGACATAGCGGTCGCCCTTTTTGTCGGCGCGCAGGCGCATGCCCACCACATCGGAACCGGCGTCCGGCTCCGACATGGCGAGTGCCCCCAGATGCTGACCTGAAATCAGCCTGGGCAGGTAATGCGACTTCTGCGCGTGATCGCCGTTGCGCTTGATCTGGTTGACGCACAGATTGGAATGCGCGCCGTAGGACAGACCGACCGAGGCCGAGCCGCGGCTGATTTCCTCCATTGCCACCACGTGCTCAAGATAACCCAGGCCCGCGCCACCGTAGTCTTCTTCGACGGTGATCCCGAGTAGCCCGAGCTCCCCCAGTTTTGGCCAGAGGTCGCGTGGGAACTTGTTCGACTTATCGATCTCGGCCGCGCGTGGCGTGATATTTTGCGCCGTGAAGCGTTCAACGGTTTCGCGGATGGCGTCTGCTGTTTCACCAAGCGCAAAGTTCAGGCCACGAAAGGTGTTTGCGATCATCTAGCGCTCGTCATGGCTCGTAGGCATCGACGGAGTCGGAGGCCGTGAACATTCCAAATACGCCGGCGCCGCTGCCGCCGCCGAAAATCCACAAGCGCCCAGAAGCCACCCCGGAAGCCATGCCCTGGCGGGCTGAAGGAAGGGATTGGGCTTTGCTCCAGGTGCGTGCAGCGATACTGAATACATCGTGGTTTGCATAGGTTTTGAGAGGTTTCCACGTCGCGCCGCCGACAACGTGCAACTGTCCGCCGACGATGGCGGCGGTCAAAGCGCCGCGCGCCGCAGGCAAGGCTGGTAATGATGTCCATGCCGCAGTTGCCGGGTCAAACACTTCCAGTGCCGCTGAGACGCCGCCGTCGCTCTTGATGCCGCCAATCACGTAGATTCGTTTCCGTCGGACGCTGCTGCGAGCGCGCGCCTTGGGGTTACGAGGTCTGCTCCGGTTTTCCAACTGTCTGATTGCGGATTGTAGATCAGGGTTTTGCCGGCTTGCGGTCCGGCGCCGCCGATCACATAAATTTTACCGCCAACCGACGCCATCGCATGGGCCGCTCGCGCCAAGGGCATTGAGGTTTTGCGTGTCCAGGCGGCGGCGTCGATGTCATAGGCCCAGACATCCTTGCGGGGTTCACCGGGGTCGTCGGCTGAATAGCCGCCAGTGATATAAATCTGTTTGCCGGTCGCTGCCATTGCAAAGCTGATGAGGCCGACGGGCAAGGCTGGAAGGGCGCGCCACGACTCCTTTTCGGGGTCAAAGACATCGAACGCATTTGCGGGGTCACCGGCGGCCGCTCCACCGCCGACGTAGATGAGGTCGTTCACCGAGGTTGCCGCGAGCCCTGAACGCGCCCGCTCAAGACGCTCGGACGAGTTCCAGTTGCCCGCCAAGGCTGGTGCGGTGAGCACGATTGTGCAGGCCAACGCCTGCAAGAAAAATCGAGTCAATTCAGAAGCAGCCACGTTGCTAATCCCAAAAAAGATACAAAACCGACGACGTCGGTCACCGTCGTTACCACCACCGGAGAAGAGACCGCCGGATCGACACCTGCTTTATTCAATGCCAGCGGCACAAACACGCCCGACACTGCAGCGGCGAGCAGGTTGATCAGCATCGCAGATGCTATCACGCCCGCAAGCGCCAAGTTTTGAAACCACACCCATGTTATGCCAGCTGCGAGCAAAGCGAAACCAGTGCCGTTGGTCACGCCTATGATCATCTCACGGTTGATGACACGCCATAAATTCGCCTGATTTAGTTCTTTTGTTGCAAGTGCTCGCACGACAACCGTCAAGGTCTGGGTGCCGGCGTTGCCGCCCATCGACGCCACGATGGGCATCAGAATTGCCAGCGCTACGGCCTTTTCCAACGAGGCCTCGAAAAAGCCGATAACGATCGACGCTATGATTGCGGTGAGCAGATTTACGAAGAGCCAGGAAAATCGAAGTCTGGTGGTTTTGGTCAGTGATCCCGACAGGGATTCTCCCTCGGCGACGCCACCCAGTGCCAGCACTTCGGCTTTGTGCATTTCCTGGAGGACTTCGACCACTGATCCGGCGCTGAGCACGCCAACCAGGCTGCCGGTCTCGTCAGTCACCGGGGCCGACGTCAAATGGTAGTGCTCAAAGAGATGGGCGAACGCCTTCTGATGTGCGGTTGCCGGAATGATGGTCATTTCAGTCGTTGCGATGTCATGGAGCAGCGATGAAGGTGTGGCGCGCAACAGCCGGCTCAATGCCAGAAAGCCAACGGGCCTACGCTCACTATCAACCAGATAGATTTCTTGAAACTCTTCAGGGATATCAACCAAAAGCAACCGTGCCAGTGCTTCGGCGACTGTCATGCTTCCCTGCATCGTGACAAATTCGCGATGCATGACGCGGCCTGCGGTTTCTTCGGAGAACAACAGCGCATCGACAACCTGGGCCCGGTCTGCGAGCGGGACCTGCGACAGGACTTCGCGCTTTTCGAAGTCTTCCAGATCTTCCAGAACATAGGCAGCGTCTTCAACGTGCAGCTCTTTGACGGCGTCGGCGACTGATTTTGGACCCAGTGTTCGAACCAGCTCCGTGCGCAAATCTTCGTCGAGTTCGGACAGAATTTCCGGATCGATGTCCGGGCCCAGCGCTTTAACGAGCGCCCGGCGATTTGAGGCGTCCATAGCGCCCAATAGCCAGGCGATGTCGGCTGCGTGCAGCGGCTCGACCAGGGCCTTGACGCCTGCCTCGTCCTGGCCGTCGATGGCATCAAGTACCGCACGCAGAAAGACCGGCGATGTGACGTCCCGATATTCTGCCGGTCGTGGTTTGGTGGTGTTTTCA
The DNA here is from genome assembly GCA_034440175.1 of Alphaproteobacteria bacterium. Classification (GTDB taxonomy): domain Bacteria; phylum Pseudomonadota; class Alphaproteobacteria; order Micropepsales; family Micropepsaceae; genus SZUA-430. The sequence continues at coordinate 4,756 of JAWXBO010000138.1, forward strand.
GTCAAAAGTGGCACCTCTCAGGAGGTGGGGAGGATGGCAGCGCTGACCATAAGCCTGCCGGATCAACAAATTCTGAATTTGGTGCGGTCAAGAAGACTCGAACTTCCACGGGTCGCCCCGCTGCCACCTCAAGGCAGTGCGTCTACCAATTCCGCCATGACCGCATTTCACAAGCAGAGAGGGCGGGCATGTAACAGATAGAGGCAGGATTGGGAAGGGTGGAAAGGCGCGCTCGCTTTTGTGTTAGTTTGGCACCTAAGGATGGCGAGAATTTGGAGTACTCATGAAGGTGCGCTTGGCAGATATAAGCGAGATTTCCACATTGAAGGAGGTCGAAGACGATGCTTCGGTCTTGTTCAGATCTTTGCCGGAGCTTGCATTTGTTCTGGACTATCCCCCTCGAGAAATTAGTGAGTACGAAGAGTTCGTCCGTTCGGGGAACGCTTTTGTATCGGAAGGCGCCGTGGGAATTTCGGGGATTATTTTGCTGGGTGTGGTCGATGGGCGCGGACACATATGGGAACTGTCCGTTCGTATGGCGTTTCAGCGTCAAGGCGCCGGCAGACACCTTATCGAGGCAGGTTGTCGATGGGCAAAGAGTCGAGGATGCGACGAAGTTACCCTGACTACTTTCAAAGATGCGCCTTGGAACGCTCCAACCTATGCCCGATTGGGCTTTGAGATCTTCCAGCCCGATGGCATGCGTGCGGAGCTTGGTTCGATCATTGAGCACGAGCGATCTATCGGTTTACTTCGCGCTCCGCGAGTGGCTATGAGGAAACCTGTTTCTGCAACTTAGTCTTTGCTTTCTTCACGTGCTGCAAGGGTCTCCATTTGCTTTTCGCTGGATTGGGCCCAAAGAACCAGCACTTGAACCAAACTGGCAAAACCCAGCGCGAAGTAGAGATAGCCTTTCGGGATTGCGGTTCCCATGGATTCGGTGACCAAAATGAAGCCCACGAGCAAAAGGAAGCTCAAGGCAACGATTTTCACTTCTTTGTGCTTGTCGATGAAAATGGCGATCGGATTGATGGCGACCATCATCACGAACACAGCGATGATGATTGCGGCGGCCATAATTTCGATGTCGTTGGCAATTCCGACAGCGGTGATGACCGAGTCAATCGAGAAGACAATGTCGATTATGGCTATTTGAACTATGATCCAGGCAAACACCGCTCGGGCAACATGTTTCTTGTCTTTGCGGTGGGCTTTGTGCGGCCTTATCGACTCGTTCATCTCCACGATTGCTTTCCAAATCAGGAACAGTCCACCGGCGCCCAAGACGATATCTCTCCATGAAAGGTCTCTGCCGAAGAGCCAAATTCCGGTCGTGGCCTCGAGGTGTGAAAGGTAAAACAGGGTCGACAAAAGAGCCAGTCTGGTGCCCAATGCCACGGCCAATCCGATCTGCCGGGCGCTGGCCCGCTCTTCGACGGGCAGCTTACCCGCGAGAATGGCAATGAAGACTATATTGTCGACGCCAAGAACGATTTCGAGCGTGGTCAGAGTTATAAAGGCAATCCAGGCTTCTGGGTTTGCAAGCAGTTCCATTGTGCGCGCGTCAATCGTGTTGGTTGAGGTACTATAGGGTAAGTTTCTGCGGGTTTTGCCAGAGGATGGTGGGCGCTGCAGGGATTGAACCTGCGACCCCTACCGTGTGAAGGTAGTGCTCTCCCGCTGAGCTAAGCGCCCAATTTCTTGAAGGACGGTTGCTATAGGGGCGCGTTGACGCCCAAGTCAAGCGCGGGCACATTTGGCCAGGGCGTCCTGGAGTGAGTCAAAATGATCGATCACGACATTGGCTTTGAGGTCGCGGACCGGGATCTCGCTGTAGCCAAAACTGACTAAAATGACGGGGATGCTGGCGGCCTGAGCTGTTTTTGCGTCGGTTTCGCTGTCGCCGATCATCACGCTATCCAAAGGGTTGCCACCGAGCTCTGCCACTGTGTCGATCAGGTGACGCGGGTCGGGTTTACGATAGGGTTTGCTGTCAAGGCCCAAGACTACCGGAAAGTACTTTTTCAGTCCAAGTTTCGTCAGTAGCTTTAGCGACAGAGCTTCGGGTTTGTTGGTGCAGACCCCGAGTTTGTGACCACGGCTGGATAGAGTGTGGAGCTGATCCTCAACTCCGTTGAAGGGCCGGCTGGTTTCAGCGATGTTTGCCTCATAATATTCGAGGAAATGCTTCATCAAATCAGCGGTGCGATCTGGGTCGATCGAAATGCCATGTGAGGTCAGTGCGCTTTCGATGAGAACGCGCGCACCCCTTCCAACCATGTGCCTGACCTGGTCAAGGGGCACGATCGGCAGCCCTTCCCTGATTAACACCGCGTTAAGAGCTGCGGTGAGATCGGGGGCGGTATCGACCAGTGTGCCGTCGAGGTCGAAAATGATTGTTTCAGGCAGTTTGACGGGCAAGTTCGTTCAGCTCGGTTCATGGCGCTTTCAAGCCAATTGCCATGGGATTGGCAAGAATGCGAAACATTTTTTTATTTCAGTATGCGATAACGAGTGTGCGAGCGTTCCGGCGGCCAAACGCCGGATTCCGTTAGATTTTTATTGAGGCCCAGGCTTGACGTCTTCAACCTTGCATGAGCGATCCGTTTCTCTTGCCGCTGTGGTTTTGGCGGCGGGGAAGGGCACGCGCATGAAATCGACGCTGTCCAAAGTGCTGCATCCCGTGGCCGGGCGCGCGATGGTGCTCCATGTTTTGGAGACGGCGCGTGAGGCCGGGGCAGTCAAATGTGTGGTTGTTCTGGCGAGGGGCATGGACGAGGTTGCAAAAGCCGTTGCCCCGGCCGAGATCGCAATTCAAGAGCCAGCTCTGGGGACGGGACACGCAGTTTTGGCCGCTCGCGATGCGTTGAAGGGTTTTAAGGGCCGCGTTGCGGTTTTGTTTGCCGATACGCCTTTGATCCGGCCCGGCAATATTGCGGCGGTCGAAGCCGCGATGGCCGGCGGTGCCGCCATTGGCGTGTTGGGTTTTCGTCCATCCGATCCTGCCGTGTATGGGCGGTTGATCGCAACGAAAGACGGCGAGCTTGAGCGGATAGTAGAGTTCAAGGACGCGACAGCGGAAGAACGCGCGGTTGGGTTCTGCAATTCCGGGATCATGATTGTTGAAGGGCGATATCTGTTTGAGTTGCTGGATCGGGTCGGCAATGCCAACGCGCAGGGCGAGTACTATCTGACTGAAATCGTGGCGATCGCGCGGGCTCAGGGATTGCTGGTTGTGGCGGCCGAGGCTGCGGCAGACGAGGTGATGGGCGTTGATCACCGGGTGGCGCTGGCGAAGGCCGAAGCGATCATGCAGCGGCGCTTGCGTGAGCGGGCGATGCTGGAAGGCGTGACACTGACTGATCCCGATACTGTCTGGTTCAGCATGGATACGAAGCTTGGGCGCGATGTCACGGTGGGCCCCAATGTCGTGTTTGGGCCCAAGGTTGTGATCGCCGGCAATGTGACGATCAAACCGTTTTGTCACTTCGAGGATTGCACGATTGGTGAAGGCGCTATCATCGGACCCTATGCGCGCTTGCGGCCGGGCGCCATGATCGGGCGCGATGTTCATATTGGAAATTTCGTCGAAGTGAAGAAGTCGGTGATCGAGGATGGGGCAAAGGCAAACCATCTGGCCTATATCGGGGACGCGCGAGTCGGGGCGCGTTCGAACATCGGGGCTGGTACGATTACCTGCAATTACGACGGGTTTGACAAGCACTTCACCGATATCGGCGCCGACGTTTTCATCGGATCGAACACGGCGCTGGTGGCGCCGGTGAAAATTGGTGACGGCGCGATGGTGGGTGCGGGCAGTGTGATCACCAAGGCTGTCGATGCGCAAGCGTTGGCGATTGAACGCAATGAGCAGCGGCAGATTGATGGTTATGCGAAAGCGTTTCGCGCCCGCAAGCTGGCGGCCAAGAAGAAACCGAAGGAGTAGTCTGGCATGTGTGGAATTGTCGGGATCGCCGGCCGGGAAGATGCGGCGCTTACCATTCTGGAAAGCCTGAAGCGGCTTGAGTATCGCGGCTATGACTCGGCGGGTATTGCGACGCTGGTCAAGGGACGGATCGAGCGGCGGCGGGCGCCGGGTAAATTGTCGGGGCTGGACAAAGTTTTACGCGAAACGCCTCTACCGGGTTCGACGGGCATCGGACATACGCGCTGGGCCACGCATGGTGTTCCCAACGAGACCAATGCGCATCCTCATATTTCAGACCGGGTGGCAGTTGTTCACAATGGGATCATCGAAAACTTTCACGAGTTGCGGGCAGAACTTGAAGAGAAGGGACACAAATTTCATACCGAGACCGACACCGAAGTTTCGGTGCATCTGATCACGGAATATCTCAACCAGGGTCTGTCGCCTGAAAAGGCAGCGTCGGCGGCGATCAAGCGGCTGAAGGGCGCGTATGCGCTTGCGATGATTTTCACCGGCGAAGATGGACTGATGATCGGTGCCCGCCAAGGACCGCCGCTGGCTGTTGGATATGGCCAGAAGGAGATGTTCCTGGGCTCGGATGCGTTTGCGCTGGCGCCTCTGACGAACAGGGTTGCCTATCTGGAAGACGGCGACTGGGCGGTTGTGAAGGCTGACAGCGTGGCGATTTATGATGCGCAGGACCGGCCGGTTAATCGCGAGATCCAGATCACCAGTGTGTCTTCGAGCCTGGTCGATAAAGGTGCGCATCGCCATTTCATGGCGAAGGAGATTTTCGAGCAGCCGGAAGTGGTGGGCAACACGCTGAACACGGTGATCAATGCGGCGACACAATCGGTGACGCTGCCCAAGACGCCATTCGATTTTGCCAATCTGCCAAAGATGACGATGATTGCTTGCGGCACGGCCTCGTTTGCGACGCTGGTTGGCAAATACTGGTTTGAAAGTATTGCCCGCATGCCAGTCGAGATCGATGTGGCTTCGGAGTTCCGTTATCGTGAGGCACCTTTGCCGCGTGGCGGTTTGGCCCTGTTCGTTTCGCAATCGGGCGAGACCGCCGATACGCTCGCCGCCCTGCGCTATTGCAAGGAACATGGGCAGCATATTGCATCGGTTTTGAACGTCGCCGGGTCATCGATTGCGCGCGAGTCCGAAGTTGTGTTCCCGACCCATGCCGGGCCTGAAATTGGCGTCGCCTCGACCAAGGCTTTTACCTGTCAGTTGTCGGTGCTGGCGGCGCTTGCCATTGCCGCCGGCCGGGCCCGGAATACGATTTCGCGTGAGGCGGAGATCCGATTGACGCGGACATTGATGGAAGTGCCGCGTCACATGATCTCGTTGTTGGCGCAAGATTCGATTTATCAGGCGTTAGCGCACGAGTTGGCGAAGGCGCGCGACGTGCTCTATCTGGGGCGGGGTCTGTCTTACCCGATTGCTCTGGAAGGGGCCCTGAAGCTGAAGGAAATTTCCTACATCCATGCCGAGGGTTATGCGGCAGGAGAGATGAAACACGGCCCGATTGCCCTGATTGATGAAACTGTCCCCGTGGTCGTGATCGCGCCTTATGACAGTCTGTTCGACAAGACAATTTCGAACATGCAGGAAGTGATGGCACGCAAGGGTAAGGTGATTTTGATTTCGGACAAACGTGGGCATGAACTGGCGGGGAACAAGGTCTGGGCGCGGATCGAAGTGCCCGAGGTCGATCCGTTCATCACGCCGCTGCTTTATGCAGTGCCGGTGCAATTGCTCGCCTATCACACTGCCGTGGTGAAGGGCACCGATGTCGATCAACCGCGCAACTTGGCGAAGTCGGTGACGGTGGAGTAGCCGGCCGCCTAAATGTGTCTTTAGCCTGGCAAGATCAGGCTTTATGCATCATGGCTCTTCATCAGGTATTCCGCAATTTGTACGGCGTTGAGGGCGGCACCTTTCAACAGTTGATCGCCGGCGACCAGCATTGAAATGGAGCGGCCGGACGGATCGCTTTGGTCCTGGCGCAGCCGGCCTACCAGCACTTCGTCCCGGCCCGTGGCGTCGCGGGGCATCGGGAAGCGGTTGGACTTCCGGTCGTCGACGATCTCCAAACCGCGGGCGTTGCGCAGGATTTCGCGTGCGGTCCCGGGCGTTAGCGGGTGTTCGAATTCGACGGTCATCGCGATGGTGTGGGCGCGCAATACCGGAACGCGCACGCAGGTGACGCCGACGCGCAGGTTCGGGGCGTTCATGATCTTGGGCAGTTCGCGGGCGACCTTGATTTCTTCTTCGTTGTTGCCGCTTTCAGAATCGACGCGGGTGTTGTGACTGAAAACATTGAAGGCATAATCGTGCGGCGCGACCCGCGGCGTGAAATTCTGGTTGGTGAGAAACGCCTTGGTGGAAGCGCGCAGTTCTTCCATCAACGCGGCGCCACCGCCGGACGCTGCCTGATAGGTTGTGGCGACAACGCGGTGGATAGGGTTGGCACGATGAAGCGGCCAGAGTGCAAGGGCCGCAATGATCGCAACGCAGCTTGGATTGGCGATGATGCCAGAATGGCAGGCAATCTGATCGATGTTCACTTCCGGCACAATCAGCGGCACGTGTTGTTCCATGCGAAAGGCGGAGGAGTTGTCGATGACGACGGCGTGACGGGGCGCTGTCTTTGCAAACTCTTTGGAGATGGCGCCACCGGCCGAAAACAGGGCGATGTCTATGTCTTGCAAGCTTAGGGCATCGAGCGCATCAATGCGGACATCGTGGCCTTTGAATTTTGTACTTCGTCCAGCTGAACGCGGCGAGGCCAGGAGCTTCAAGCGGGAGAGCGGGAAATGCCGGCGTTCAAGGCAAGCAATCATTTCAGTGCCGACGGCACCGGTGGCGCCGACGATGGCGACAGAGGGCGCGCGCGGGAGTGGCTTGTTGGGTGAACCTATCATCGAAGTCTCTCGCACGATTTTCAAAACCGTCAGGAAAATGAGCTGCTCGGTTGCCATCGTCAAGCGATGGCGGTCACGTCGCGGCGATGGCGACTTCGTTGAGAATGGCGAAGTAGTGACAGGTGGCGGCGGCGAGCACCAGCCAGTGCCAGATCGCGTTCTGGTAGGGCAGGCGATCCCACATGTGGAAGGCGACACCGATCGTGTAGATCAGGGCGCCAGCACCGATGAGAATGAGGTTGTCGATGGCCAGCGCCTGGAGCATCGGGTTGATGGCAACGACAACGGACCAGCCAAGGCCCACATAGAGTGCGATCGAGAGCATTTCCCATTTGCGCGGGAAGATGATTTTCAAGACGGCGCCGGTAATGGCCACGCTCCAGACAAAATAGAGCAGGCCAAAGCCCCACTCGCCGCCGATGCGGTTGAGAAGTAATGGGGTGTAGGTGCCCGCGATCATCAAGAATATCGCGGCGTGATCGAGGCGGCGGAGAAGCTCCTTGGTGTCGGACGGCGGGCAGAGATTGTAGGCGGCCGAGAATGAGAACATGGCGAGCAGGCCCAGGCCATAGAGGCTGGCGCCGAAAATCACCAAGAAGTGGTTGTTCTGCGAGGCAGTCGAGATCAGGGCGACGGTGGCCACCAGACCGAACAGCAACCCGATCACGTGTGCAGCCGTATCGGCCCAGACTTCCCCCCTGGAATAGGTTGGGAAGCGGCGTCCGCATTCATGTTCTTGGTTTGAAACGCTCATCTGGAACACTTCACCTGAAACGAAGTCGAAAGCATGGCAACACCATGCCAAGAGTTTGTCCGTACGAAAGCGCGAAGTATGACCTGCATTTGGTTCAGGAACGTTGAAGGTTGTTCGCATTTGGTAAATCGCCTTCACTCGAACTTAACCATCGCGCAGGCGAGGACGTGTCTTTGTGAACGCTGGGTAAACGGAAATAGTTGCGTGCGACGTTTCGTCTTCGAAGCCGTTGCGCCCCTTGATGCGGCGAGGGCAAGCCTGCGCCGCGCAGTTCACGCACAGATTTTATTCTCGAAGGCTTTTGCGAATTGAGCGGTCATGCCGCTATAGTGGGCCTATGACAAACCTCCACACAGTTGAAGATCAAAAGCGCGCTGCGGCCGAAGCGGCGTTGGAATACATCAAGCCCGGGATGAAATTGGGGCTTGGGACGGGCTCTACCGCTGAGCACTTCGTACGTGCACTCAGTATTCGCGTGCAAGCGGGGCTGAAGATCGTTGCGGTTGCAACGTCGGAGCGCACGGCAGAGCTAGCGCGTGAGCTGGGGATTGAGGTGGCGGAGTTGGGCGCGGTGCGCCATCTCGATATGACGATTGATGGTGCCGATGAGATTGGGCCCGGGCTCAATCTCATTAAGGGCGGCGGCGGGGCGTTGCTGCGCGAGAAGATTGTGGCGTCGGCTTCTGATCGCATGATCGTGATAGCGGATGGTGCAAAAGTGGTCGAGACGCTGGGGCGGTTTCCGTTGCCGGTTGAGATCGTCCCGTTTGCTTATTCGATTACGATGGAGCGGATCGCAGAGGCCGTGGCGCGATGTGGCTGCGCGCAGAATCTGATGCACTTGCGCGGTGGCGAAGGCCATGCCTTCAAGACCGATGGCGGCAATTACATCGCGGATTGTTCAGCGCAAACCATTCCAGATCCCGAACGCCTGGCCAGGGCGCTGGAGGGTATCCCCGGGGTGGTCGATCACGGGTTGTTTATTTCGCTGGCGAGCCTTGCCCTTGTCGGCTCACAAAGTGGGGTTAAGATCATCGAATTGGCCCGGCGCTGAACTCGATTAACCGCGCGGATTCGTGGAACTGGCAAAGGGCGCTGGTGCGCGCTATCTAGCTTGCCAGAAGGGCAAAACAGATGACTTGGACTCCCGCCAGTTGGCGTTCGAAGAAGGTTGCACAGGTTCCGGTCTATCAAGACGGCGAAGCGCTGGCGCGGGCTGAACTGCGCTTGAAATCTTATCCGCCGCTGGTATTTGCCGGCGAGGCGCGGAATTTGAAGCGCTCGCTGGCGGAAGTCGCCGAGGGCAAGGCGTTCTTGCTGCAGGGCGGAGATTGCGCAGAGTCATTTGCAGAGTTTCATCCTGATAACATTCGCGACACGTTTCGCGTGATCCTGCAGATGGCGGTGGTGCTGACTTTTGCCGGGGCGATGCCGGTTGTGAAGGTCGGGCGCATCGCCGGACAGTTTGCCAAACCCCGCTCCAGCGATATGGAAACCATTGACGGCGTTGAATTGCCGTCTTATCGCGGGGACATTATCAATGCCTCGCCGTTTGAGAAGCTGGCGCGAGAGCCTGACCCGGAACGGATGATCCAGGCTTATGGGCAAGCGGCGTCGACCTTGAACCTGCTGCGGGCCTTCGCGCAAGGCGGGTACGCCGATTTGCATAACGTGCACCGGTGGAATTTGGGGTTCATCGCAGGCTCGCCTTCGGGGGAGCGCTATCGTGCTTTGGCCGACCGGATTTCCGAGACGCTTGAGTTCATGGAAGCGTGCGGGATCACGCCGGATTCGGCGCCGCAATTGCGGACGACAGATTTTTATACCAGCCATGAAGCGTTATTGCTCGGCTATGAGCAGGCGATGACACGCATCGACTCGACGACGGGCGATTGGTACGACTGTTCGGCGCATCTGGTGTGGATTGGCGACCGGACGCGTCAGCTGGACGGGGCGCATATCGAGTTTGCGCGTGGGATCAAGAACCCGCTGGCGGTCAAGTGCGGGCCAAGCCTGTCGAACGACGATCTGATCCGCATTTGCGATGTTCTGAATCCTGGCAATGAACCGGGGCGGTTGACGTTGATTACGCGCTTTGGCGCAGACAAAGTTGAAGAGCACCTGCCGCGTCTTATACGGACCATCAAGCGCGAAGGGCGTAAGGTTGTGTGGTCGTGCGATCCGATGCACGGCAATACGATCAAGGCTTCGACGGGTTTCAAAACGCGGCCATTTGATCAGGTGATGAAAGAGGTTGAGGCGTTCTTTGTGGTGCATCGTGCAGAAGGCACGCATGCGGGGGCGGTGCACCTTGAGTTGACGGGTCAGAATGTAACGGAGTGTACGGGTGGGGCTACGGCAATTACGGACGCTGATCTGTCGAGCCGTTATCACACGCATTGCGACCCGCGGTTGAACGCCAATCAGGCGCTGGAGCTTGCTTTCCTGGTGGCGGAAGGCATTCGCGCGGAACGTTTCAAGACCCAGCGCCCGGCTGCGGCGCAGTAACGCCTTCGCTTTTGTGCTCTGGCGGAGATAGGATCGGGTTCGCATTTTGGGGGCGCGTGCGGTGCGGTGGGGATTGATTGCGTGGTGCGTTCTGGGTGCCGGTCTGATCGGGCTGAAGGCGCATCTTGATCTCACGGCGGGAAAGTATTCCGATGTGGCGGTTCGCGCGGGCAACGCCGTTTATTTTGTGCCGCGAAATCTCGTCAAGAATATCGATGGGTGGCGTGCCGACCTGCTTCGCTTGTCCGGCTGTTGGGATGCGCGCGAGAACGGTGTTGTAAAGGCGGCCGCGTCATTTGCAGGTTGCGCTGAGCCGCAAGCATTACAACTTGATCTGACAATATTGTCCCGGACGATCGACGGCGGCATTGTTCCGGACGGGGCTCCGAAAGATTTTGCGCTGTGGCGGAACTACACCGTGCCTGCTGAACATTTGCGAGAGCTTCGCCAGGCCTGGGCGGGAGAAGGCGCATGGATGAACCGGCGTGTTGTTGGCAAGGGAGACTGGCAGCTGTTTCGAATTGAGTCTGCGGGGACGCCCTGGATTTATCTTTTGAGCGCGGAGCCGGAGCGGTCATTGGACATAGCGCCCTACTATGCCGGAAGATGTTTTCGTCCCGACAGTACCGGCGACCTCGGTATGTCTTGCAGTTTTGTTTCGCATTTGGGTTATGGGGTTGCGCTTGATTACACGCTCGACCCGGACAACCTCTCGCGGTTCCCGCTCATACGAGATCGAAGTGCCGCCCTGGTCAGAAGCTGGCGGCGCTAGTACCTGGTATCTGAAGTAACTGACACGGAAACACTGCAAAAAAAACGGATCACACCAAGGCGCAAAGATGCAAAGACGCCAAGTAGAAGGAGAATCACTGCCAATAGACCCATTGATTGACGTTCCTGGCGCGCAAGCGCGACCCCATTTTTTTCTTTGCGTCTTTGCGTCTTTGCGTCTTTGTGCCTTGGTGTGAAACCCTTGCGGCGCCTCACTGTGTCGCCCATTTATGATTCCGGATACTAGTACTGACTCTCAAATATTGCTGGCACAAGAAAATTTCACCGCGAAGGCGCGAAGGACGCTAAGAAAAGTACAAAATAGGCGCGGCGCGTCGGCCGATAAGTTGTTCTGCGCGACACTCCCACAATTTTCTTCTTAGCGTCCTTCGCGCCTACGCGGTGAAATTCCTTACCACTTGCAAACCTCGAACCGAACAAGCCGGGAGGCGCCGCTTGAAATTCAGGTTGACGCGGCAAGGAAGTTCTATATATGTTCCACCATTCTGGATTCGCTCTAAAAAAGGGCGATGCTCAGCTGCGACTTGAATTTTGAATAGTCGAGCAACCCCGCCCCTAAAGGCGGGGAACGGGTGGAGTGCGCCCCGAATCTGACGGGGCGCACACCCCACTTCTCAGCCCTGGCTTACAGCGACTGCATGCATACATGTTGATTTTTCAGGTGGCTTTTTAGGGCTTAACAGATTGAAATATAACGGTCTTTCTTCCTTATATGCACGTATGCATGCGTTTGTATATACACAGACCATCTGTCGATTTTGCGCCAAACAAATGGTAAAAAGCCCGGCGGCGATCGCCTGACGCAGATGAGAGTGTCAAAACACAGTAAAAAAGGAATTTCACACGAAGCCGCAAAGACGCGAAGAAGACGCGAGGCGCGCTGGCTCACGCGTCTGCCCACTGTTTCCCGCTCTTTTCCTTTTTCTTCGTGTCTTTGCGGCTTCGTGTGAAATTCTTGCGGCGTTCACCGTGTCACCCGCCTACGATTCCGGGTACTAGTTGACGTGCACCAGGCGGCGGCCGAAGCTTTCGCCCGAGAACAGACCGATGAAGGCTTGCGGCGTTTGCTCCAGGCCTTCGATGATTTCTTCGCGGTAGGTGAGTTTACCTTCATTGACCCATTCCGCCATTTGCTGCCTCGCCTCCCCGAATTGGACAGAAAAATCGTAGACGACGAGACCTTCCATTTTCAGGCGCTGAGTGATGAAGGGCAAGGTATGGCGAATGCCGCGCGGGGTCTGGGTGTTGTACTCCGAGATTTGTCCTGAGACGACGATACGGCCGTTCTTGCGCATGTTGAGGATGGCGGCGTCGAGCGTTTCACCGCCAACATTATCGAAATAAATGTCGATGCCTTTGGGGGCCGCTTCTTTGAGTGCAGCCGTGAGGTCGCCTGCGGTTTTGTAGTTGATGGCGATGTCGAAGCCGATTTCTTTCAGGTAAGCACATTTCGCATCTGAACCGGCAAGGCCGATGGCTGTGCAACCTTGGAGTTTTGCGATTTGTCCGGCGGTAGCGCCTACGGTTCCTGCGGCGGATGATATGACAACAGTGTTGCCCTGCTTGGGTTTGCCAATTTCGAAAAGGCCGAAGAAGGCGGTGAGGCCCGGTATGCCGAACAGTCCGATGGCTGAAGTTGGTTTGATCTTGCCCTGATAGAGTTCCGGGTCGAGCGCCTGAACGCCGCGGCCGTCGCTTAGCAGGTGCGATTGCCAGCCGAAGCCGCCCCACACGAGTGCGCCTTCCTTGAGTTTGGCATTGTGCGAGGTGATGACTTTGCCGATGCCCGCACTTTCGATGGTTGCGCCGATGGCCAATGCCGGTGCGTAGGAATCGCCGGACAGGCGCGAGCGCATGCCGGGGTCGACGGAAATGTGATCAACGCGGATCAGCGCCTGCCCGTCTTGCAGTTCGGGCAGGGCGCTTTGTTCAAGCCGGAAATCATCCGTTGACGGAACGCCATCGGGCCGTTTGGCGAGTACCCAGCGTTTGAAGGTCGTCATGAATGCACCGTCGCGATTATTGATTCACTACACTGCCTTATCGGGCCCGATTTTGACCAGAGCCTTGCCGAAGTTTTCGCCTTTGAAGAGACCCAGAAAGGCTTTCGGTGCGCTCTGTAATCCTTCTGAGACGCTTTCCTTCCACGTCATTTTGCCTTCGGCGACGAGTTTGCCCATCTCTTGATGGAACTTGGGCAGCATGTCGAAGTGGTTGGAGACAACGAAGCCTTCGATGCGCAGGCTTTTCGGGATGGTCATGATGATGTTCCACGGTCCCGGCGCGGGTGCGGTGGCGTTGTATTGTTCGATCATGCCGCAGACGGCGATGCGGCCAAAGATGCGCATGTGGTTGAGGGCTGCCTCCAAATGCTTGCCGCCGACGTTTTCGAAATAGACGTCGATGCCCTTCGGGAAAGCGGCTCCAACCGCCTTGTCCAGATCGCCACAGGTCTTGTAGTTGATCGCCTTGTCGATTTTGGCTTCTTTCAAGAGCCACTGGCACTTTTCGTCGGAGCCGGCTGAACCTACCACGTAGGCTCCATGAGCCTTCGCGAGTTGACAGACAATTGAGCCAACGGCTCCAGACGCGGCAGAGACAAATACTGTGTCCCCCTGTTTGAATGCACCGATCTTGAACAAGCCCGCGTAGGCCGTGAGGCCCGGCATGCCGAGGGCGCCGAGGAAGCTTTGAACCGGTGCCAGGCTGGGGTCAATTTTTTGCGGCATGGCTTGTGGACCGACGACCGCGTATTCGCGCCAGCCGAGCATGTGGTTCAGGTAATCGCCGACGGCGAAGTGTGCGCCTTTTCCCGTCGCAATGACTTGACCGATAGTACCGCCTTGCAGGGCCTGACCAATTTGAAACGGCGGGACGTAACTTTCGCGGTCAACCATCCGGCCGCGCATGTAGGGGTCAACCGACATCCAGATATTGCGGACCAGGACTTCGCCGTCCTTGGGTTCGGCTATGGCACTTTCGGCATATTCGAAGTTTTCGGCGGTTGGCATGCCCACAGGACGGCTCTTCAGGCGGATTTCGTGGCCTTTGAGGTTGCTCATTTGGTAGTCTCCAATCTGTAGATGGTGATACCGTCAACCATATACGGTGAGGAGAACCGGGCACAACGAGAAGCGTGGCTATCCACATGACAGGGTTGCAATATTTGTTGAATTGCTGCGTCAGTCGCCCCTGTGGCGTAGAAGAATCAAAGAAGCGATCATCAGGCCGCACGTACGGGTTGCGTGTCGTAGTCTAGGAACGGGTACTGAGTATGCAAGCGGACAACCAACGGATCATCAAGGCTGGCGTCATTGGCGCCGGCGCGTTTGGCCGTTTGCACGCGCAAAAATATGCTGCGACGCCCGGTGTTACGCTGGTCGGGATTGCTGATGTGTCAGAGGTTCGGGCGCAAACTCTGGCCAACGATTTTGGCGTGACGGCCTTTGCCGGGTGGCGGGCGATGCTGCCGCATGTGGATGTTGTAACGATCGCTGCACCCGCGCGTTTCCACGGCGAGATCGGCGTTGGCTGTCTCAATCAAGGCAAGCACGTATTCATCGAGAAGCCTCTGGCCGCCAATATGCGCGAGGCTGATGCACTGGTGCGCGTGGCCGAAGCTAGGGGCGCCATACTTCATACGGGCCATCAGGAACGCTTCGTGATGCGGTATCTGGGATTGTTTGACGGAAACGTGAAGCCCTTGCGCATCGAGTCTCATCGTGCGGCACCGTTCAATCCGCGCAATACGGATGTCAGCGTCGCGCTGGATTTGATGATCCATGATATTGATTTGGCGCATCAATTGAATCCGGCGGCAATTGCCAGCATCAAGGCCAGCGAGCGTTCGAAGCCTTCGCGGTCGGACGAAGTTGCAGCACTGGTGACTTTGACCGACGGCATGCAAATCGATCTCTTCGCCAGCCGCATGGCTGAGGCGCGCAAGCGCTTCATGCGTGTGACCTATCCGGATGGTGAAATTTACATCGACTTTTTGACGCGTGAGATGACGAACTCCACTCCGCGCAAAATCAAACAGTTAGGCAGCCACGGCGAAAGCGTCGACGGCATGCCATGTCCATCTGCCGATCCGCTGGGGCATGGCGTTGCACAGTTTGTGCGCGCCGTGCGCGAGCAACGGCCGGCAGCCATTGCGCCACGCGAGGCGCGCCGGGCGCTTGAGACGGCGCTCTTGATTCTTGAGGCAGCCAGAACGGCTGCCCCGCAAAAGAGATTGGTCCATGCCTGAAGCAAAATCGATTGAGCCCCGCACCGCGAGCGCGGATGCGGGATCGATCCGTTTCTTTGATCTTGAAACACCCAAGAAGATGTTGCGCGCCGGCATTGAAAAGCGCTGGCAGAAGATTCTGGATCATGGCGCCTTCATCGGCGGGCCGGAAGTTGGCGAGCTTGAGGTGCAGTTGGCAAGTTGGGCTGGCACCACGCACGCACTGGCGGTGGCGAGTGGGACGGACGCGTTGGTCATTGCCTTGATGGGCGAAGATGTTAAGGCGAATGATGCGATTTTCATCCCTGGATTTACCTACAATGCGACGGCGAACGCGGTGCTTGTCGCCGGGGCGACGCCGGTGTTTGTCGATGTTGATGCCCATACCTGCAACATTGACGTTGGACATCTCGAGGCGCAGATCGATGCAGTCTGGAAGGAAGGCCAACTTCGCCCGCGGATGATTATTGCGGTCGACCTTTATGGATTGCCGGCTGACTATGAGGCGATCAACCGGATCGCGAAGGCGCACGGGATGCTGGTGCTGGCCGATGCGGCGCAGAGTTTTGGCGGGGCGCAGGGCGGCAGGCGGATTGGCGCGCTGACCGATATGTCGGCGACGAGCTTTTATCCGTCCAAGACGCTTGGCTGTTACGGTGATGGCGGCGCGATGCTGACCGATGACGCGGCGCGCTTTGAGCGTTGGTCGTCGATACGCTGGCACGGCACGGATGCGGCAAAGAAAGAGTCGATCCGGGTTGGCGTCAACGGGCGGTTGGATTCGATGCAGTGCGCGGTGCTGCTGTCGAAGCTGACGGTGTTTGCCGATGAGATGAAAGCGCGAGAACGGATCGCGCAGCGTTATCGCCTGGGTCTGGGTAACGCGGTCGAAATGCAGCACGTTCCGGCCGGCAGCCAGAACGCCTGGGGGCTATTTACGGTTATGGTCGATAACCGCGCCGAGGTCATGAAGAAATTACAGGATCAGGGCGTGCCGTCGTCGATCTATTATTACAAGCCGCTGCACCAGCATATGGCGTTTGCGGCGTATGCACCCAAGGGCGGATTGCCGGTCTGCGAGCGCCTGGCCGAGCGTGTGCTGAGCCTGCCGATGCACCCCTATTTGACCGACGCCCAGGTAGACAGGGTGGTGGCGGCGGTGAAGGGGGCGGTTTTGTGAGGATTGTGCGTTATTGCTTTCTGTACGGCGTTGCCGTATAATCCCAGATGTCCTTCGAGTGGGACGTCTTGAAGAGTGAGGCCTGCTTGCAGTTGCGGGGCTTTGATTTTGCCTTCGGAAATTTTGTGTTTCGGGATCGTCGGCGGCTTGAACGCCAGGATTCGAGGCGCAACTATTGGGAGGTCAGGTTTCAAACACTCGGAGAGATTGGAAGCGAGGTCTATCACGTCGTCGATACGTATCGTGGAAAGACAATACGTATCATTTCGGCACGAGAAGCAGATGAGCACGAAAGAAAAGCATATCGTGAAGGTGGAGCTTGGGACTGACGGCAAGCTGCGGTCGCTCGACGCCAAGACCGGTAAGTGGAATGAAATTGTACCACGATTTAATCCCAGCAAGGCCGGCACTGACGCGGCTCGCAAGTATAGCCGTGACGCACCAAAACTAACCAAACGGGAGTTGGCCGAGATGCGGCCGGTGCATGTTGAGGCGCGAATCGATGTGGGTGTCATTCGGAAAAAACTCAGATTGTCACAATCGCTATTTGCGAGTCAGTTTGGAATTACGCTGGCCGTGCTGAAGGACTGGGAGCAAGGCCGTCGCCTGCCGGATGCAACCGCTCGAGCATTCCTGAAAGTAATCGAAAACGAACCAAACACCGTTCGGCGAATTCTGCAGAGTTCATGACCAACGCCTTAAAAATCGCATTTGCTCAACTCAACCCGACGCTGGGAGATATCCCCGGCAATCTGGCCAAGGCGCGGAAGGCGCGCGGTGATGCGGCTGCGCTGGGCTCAGATGTAGTCCTGTTCAGCGAGTTGTTCATTGTTGGCTATCCGCCAGAGGATTTGGTTCTGAAACCTGCTTTGCAGGCGGATGCGCGGGCGGCGGTTGAAGCTTTGGCGGTTGAGACTTCGTCGGGGCCTGCCGTGTTGATCGGGACGCCGTGGGTCGATGACGGAAAGCTCTATAATGCCATGGCCTGTCTTGATGGCGGGGTCGTGAAGGCGTTGCGATATAAAGTCGACCTGCCGAATTATGGTGTGTTCGACGAGAAGCGCCTTTTTGTTCCCGGGCCGATGCCAGGGCCGCTCGATATTCGCGGCGTGCGCATTGGTGTGCCGATTTGCGAAGACATCTGGACGAGTGATGTCGTTGAATGTCTTGCGGAAACGGGGGCCGAGTTTCTCTTGGTGCCCAATGGCTCTCCTTTTGAGGCGACGAAAGACGAGGTGCGGCTGAATATTGCCGTGGCGCGTGTGGTCGAAAGCGGGTTGGCGTTGGGCTATTTGAACCAGATTGGCGGGCAAGACGAGCTGGTGTTTGATGGCGCCTCGTTTGTGTTGAATGCGGATCGCAGTGTCGCTGTGCAAATGCCCGCTTGGGAAGAGGCGCTGACGGTGACACAGTGGCATCGCCGTGGCGCCGGGTGGGTCTGTGAGGCGGGTGCGAAGGCTGTCCTACCGGAAGGCCTTGAAGCGGTCTATCACGCGATGATGCTGGGGCTTGGCGATTATGTGCGCAAGAACCGCTTTCCGGGCGTGGTGCTGGGGTTGTCGGGCGGTATCGACTCGGCGCTGACGGCGGCGGTTGCTGCCGATGCGCTGGGCGCAGATCGCGTGCGCTGCGTGATGATGCCGTCGCGCTATACCTCAAAAGACAGTCTGGATGATGCAGCGGAGGTGGCGCAGCTGCTTGGCTCGCCGCTGGAGACGATTGCGATTGAGGACGCAGTGAAAGCGTTTGGCGGGGTGCTGTCACGGGCTTTTGCCGGGCGTGCGCCTGATACGGCAGAGGAAAATATCCAGTCGCGCATTCGCGGCGTGATCTTGATGGCGATCTCGAACAAGTTCGGGCCGATGGTCGTGACCACCGGCAACAAATCGGAGATGTCGGTGGGCTATGCGACGCTCTATGGCGATATGTGCGGCGGCTATAACGTGCTCAAAGACATCTACAAGATGCAGGTGTTTGCGCTGTCACGCTGGCGCAATCAGCACAGACCGAAGGGGGCGCAGGGGCCCATGGGCCGGGTTATGCCGGAGAGGGTCATCAGCAAGCCGCCGACAGCTGAGTTGCGGGCCAATCAGAAGGACGAGGATTCCCTGCCGCCTTATCCGAAACTCGACGATATGCTTGAATGCCTGGTCGAGGGTGAGATGCCGGTTGATGAGATCGTAAAGCGCGGGCACGATTTGGCGACGATCAGGCGGGTGGAGCATTTACTCTCGATTGCGGAGTACAAAAGGCGCCAGGCGCCGCCCGGCGTCAAAATCACGCGCAGAAACTTCGGGCGTGACCGGCGCTATCCGATCACGAATGCCTTTCGTGACGCTACCTAACGCGCTAAGAACCGCGCCATGACCATCACCGTCCGCTTCGCTCCCAGCCCCACTGGCAAACTACACGTCGGCAATATTCGTGCGGCGTTGACGAATTATTTGTTTGCCGCCAAGTCGGGTGGCAAGTTTTTGTTGCGGCTGGATGATACGGATAGCGAGCGATCGACTGAGGCGTTTGCTGCGGGCATTTATGCGGACCTTGCCTGGTTGGGTTTGAAGCATGATTTGTTTGCCAAGCAGTCTGAACGGGTTGCGGCATATGAAGCTGCGGCTGAGACGCTGCGGGCGATGGGCCGGCTCTACCCGTGTTATGAGACGGCGGATGAGCTTGACAGGCGGCGCAAGCGGCAGTTGGCGCAGCACAAGCCGCCCGTCTATGACCGGGCGGCGTTGAACTTGACAACAGAGCAGCGCGCCGAACTTGAAAGCAAAGGGCGCCGCCCGCATTGGCGGTTCAAGCTCTCAGGCAAGGGTGTCGAATTTAACGATCTCATCCGTGGACCGGTGCACATCGAGACGGCGTCGCTGTCTGATCCGGTTTTGATCCGCGAGGATGGGCGGTTCCTCTACACCTTGCCCAGCGTTGTCGATGATATAGACTTCAATATCTCGCACATTATTCGCGGTGAAGATCATGTGACGAATACTGGCGTGCAGGTTGAGATTTTTGAGGCGTTGGGTGCGCCGGTGCCGGTGTTTGCGCACTTCTCGATGCTGATCGGCGCAGGCGGCGAGGCTCTGTCAAAGCGCATCGGGTCGCTTGCCATCGAAGATTTCCGCAATCAGGGTATTGAACCGCAGGCGATCAACAGTTTGCTTGCCAAGCTTGGGACGTCCGATCCGGTGGTGGCGCGGCCGTCGCTGGATGAACTTGTTTCTGATTTTGACCTCGCGAAGTTTTCGCGGGCGCCGGCGCATTTTGATGCAAAAGAATTGAAAGCGATCAATCACAAGGTCTTGCATGGCATGTCATATGCTGCGGTTGCCGGCGATCTGTCGCGCCTGGGCGTTGGCGGTGGCGCGCCCTTTTGGGAAGCGGTGCGCGATAATATTCAGCTGCTCAATGAAGCGCGTGGCTGGTGGCAGGTGGTCGAGGGGCCGCTTGAGCCGGTCATCGAGAATGCGGAATTCGCCGAGCAGGCGCGGGGTCTTTTGCCTAATGGGCCGTTCAGCGAAGTCACTTGGAGCGAATGGACGGCGGCAATTACGAAAAAAACGGGGGCCAAGGGTAAGGCTTTGTTCATGCCGCTACGTTTAGCTTTGACCGGGCAGCCCCATGGACCTGAAATGAAGAAGCTGCTACCGTTAATCGGACCTGAGCGGGCGGCCAAGCGGCTTTCCGGACAGGCAGCATAGGGATCTTCTGGCGTGGCTTATATGAACTCCACTGCTGAATTGATCGCCGCGGCACCAAGGACGGTGCACGCGGGCCTGTTCATTTGTATTTGTGGCTGAACCAAACTTAGGCGGCCGCGCACCCGATTCCTTTCTCAGTTGAGAGTTCGAATCCCAGCACCGGCCACCGGACCGGAACGCTTGAGGATTTGTACAATGGCATTGACGATCTACAACACCGCAGCGCGCGAGAAGCAGGTCTTCACGCCTATCGATCCGAAAAACGTGCGCATGTATGTGTGCGGACCGACGGTTTATGACTTTGCGCATATCGGCAATGCCAGGCCGGTGATCGTGTTCGACGTGTTGTTTCGTTTGTTGCGCCACAGCTATGGCGAAGGCCACGTTACTTACGTGCGCAACATCACCGACGTGGAAGACAAGATCATTGCCCGCGCCGCCGAACGTAAGGTTTCCATTCGCGACCTGACCGAAGGTACGGCGAAAATCTATCAGGACGACGCGCTTGCCCTGGGCAATCTGGCGCCGACTCTGGAGCCGCGTGTCACTGAGTCGATGCCGGAGATCATCGCCATGATCGCCAGGCTCGTGGCCAACAATCACGCCTACGTGGCCGAAGGTCACGTGTTGTTCGACGTGTCGTCCGATTCCAACTACGGCAAATTGTCCCGGCGTGCACTCGACGAAATGATTGCGGGCGCGCGTGTTGAAGTGGCGCCTTACAAGAAAAGCCCGATGGACTTCGTCTTGTGGAAACCCTCTGACGCCACGATGCCCGGTTGGGATAGCCCGTGGGGCAACGGCCGCCCTGGCTGGCACATCGAGTGCTCGGCTATGGCGAAGAAGCTCTTGGGCGAGACCTTCGACATTCACGGCGGCGGCATCGACCTTTTGTTTCCCCATCACGAAAACGAAATTGCACAGAGTGCAGGAGCGCATCACGGCAAGCCCATCGCCAACTACTGGTTGCACAACGGCTTTCTGCAGGTCGAAGGCGAGAAGATGTCGAAGAGCCGGGGGAATTTCATCACCATTCGCGAGTTGCTCGCGGAGAAGAAGTTTGGTGGTCAGTCGTGGCATGGGCGGGTGCTGCGGCTGGCGATGTTAGGGACGCATTACCGGCAACCGATCGATTGGACCGTTGAACGGCTGGAGCAATCACGCAACAGGGTGTTTGAGTGGGCGCGGATGCTTCATGGTGTGGAGGCGGGACGCGAAGTGGACGGCGAGGTTCTTGCAGCGCTGAACGATGATTTGAACACGGCCGCCGTGATGACGGTGCTGCACGGGCTGACGGCTGCGGCGCGCAACAATGACGGTGACCTGTCGCGATTGAAGGCGACGCTTGATTTCCTGGGTCTCTATGGCGGCGAGAAAGAGGCGGATTTGTCGGTGAATGCGCAGGCGATTGAAGCTGCACGGGTTGAAGAACTGATCGCCGAGCGGAACGCGGCGCGCAAGGCCAAGAACTTCGCCGAGGCCGACCGCTTGCGGGCTGAGTTGTTGAGGATCGGCGTAGCGATCGAAGATGGCGCGGGCGGGACGACGTGGAAGGTGGTGTCATGACGCGCGAACGGCTCTATTTGTTTGACACCACATTGCGCGATGGAGCGCAGACGCAGGGCGTGGATTTTTCTGTAGAGGACAAGCGGCAAATTGGGTTGGCGCTGGATGAGTTTGGTTTGGACTATATCGAAGGTGGGTGGCCGGGCGCCAATCCGACCGACACCGGATTTTTTGCCGATCCGCCGGTGTTGAAGAAGGCGCGGCTGGTTGCGTTCGGTATGACGAAGAAGGTTGGGCGCAGTGCGGGCAATGACCCGGGATTGGCCAGCGTACTGGATGCGAAAGTGCAGGCGTGTTGCCTGGTGGGCAAGGCGTGGGACTTTCATGTCGACAAGATTCTGGAGATTTCACGCACTGACAATCTTGCGGCGATCAGTGAAAGCATGCAGGAGATCGTGAAACGCTCGCGCGAAGCGATGTTCGATGCCGAGCATTTCTTTGATGGCTTCAAGTCCAATCCTGATTATGCGCTATCGTGCCTGAAGGCGGCGCTTGATGGCGGGGCGCGCTGGGTGGTGTTGTGCGACACGAATGGCGGCACACTGCCTCACGAGGTTGAGCAGATTTTGGCGCAGGTGGTGAAGTCAGTGCCCGGTGATCGTGTGGGCATTCATGCGCATAACGACACCGGGAATGCGGTGGCCAATTCGCTGGCTGCCATTCGCGCGGGTGCGCGGCAAGTTCAGGGGACACTGAATGGATTGGGTGAGCGGTGTGGCAATGCCAATCTGGTTTCGCTCATCCCGACGCTTTTGCTGAAGGCCGACTTCGCGACGCGGTTCGAGATCGGAATTTCTGCGGATCGTTTGAAACCTATTACGCGTGTGTCGCGCTTGCTTGACGAGATTTTGAACCGGGCACCCAACCGGCACGCGCCCTATGTAGGGGCGGCGGCGTTCGCGCACAAAGGTGGTTTGCATGCGTCGGCGGTGATGAAGGACCCGCGCTCGTATGAGCATGTACCGCCGGAGCTGGTGGGCAATGCGCGCAAAATTCCGGTTTCAGATCAGGCGGGGCGGTCGAACCTGCTGGGGCGCCTGACGGAGCTTGGCATCGATGCTGACTCGAAGGACCCGCGCGTCTCGCAGTTGCTCGATCAGATCAAGGCGCGCGAGTTCCTGGGCTATTCGTATGACGGCGCGGAAGCTTCACTTGAGCTGTTGGCGCGGCGGGCACTGGGGGCGGTGCCGGTTTTTTTCAAAGTCGATGGGTTTCGGGTCTCGGTAGAACGCCGGCACAATGCGCTTGGCGAAGAGGTGACGGTCTCGGAGGCGGTGGTAAAAGTGGCCGTGGACGGCGAACGCATCATGAATGTGGGGGAGGGGAATGGTCCGGTGAATGCGCTCGACAATGCATTGCGCAAAGATTTGGGGCGCTATTCGAAATGGCTCGAAGACTTGAAGCTTGTCGATTACAAAGTTCGCATCCTCACTGCTGGTACCGAGGCTGTGACGCGTGTGATGATCGAGAGTGCGGACGCGGCGGGTAATCGGTGGTCGACGGTTGGCCTATCAGCCAATATCGTCGATGCTTCATTCGAGGCGCTGATCGACTCCATCACCTATAAGCTGCTGCGCGACGGAGCGCCTTCGTCGCGTGATTGAGGAGAGGCCTATGCGCAATGCCTGAACAGCAGTCTGCGCGCACCGGCGTTATCTATGCGGCGAGCGCCTATATCGTCTGGGGTGTTGTCCCGATTTTCTGGAAGTTGCTGGTGGGCGTAAGTGCGGTCGAAATCGTTGCGCACCGCATTGTCTGGACGTTTCTGTTTGTGTTGTGGATCTTGTATGTTTGGGGACGGTTGCCGAAACTGTGGCAGGCGCTGCGGAATCGGAATTCTCTTGCTGCCTTGTTTGCGAGCGCCGTGTTGATTGCGGTGAATTGGGGCGTTTTCATTTGGGCGGTTATCAATGAACTGATCATTGCAACCAGCCTGGGTTACTACATCACGCCGCTGGTGAGTTTTGTTCTGGGCGTGGTGGTGCTGGGAGAGCGATTGTCGCGGATTCAGTTGATCGCGATCGGGTTGGCCGGGCTTGGGGTTGCCAACTACACGCTATCACTAGGGTATCTGCCCTGGGTGTCGCTGGTGCTTGCGGTTAGTTTTGGCGTTTACGGATTGATACGAAAAACCGTTGCCGTGGAATCAATCGAAGGTCTGGGAGTGGAAGCGCTGTTGCTGATGCCGGTGTCGCTGGGGTACGCGATTTATCTCACGGCAAGCCATCAGGGTGCGTTCGTGCATGCGGGGGCATTTATCAGTTTTTGCATTGTGCTCGCGGGGCCTTTGACGGCCGTTCCGCTGATGTTGTTTTCAGCGGGCGTGCGTTTGATCCCATTGTCGACGCTTGGGTTTTTGCAGTACCTGGCGCCGTCTATCAGTCTGTTGATCGCAGTGTTCTTGTACGATGAGCCCTTTACACGCGCGCACACGATTACGTTTGTGCTGATTTGGAGCGCGCTGGCGCTTGTGTCCTGGGAGGCTTTGCAGCGCGAGCGCTATTCGGCGGCCTGACGGCGGAAGTTCATGATGGCCGGCAGCGTGTCTTCGACACGGCTGACAGAGGTGTAAAGTTCCTTCAGGCCATAACGTGCGAAGTGGTGGGTATCGACACGATCGAACGTGGCGAAGAGCGGGTCCCAAAAGCCCTTGATGTTGACAAAGACAATGGGCTTTTTGTGCAAGCCCAATTGCGCCCAGGTCATCGCTTCGAGAACTTCCTCAAGCGTGCCAAGCCCGCCGGGTAGCACAACAAACGCATCGGATTGGCTGTGCATGCGCTCTTTGCGTTCGTGCATGTTCGGGGTGATGACAAGTTCCGTCAAAGAGCTCAGTTCGATTTCGCGGGCGCGGAGGAACTGCGGGATGATACCGATGACTTCGCCGCCAGCATCAAGGGCTGCGCGCGCGACGTCGCCCATCAAGCCGATCGAAGCGCCACCGTAGATCAATTTTGCCTTGGCTTCGGCGATGTGGCGGCCTAGGGCCTTCGCGGCCTGCGAGTAGGCAGGGTCGCTGCCTTCGGAGGATCCACAAAAGACGCAAACACCTATCAACTTCTGCATTGCTCTATCCAAGTCTGAAACTACGACGGCGTACTATAAGGATCAGCCGTAAAGAGATTGGGTTTGTGGCTGTTTTGTGTGTCGAAACGGCGACCGTTTTGGGCATCAGGGTCAAATTGGGGCTTGGCGCGGGCGGCGCAATGGGTAACCATGGGTTAATTCAGAAATCTGGGAGATATGTGATGCGAGTTTGGATCTGTGCTGTGGTTGCTGGATTGGCCTTGTCTGCGGGAGGTGTTTTGGCATCGGCCGCGCTCACACCGCAGCAAATTGTCGATGAGCGTGTCGCCGGAATGAAAGCGCTTGGCGGCAACATGAAAGGGGCGCGGACTGCGACCGACGCTGCGGGAGCGAAGGCGGAAATTGCGAAGGCCATCGCGTTTACAGAGACGATGCAATCGCGCTTTCCCAAGGGAACGGGCATAGGAGATGCCGGCGTTACGAAGTCACGGGCCTTGCCGGATATCTGGACGAAGCCCGACCAATTCAAAGCGGCAATCGAAGCATTGAGCAGTGCCCTGAAGACTGCTGATGCCGCTGCGGGAGATCAAGCAAAGTTCGATGCGGCATTCGGTGCCCTTGGGAAGTCCTGCAAGGGGTGTCACGATCAGTTTCGTGGACCAGAAGTTCCGTAGCCATGCGGCTGTTGCGGCTTGCGATTATTGGGGTGCTCGTAACCGGCGCCTTGGTTCTCGTCTGGTTGTCTGTGCCGTCTAATTCGCCGGTGATCATTCCCGAAGCGAGTTCAAGCCGCAACCCTGGCATGGCGGAGCGTGGCGCCTACGTTGTGCGCGCTGCGGGTTGCATCAGTTGTCATTGGGACCGGAAGGGTGCCGGCATTGCGTTTGCCGGGGGCCGGGCGCTTGCGACACCATTCGGCGTGTTTTATTCACCCAATCTTACGCCCGACGTAGAAACCGGCATAGGCGGGTGGAGTGACGAGGACTTTGTTCGTGCCGTGACATTGGGAGAGGGCATTCACGGAGAGCAGCTTTATCCGGTATTTCCGTACACGTCGTATTCGGCGATACGCGTAACAGATGTGCTTGCGATCAAGGCTTATTTGTTTACGCTCAAACCCGTGAAGGCGCCGCGCCTCGACAACACCATTTCGTTTCCATTTTCATGGCGGGCGCTGATGAAGGGCTGGAAGCTGCTGTTCGTAGATAGCCCTCCAACTGCGGCTTGGCCGCGCGGCGAGTATTTGGTCAGGGCTCTGGGTCATTGCGGGCAATGCCATACGCCACGCAACGTTTTTGGCGCGCTTGATGGTGGTGCTCACTTGCAAGGAAACCGGAGCGGGCCGGATGGCTGGCGGGTACCCGCTCTCGTTGGTGCAACCAAGAGTAACTTCGCCGATTGGTCTGTGGAAGAAATAGCAGAATATCTCAAGAGTGGGGTGAAGCCAGACTTTGATTCGGCTCAAGGTCCAATGGCGGAAGTGATAGAAGACAACACGAAACACCTCACAAGCGAAGACCGGCGGGCAATTGCGCTCTATCTGAAGTCGCTAAATCAACACTAACGAACTTGTTGACAGCCGGTCATGCCGCAATTGCGGCA
>JAWXBO010000139.1:0-10516 GCA_034440175.1 Alphaproteobacteria bacterium
ATCTTCGACAGCAGCAGTCCATTCTTGAACACTTTCACCTTCAGCCCATAACTCTTGAAGTTCCGATTTTTCCGCAACGCGTCGAACAGCAGCAACGGATTCTGCGAGAAGGCGGGCGCGGGCTTTGATGTCTGGTGTTCCGGCCAGCCAGGCGACAATATCGTCAGGCAATTTTGGGGCAGGATTTCCCGCCAGAGCAGCGACGATTTCCGCTGCAGCTAGCGCCCGTTCACAATCGGGTGCCTCAAGGTAGGCATCAGTGGGTGCTTTGGAAACAGCTCGCAGGTTTGCACTCAAAAACTCTGCAGTTGGCCGCTTGAGGAACGCGTCTGCAAAGTCGGACGGTTCGTTATTGCCGAAGGGATCTGCGGACCAGGCACCCATTATCCGAACCTCTCAAACAAGCGATGGTTGGACTCAAGACTACTCTATATTCACGCATTGGCCACGCTCGAATACTGACTCGGCGTCTTGGGGTTTGCCGAGTTTCAGTAACCAGGTAATGGAGCCCGGCGACAGTTGGCGCCAGTAGCGAAACTCGTGCCCCCAACGACCGATGCAAACGCGCGCCGACGCTGCTCGACTTGCGAGCGCATGTTATTGCTCACATATGGACAACTTTGCCGTAAGCATCGAGGACCGCCTCATGCATCATTTCGGACAAAGTTGGATGCGGGAAGACGGTGTGCATGAGTTCGGCTTCGGTGGATTCGAGCGTGCGGGCGATGGTGTAGCCCTGTATGAGTTCGGTGACCTCGGCGCCGATCATGTGGGCACCGAGGAGTTCGCCGGTTTTGGCGTCGAAGATCGTTTTGACCAGGCCTTCGGTGTCGCCGAGTGCGATGGCTTTGCCGTTGCCCATGTAAGGAAAGCGGCCGACTTTGACTTCGCGGCCCTCGGCTTTGGCTTTTGCCTCGGTCATGCCGACGGAGGCCACTTGCGGCCAGCAATAGGTGCAGCCGGGGATTTTGGAAACGTCAAGCGGATGCAGGCCCTTCACGCCTGCGATGCGTTCGACGGCGATGACGCCTTCGTGGCTGGCCTTGTGGGCGAGCCATGGCGGGCCCGCGACGTCACCGATCGCGTGGAGCCCTGGGAGATTGGTTTCGGACCATTCGTTGATGACGATGTGGCCGCGGTCGACCTTCACGCCAATTGTTTCGAGGCCTAGATTCTCGATATTGCCGGTGATGCCGACAGCTGAAATTGCGCGGTCGACGGTAAGGCTTTGGGTTTTGCCGTCTTTGGACTTGATCGAAGCCGTGACGTTGTCTGCGCCCTTTGTCAGTTTCTCGACGGTGGCGCCGGTGATGATCCTCATACCCTGGCGGGTGAAAGATTTCAGGGCGAGGGCGGAGATTTCCTCGTCTTCAACTGGCAACACGCGGTCCATGACTTCCACGACCGTTACCTCGGCCCCGAGGGTACGGTAGAAGCTGGCGAACTCGATGCCGATGGCGCCGGACCCGATGACAAGAAGCGACTTCGGCATTGCCGGCGGCACCATCGCCTCCTTGTAGGTCCAGATAAGTTTGCCATCCGCTTCAAAGCCGGGCAGCGTGCGCGCGCGGGCGCCTGTCGCGATGATGATGTTTTTGGCGACGTACTCCCCTGCCCCTTTGCCGGTGACGGTAAGCTTGTTCTTGGCGGTGAGCTTCGCTTCGCCGTCGATGACGGTGATTTTGTTCTTCTTGAGCAGGAACTTGACACCATTCGAGAGCTGGCTCGCGACTTTGCGGCTTCGTTCGACGATTTTTGCGATGTCGAATTTGATGTTGTCGGCGCTGAAGCCAAATTCGTTCAAGCGGTGCATGAGGTGGAAAATCTCTGACGAGCGCAGCAGAGCTTTCGTCGGGATGCAGCCCCAGTTCAAGCAGATGCCACCCAGATGCTCGCGCTCTATAATTGCGGTTTTCAGGCCTAACTGTGCGGCCCGGATGGCAGAGACGTAGCCGCCTGGACCGGCGCCAATAACGATGAGATCAAATTGGGTTTCGGCCATGAAGTCTCCGCGCACATTGTTGACCCCTGCCTCGCTCAGGGGCGCTGCCGTGTCAACGGCCCGGTGCACTGAAATATGGGGTTTCAGCCAAAAGGATTCTTGCTACGCTGCCTATCCGGGCGTAAGGCCCCGGCACTGCGATTTAGGAGAGCGAACATGATGATCGGTTATGTCACTATCGGTGCACTCGACGGCGAAAAGTCGGGTGTGTTTTACGACGCCGTCTTCGGCGAGATGGGTTGCGAGCGCAAGTTCAAGGACGGCGGTTGGATCGGCTATGGCGCCAGAGGCCAGGAGGGTCACGAAGTGTACGTGGTGTCTCAAACCGCGGACGGGAAGCCAGCGCGCGCGGGGAACGGAATCATGATTTCGTTCAAGGTAACGGGTAAGGCGGAAGTTGCGGCGGCCTACAAAGCCGGGCTTGCGCATGGCGGCACCGACGAAGGGGCGCCTGGTCCAAGGCCTGCCGACTCGACGACTTTTTACGGGGCCTATTTGCGCGACCCGACTGGGAACAAGATCTGCGTGTACTGCAAGCCATAAAGTTCAATATCCGGCAGAAGCGAAATCGCGTGGCGTAATGCAACCGCCACGCGATTTTTGTGGGAAAATTGCGGCTAAACTTTCGAACAATTTATTTATTTTCTACAAGCGTTTAAATGGTCAATGGACTGCGCTCGGTTGTACCGCTAAAGCCTTGCTCGTCGGTTGAGATTTGCGTGCAGTCGCTTGGGGGCGCATCGCAAAGTAATGGGGGACATTGCGATGGAATTATTCGAAATTTTGGGATTGAGCAACACAACGATCCTGACATACGCCGCTGCTGTAATCGGGGGCGCCGTACTTTTGTCTACCGCTGCGCGCGCGATGCGGAGTGTTTCAAGCGGCGATAAGCTAAACAGCCGCGTCAACAGGCTTGAGATGCGCTTGGCGGCCAGTGAAGACTATCAGCCGATACTGCAAATGGCGGAGACTTTGCTCGCAGACATGGCCCCCAATAGCGTTGCGCCCGTGACCGAGATGTTCGCTGCCGCAAACTTGAATCGCTCATGGTTCAGCAAATCTGTCGACCCATCAGACATTGCCCAACGCGTTGTCGATGACTTGCAGGCCAGCATCGTGACGGCCGCCGAGATCGCGCGGCCAATTCAGACTATGAACGAAAGCGGCGCGATGGAAGTCAAGGCCCAGCACCGCCGTGCCGGACAGGAAGCCAAGCGCCTCGCTGCGCGTCTGAACACCGGCACATGGGACCGGTTTGGCGTGCGCTTGCTTCGCGGCGGCATGCCCAGCACCACGGTCACCCTGCTGCAAGGATTTTTCCTGCAGGTGCACGCACTCAAAACGGCTGCGAACGAACAGGGCAAGGGTGCCAGTGTTGATGGCTTGATGACCGTGCTGCATTTGTCGGCCGAACTCATAAAGTCGGCAGAGCAGAACATCGAAGAGTTCAAGCGCCAAGCGGAGTGAGCGGCCTCAGGCCAGCATCGTCACCGGATTTTCCAGATACCCCTTGAATGCCTCCAGCCAGGTGGCGCCAAGTGCACCGTCGATAACGCGGTGGTCGCACGACAGCTGCACTGTCATCATGTTGGCCGCGACGATGGCGCCCTTCTTGACGATAGCGCGCTGTTCGCCGGCACCTACCGCGAGTATCGCCGAATGCGGCGGGTTGATGACGGCGGTGAAGTCTCGAATGCCCATCATGCCGAGGTTTGAGATCGCGAAGGTGCCGCCTTCGAATTCGGCTGGCTTGAGCTTTTTGGCCTTGGCGCGAACGGCCAGGTCTTTGACCTCGCGGGAGATGGCGGCGAGGCTTTTTTCTTCGGCTTTGAAAACGATGGGCGTGATGAGGCCGAAGTCCAGGGCCACTGCAACGCCCACGTCGGCGTGACGGTGGCGCAGCAGCGCCGTGTCGGTCCAGCTGCTGTTGACGCCGGGGACGCGGACGAGGGCCAGCGCCGCGGCTTTCACGATGAAGTCGTTCACCGAAACTTTGTAGGCACCCGCGCCTTCTGTTGGCGCCTTGTCGTTGATTTGCTTGCGCACGTCGAGCAGTGTGTCGATGTTGCAATCGATCTTGAGATAGAAATGCGGGATGTCGCGTTTGGCGGTGGTCAGGCGCTTGGCAATGGTCCGGCGCATCCCGTCGTGCGGAATTTCTTCGTAGGTGTCCTTGGCGAAGTAGAGGCGCGCGTCGGGGATGGCTGATGGTATGGATGCGGGCGCGACTTTTGGTGGCGAGGCTGGCGCTTTGGCCACGCCGCCTTTCGTGGCGCCTTCAATGTCGGATTTAACGATGCGGCCGTGGGGACCAGAGCCCTGGATCAAGGTTAGCTCGACGCCGCTTTGCGACGCGATGCGGCGCGCGAGTGGTGAGGCGAAGAGCCGTGGTGTCTGCCCCTCACCCTTTTTTTGCAAGGGCAAAAAAAGACCCTCTCCCGCAAGGGGAGTGGTAGAAGGAACACCTTTTGCAACTGCGTTTTCTTTCCTCTCCCCTTGCGGGAGAGGGTCTTTTTTGCTTTTCGCAAAAGAGGATGATGGGCCTGGCGCATACGTCTCACCTTCGTCGCGTAATTGCGCGATGATGGCATTGACCTTCACGCCTTCGGCACCTTCGGCGACCACAAGGTCCGCGACGACGCCTTCGTCGACCGCCTCGACTTCCATGGTCGCCTTGTCGGTTTCGATTTCGGCAATCACGTCGCCCGACTTTACCTTGTCACCGACTTTAACGTGCCACTTGGCAAGCTTGCCCTCTTCCATCGTGGGCGACAGTGCCGGCATGAGGATGGGGGTTGGCATCGCTCAGCTCCGGTAGCAAACGGACTTCACTGCCGCGACAATTTCATCGACGGTGGGCAGTGCTAGTTTTTCGAGGTTGGCGGCGTAGGGCATGGGGACGTCTTTGCCGGTCACGCGCAGTGGCGGGGCATCGAGATAGTCGAAGGCTTGCTCGATCACCTGGGTCGCAATCTCAGAGGCGATGCCACAGACCGGCCAACCTTCTTCCGCGATGACAATGCGATTGGTTTTCTTGACGGAGGTGACGACAGTCTCTGTGTCCAGCGGGCGCAACGAACGCAGGTCGATCAGTTCGGCCGCAATGCCGTCCTTGGCCAAGATATCGGCCGCCTGCATGATCATGCCCACGGTTATGGAATAGGACACGATTGTCACATCCGTGCCTTCGCGAAAGACGCGCGCCTTGCCGATGGGGACGGTGTGATCGATGTCTTTGGGTACATCGAAGCTTCGGCCGTAGCACATTTCATTTTCGAGAAAAATTACCGGGTTGGAGTCGCGGATCGCTGATTTGAGCAGGCCCTTCGCATCGGCGGCAAAATACGGCGCAACCACTTTGAGGCCAGGCACGGCGGCATACCACGCGCCGTAGCTTTGGCTGTGTTGGGCGCCGACGCGTGACGCGGCGCCGTTGGGACCACGAAAAACAATCGGGCAGCCCATTTGTCCGCCGGACATGTAAAGCGTCTTGCCGGCGGAGTTGATGATCTGGTCGATGGCCTGCATTGCGAAGTTCCAGGTCATGAACTCGATGATGGGGCGCAATCCGCCAAAGGCAGCACCTACGCCCAGACCTGCAAAGCCCTGTTCGGTAATCGGCGTGTCGATGACGCGCTTGGGGCCGAACTCATCGAGCAGACCCTGGCTGATTTTGTAGGCGCCCTGATACTGACCGACTTCTTCGCCCATCAGGAAGACGGTGGGATCGCGGCGCATTTCCTCAGCCATCGCTTCGCGCAAGGCTTCGCGCACGGTGATTGCATGCATTTGCGTGTCAGGGGCAAGCTCCGGTTCCCGCGGCACTACGGGCGGTTTGACGGCTTGTGGTTTCGGCGCCTGCACGGTCGGCGTTGGTGGCGGCGCACCGTTCGGCACTTTCGTTTGCGGTTCGTCGTCGCCTTGCAGAATGGCAATGGGCGCGTTGACCTTCACGCCTTCGGTACCTTCGGCGACGAGCAATTGCGAAACTACGCCTTCGTCCACCGCTTCGACTTCCATAGTTGCTTTGTCGGTTTCTATTTCTGCAATCACGTCGCCCGACGAAATCCGGTCGCCTGCCTTGACATGCCACTTTGCAAGCTTGCCCTCTTCCATGGTGGGTGAAAGTGCCGGCATCAGGATTTCGGTGGACATTGCTGGGTCCGATTACGCGTTGAAACTGAAGAGCGCCAGGAACACCATGATCGTCCCGATGATGCCTACCGTCCAGAACAGCGGACGGATATAGGGCAACCCCAGGAGATAGACGATCGCATGAGCGACGCGCGAATAGAAAAAGAGCTGCGCGCCCAGTACCGTCAGCGTGTTCGAGATCTCCATTTGGGCGGCGATCAGCACCAGTGGCGCGAAGAGGATGAGCCCTTCACGATGATTGTCGACGCAGCGCTTTGTGCGGGCTTGCCAGACTGAGGGTTCACTCAGTTTGTCGCGCGATCCAGCCATGGTCCACAGACCTTGCGCCTGCGCACCGGCCGCTGATTGAATGAGGATGAGAACGAATAACAGCCCGACACTCAGGGCCAGCATAGTTAGTTCAAGTGACATAGTGTATTCCCTTTAGTGTACGATGTCGGTCCAGAGTTCCGATGGATTGGGCTCGGGTGAAGTCTGTGCGAATTCGGCGGCGTGATTGACGATGGCGCGAATTTCCTTGTCGAGATCTTTGAGGGACTCTTCGGTTGCGAACTTGTTGTCGAGCAAGAGCTGGCGCGCGTGATCAATGGGGTCGTGCTTTTCGCGCACCTGGTCGACTTCTTCCCGCGTGCGGTATTTTGCGGGGTCGGACATCGAATGGCCGCGATAGCGGTAGGTTTTCATTTCAAGGATGATTGGCCCCTTGCCTTCCCGGCACCATTTGACGGCGAAATCACCCGCGGCCTTTACGGCCAGCACGTCCATACCATCGACTTCCTGGCCGGGAATATTGAACGAGCTGCCGCGTTTGTGAAGTTTGGTTTCGGCGCTTGCGCGCTGCACGGACGTTCCCATCGCGTACTGATTGTTTTCGATGACGTAGACGACGGGCAGCTTCCAGAGTTCCGCCATGTTGAAGCTCTCGTAGACCTGGCCCTGATTGGCGGCACCGTCACCGAAATATGTGAGGCAGACGCGGTCATTGCCTTTGTACTGGTTGGCGAAAGCCAGACCTGTGCCCAGCGGTACTTGGGCGCCGACTATCCCGTGGCCGCCGAAGAAGTTTTTCTCGCGGCTGAACATGTGCATCGAGCCGCCCTTGCCACGGGAATAGCCACCACTGCGCCCCGTAAGCTCGGCCATGACGCCGGCTGGGTCCATGCCGCAGGCCAGCATATGCCCGTGATCGCGATAGGCGGTGATAACTTGATCGCCTTCGCCTATGGCTGCTTGCATACCAACCACGACGGCTTCCTGGCCGATATAGAGGTGACAAAAGCCGCCGATGAGGCCCATGCCATAGAGCTGTCCGGCTTTTTCCTCAAAGCGCCGGATCAGCAGCATCTCACGGTAAAAATGAGCGAGTTCGTCCTTGCTTGGTTTCGGTTTCGCAGGCGGAGCGGCGCGGCTTGTGACGTCGGCCTTTGCCATTCTGTTTTCCAATTGTGCGAAATGTTGAATCCTGTGCGTTCCTGTAGCGTCCGGGGCAAATGTGCGCAAGTGAGGAAGCTTGGCGTTTGTGCTGCACTGCAGCAGATCAGCGCTTGTCTTTGAGAATCACGACCTCGTCGGGCTGGCTTAGGCCAAGGCGCGAACGCGCCTGCTCTTCGAGCAGATCGGGATCGACGCTTTCGGGACGCAAAAGTCTAACCCGGCGCTCTAGCGCTGTTCGCTCGCCGCGTACGCGATCAAGTTCCGCATGCTTGGCTTCGATGGCGGTTTGCAACTTCAGCCAATTGATCAGGCCATGATTTCCGTAGACTACGAAATAGCCGAAATAAAGGACGAGAGACATCATGACCAGGGGAAAACCCCAGCCCCGTGCTGCGCGCCCAAATGCTGTTGGTTCGTTCATGGGTGGAATCGAATCATATCGCAGCATGAGAGGTCAAGGCTTATTGGGTTAAGCGATATTAACGCATTTCAGTTCGCATAGGCGTTGGCGCGGTACCATTTCGACAGCAGCCATTTGTTACCACGCGTTATGGGACGTCCGGCATGGCGGGTTGAGATATCCGGATTTCCGGCCGCGTCAACATTGGAAAACAAAATCGCATCCCCGGGCTTGCCTTTGAACTCCAGACCATTTGACAGGAAATGGGTTTCGCCGCCGTCGAAGTCATCGCTTAGGCTCACAAGCACTGTCGCCACGCGCTGTCCGGCCGCCCCCCACTGTGACTCGGGACCCGCAGTGGCGTCGAGAAAGTCAAAATGGGGCCGGTACTGTTCTCCGGGCTGGTACATGAGCACACTCAACATCTCGCCGTTTGCCAGCGGCAATTGTGCTGCCTCCGCCAGGCGCTGATTGAGGCCAGCCATCACCATGTCTTGCTGAAAAGGGTGGATCGAGGCGGTGCTGGATGTTCGTTCCGTGCTGCGCATCGGGCGGCCGCTCACAGGATCGACGACAAAAGACGGGTGGAGCAACGGCTTGACGGCTTCAATCAGGTAGCCGCATTCATCGCGCGTCAACAAGCCATCAAGGCGCCAGACATCCGGTGAGCGTGACAGCTCAAGGCGCGGAGGTAACGGGCGTTGCATCGCATCGTGGTCGATGAGCGACAATTGTTTGAGTGCGATGGCGTCGTTTGTTTTTGCGGCGGAACGCAAATGCCCAATGGCTTCGTCCCAGTTTGACGGCGACACGGCACCAATGGCTGAGAGAACTGCCAGTGTACGCATCGCGGCGGCACCGTTTTTCTGTGCCGCCTGGTGCAGGATTTCAAGCGCGCGCGGGATGTCGCGCGGACCATCAACGCCATCAAGATGAATGCATGCGGAGGTGTAGAGCGCCTCGACATCACCGGCACTGGCCGAGCGCGCAAGCCAGGCGCGGCCCTCATCCTTGCGGCCCAAGCGGCTCAGCATTGCGGACAAAATGTATTGCGCGCGTGCATCGCCAGCGTTGGCGTCGCGTTCAAGGTCGGTCAAAGCTTTTGGCGGTGCGGCCATCGGTTAGCGGAATTCCGCACCCGCATACACCGCGCTGGGACCCAGATGCTCCTCGATCCGCAAAAGCTGATTGTACTTTGCCAGTCTGTCCGAGCGCGATGCTGATCCGGTTTTGATGCGGCCGCAGTTTGTGGCCACGGCGAGGTCGGCGATTGTGGTGTCTTCGGTCTCGCCCGAGCGGTGAGACATCACCGCCTTGTAGCCTGCTTTGTGCGCCATTTCGACGGCTTCCAGCGTTTCGGACAGGGTGCCGATCTGGTTGACCTTGATCAGGATCGCATTGGCGACGCGCTTTGAGATTCCTTCGGCGAGACGTTTTGTATTCGTGACAAACAGATCATCACCGACGAGTTGGACCTTGGCACCGATGGCGTTGGTCAAACCCTTCCAGCCATCCCAATCGTCTTCGGCCATGCCATCTTCGATAGAGATAATCGGATAGCGCTTGCACAGATCTTCGTAGAAGCGAACCATGCCGGCAGTATCCAGTTTCTTGCCTTCGCCTTCCAGATCATAAACACCGTTCTTGAAAAACTCGGTGGAGGCTGGATCAAGTGCCAGCTTCACGTGTTCGCCCGGGCGATAGCCTGCGGCTTCAATGGCGCGCATGACGAAACTCAACGCTTCATCGGTGGACTTGAGGTTGGGCGCGAAGCCGCCTTCGTCGCCGACATTGGTGTTGTGGCCGGCGTCTTTTAGTGCCTTGCGCAGGGTGTGAAAAACTTCGGTGCCCATGCGCAACGCCTCACGGAAGGTCGGCGCGCCGATTGGCAGGATCATAAACTCCTGAAAGTCGATGGGATTGTCGGCGTGCGCACCGCCGTTGATGATGTTCATGAACGGCACGGGAAGAATGTGAGCGTGCGCGCCGCCGACATAGCGAAAGAGCTTTTGGCCGCGTGCGAATGCTGCAGCATGCGCCGTCGCCAGCGAGACACCCAGAATGGCGTTGGCACCAAGGCGGCCTTTGTTGGGCGTACCGTCGAGATTGATCAGTGTGCGGTCGATGTGGAGCTGTTCTTCGGCCTCCATGCCGGAGATGGCATCAAAGATTTCGCCGTTGACCGAAGCGACGGCATTTTCCACGCCCTTGCCGCCGTACCTCTTGCCGCCATCGCGGCGTTCGACGGCTTCGTGGGCGCCGGTTGAGGCACCCGAGGGCACGGCGGCGCGACCGACGCTGCCGTCGTCGAGTTCGATTTCAACTTCGACTGTGGGATTGCCACGGCTGTCGAGTATTTCGCGTCCGCGGATGTCGATGATTGCCGTCATTGCGTTGCTAGTCTCCGATTGCCAATTTCACGAAGCCAAGGTTTACGACAAAAAGAATAAATATTGCGAGGGGACAAACGACGCCAAGCAGAAAGCGGAACAGCTGCCAGGTCGGTCCATCCTGTATGCCCA
>JAWXBO010000140.1:0-3248 GCA_034440175.1 Alphaproteobacteria bacterium
CAATGAACAAATTTTTCTCATTTGAACCCCTTCACCACCACGCCCGATTTCAGCAAATCGTCCATCTGCTTAACGTCGTGGCCTGCGATCATCACCAGGTTCGGTTCGGCGTCGTGCAGGCGCTTGAGTTCGGCCAACTGGAGCAGCACGGCGTCACGGTCTTCGGCCAAGTAATAATCCGAGACGAAGCGGGCGCGGGCGGCGAGCCGCTCGACGCTTTCGAAACGCCACGCAACGTCGCCCAGGAAAAACACTTCCTGACCGCCAGCCAGTTTGACATAGACAATTTGGCTGCCGGGCGTGTGTCCGGGCGCCTTGATGAGCACGACTCCCGGAGCAAGGGCGTGGTAGCGGTCGTAGTTGAGAGGGCGATAGTTCGCGAGGGCGCCTTCCTTGAATTTCAAGCCGAACATCTTTTCCGGGTGGTCAACCTGTTCCTGGGTCAATTGCGTGTGACCGAGCACTGCGCCCTGGTTGGGGTGAGCGACGAGGCCGCCGATGTGATCGGGGTGCTCGTGCGTGATGACGATGTTGGTGGCGGTGAGCATCGCCGTTTGCATGCGGGCGTAGGCTGCGGGGTCAAACGTCGGATCGTTCTTTGATGCGCTGCCATCGATGGCGGTGTCGATCATGAGGGCGCGGTCTGTGTAAGCAATCTGATAGGTGTAGACTGGGACCTCAACCTCGCCCCAGCCGGCACCGGAGACGGCGGCTGTAAAGGGGAAGCTGAACGAGGAGATTCGCTCCATGCGGATTTCCGAGGGTTTGTCGCCGGCAATCGTATCGGCAAGGTTGCGGACCTCGGCCATGTCGATAGGGTAAGAGCCCGATGGAACGCGGCTATCGACGAAGAGCCAATAGTACGCTCCTACAGCGATCACCAGAAGTGCCAAAATCGTATAACCAAGCCAACGCAAAATACTCATGCTTCTCCACTCCCCATTTGGCGTGCGACTAGGCTAAACTGAACGCCTCAGCATTGACCATAGGAATTCGACAATGAACGACACCGGCCGCAAAGCCCACGTAGAGCGCATCCGCCGGAACGGTTTTAGTGTAGTCGAGAACGCGCTCGCGCCTCAACTCGTAGATGCACTCGCCGCCGCACTCACTCGCCTGGAACGCGAACTTGACGCCAGGCCCGCCATGAACGGGTTCGAGGGGCACAACACAGTGCGCATCTACAATCTGCTTGCTTATGGCGCGCCATTCGACACGGTGCCGGTGCATGAAAACGTCTTGCCGGTGGTGGAGGAGATTCTCGACTCCGGTTGTTTGATCTCGTCGCTGTCGTCGATTGCCATTGACCCGGGCGAGATTGCGCAACCCATCCACGCCGACGATATGGTGATCCCGCTCGCCAAACCGCATATTCCCATCGTGTGCAATTCGATGTGGGCCTTGACCGACTTCACCGAGGCCAACGGCGCGACGCGGTTGGTGCCCGGCAGCCACCTCAAGGACAATCCGGTTTATGGCGGCGCCTATGAAAGCATCCCCGCAGAAATGAAAAAAGGTAGCGTCTTGATCTGGGACGGTTCGCTCTGGCACGGCGGCGGCGCGAACAAGACGGGCGAACGGCGCACCGGCATTGCGATGAACTATTGCGCCGGGTTCATCCGCCAGCAGGAAAATCAACAATTGGGATTAAGACCCGACATAGTGAAGTCGTTCTCACCGCGCTTGCAGGAACTGGTAGGCTACGGCGTCTATCGCGGCCTCATCGGCCACATCGACAAGAAAAGCCCCGCGCAGGTATTAGGTGCCGCGGATGGCTTCGAGTCGATTTGGGAGAAGACTTAGCCTTCGTCGCTTAACACCCGTTTGGGATGCATCGAATCCACCATACCCATGAAGGGTGGATAGATTGAGTACCCCAACAGGCTTTGGATCGTAGGACGAAGCCCGCGCACAGTCTCGCGCGGCACCTCCAGGAAGAAGTTCTCCTGAGTGCGTAACCAAGGCGCACAGTATTGGTTGGTGAACGCCATCCGGCTGCTCGCGGTTCGATTGGCGCCGCCGCCATGCACAAATGTGCCCAGGAAGAACACGGCCGAACCTGCGGGCATGAGGCACGGTATCGTTTGTTCGCGTGACGGAGTGATGTTGGAACCCCATTCATGACTTTTGGGAACGATCTCGGTTGCGCCGTTTTCCTTGGTGAAGTCGTCCAACGCCCAGATCGCTGCGAACCCAAGAGCGGGGCGCGGACGCGGGACTTTGTAAAAGCCGTCATCAAAATGCAGCGCTTGCGCATCTTCGCCGGGCAGAATGTTGATGATCTGGGCCTGGCTCAAAAGGTAGTTCGGCTCAAACACATGATCGATGAGAGCCAACAGCCGCGGATGATCGATGAGCTGATCGAACGCCCGTGTCTTGGCCAAGATGTTATAGACGCGTTGGGTCTTGAAGCCCTCGAAACTGTTGCGGCCAGTGCCGCTGAGCATGCGCTCGCCTTCAGCGCGAAGGTCTCGGCAGGTGGGCACGTCGAGCAAACGCTCGACGACCACAAAGCCGTCCCGCATCAGCGTCGCGTAGTCCGTTTGCGTTTCCGGTAGGTCGCGCGGACCAGCGAACTCAAATCCATAGCGGCGAGGGTGTGGGACCATGATGTTTCCCAATGTTACGGTTGGACTCTGCGCCTGAGAACGGAATTGCTTCAGATGCAGCACAAAGATTGCTCAAAACGGTGGGAAATTGAAACCTCTTTTTGCCATGACCGGAGTAGATTGGCACCAGAGTCAGGCGCGCCGTCCCTGCGCCATCAGCCCCAAGGAAGTCGTACGCCCATGAAAACCACCCGCTATCACAAACGCACCATCGCCGGCCGCCCGCTGCACACCGAAACGCAGATGCTGTCCTACGGCTACGATCCCATGTTGTCAGAAGGTGCGATCAAGCCGCCGATTTTCCTGACCTCGACATTTGTTTTTCGCAGTGCCGAGGAAGGCAAGCTTCTATTCGATGTGATCGGCAACCGGCGCAAGGCGCCCGAAGGCCAGTCGGGTGGCCTCGTCTATTCGCGCTACAACAACCCGAATCTGGAAATGCTGGAAGACCGGCTGGCGCTGATCGACGATGCCGACGATGCTCTGGTGTTCTCGTCGGGCATGGCCGCGATCTCGACCGTGCTGATGGGCTACCTTCGCCCCGGTGATTGCGTGGCATTCACGAAGCCGCTCTATGGTGCCACCGCATCGGTGATCGAGAAGTTCCTCTCGGAATTTGGTGTGACGTGGGTCGCCATC
>JAWXBO010000141.1:0-8603 GCA_034440175.1 Alphaproteobacteria bacterium
ACCAACAACAATCCCAAACCCTTCGTGTGGACCGCCGACCCCGACCGAATCATTGTCGCTGTCAGACGCGGGCACCAAGTGTTAGATTCGATCCACTAGCTGTCCTCAAGGCGAGCAATGCGCGTTTGGTAAGCTACTCGTTCATAGGCATGATGAATGTAGTAGTCGGGCCGCGTCGGCTTCAGATTTGTCCATGGACAAGCCCCACCACCGCTTCACGTTAGCCCACTGCCTCACATACCAACACGCGCGGGCCTTTTTCGCCGGAAGCCACTCGCCGGGGTCTCGACTACCCTTGCTCTGATTGGTGAAGTCCATTTGGCAACTGGGACAAAACGATGTGAAAGCTATCAAACCATCATCCAAGTGGAACCTTCAAATCTGTGCCCATCCGCAACCCCGTAACATTGCACGCCATTCCCAATATGACGTAAATGGTTCGTCTGCTGTGGTTTGTTCCCAACCACCAACCTGACTTCAGTCGGATAGAGTACTCGTTGCATAAATCGGGGCGCCCTGGGTAAAGTAGGTCGCGTTCTTTCGCGAGGTAACGCCGAGTTCGTCCCTACGGGACAGATGCGAACCGCTCAGGAAATGTGCGATAGAGCAGAGTCAATGCCTCGAAGACCTCAATCAAAATCTCCTTTGCTTTTTTCGCCGAGTGGAACTTTCCATTTATAAGAAACCCGACAGCATTTCCAACGTGACCTCCCATTGAATCATTTGTAATCGGAGCTTTTACTTCAGGAACAATGGTCTGTTTTGAAGAAATGGGGTAAGACACCAAATAA
The DNA here is from genome assembly GCA_034440175.1 of Alphaproteobacteria bacterium. Lineage (GTDB taxonomy): Bacteria > Pseudomonadota > Alphaproteobacteria > Micropepsales > Micropepsaceae > SZUA-430. The sequence goes on from JAWXBO010000141.1 coordinate 792, forward strand.
CGGGGACCACTTGAGCAACCATGCCATCTCCCCTCGAGCCACCATCCCCGGAACTCTGCCACCGGCGCGCACGGAAGACACGGCTCCAGCGCGCAAAACGCTGTCAGAAACCCAAGTCAGCAGCCTTGGGGTTTTTGGTGCTGACTCCATTTTCTAGCGAAGCTCGCTGGGAGTGACTTCCCTGGGAGCGCCGGCATCCTGCCGGCACTTGACGCAAGTGAAGACAACAGGGCCGGCAGGATGCCGGCGCTCCCGGGAAAAAGCAGGAGTTGCGTCGAACTTTGCCGAATTCGTGCTTGCAATCGGAAATATTAGTTCTATATTCGTTCCATTCGATCAGGCGCGCCCGTTGCGTGTCTGTCCGCTGCGACTTGAGATTTGAATATGAAGTTGGAAATTGTTCTGGCGGTGGCGCTGGAACACGGGCGCAAGCGCTTGCGCCACCGGTTCGGTCACATCAGCAGAAGCCGTTTCATGACACTGCATGCATACATGTTGATAAACCGGAAAATAGCTTGTCGCCAAATGCCCAGCATTTCCGCCACGAAACGAGGTTAAAAAGAGCTTATATGCACGTATGCATGCGTTGGTATATACACAGACCATCAGCCTGCGGCTGGATGCTTTCAAGCCGTTCGCATGGTAAACAAGAATTCCTAGACTACCGAAAGTTCCCGTTGAGGTCCAAAGGCCAAGACTTTTGCCGCTGCGGAGTTCCGTGAATTTGACACAACTCGAAGCAATGGCGCTGACCTACGTGATCGAAGCGGCCGTCGCTGCCGCGTTGGCCCGCACACTGCAACTGTCACCCCTAAACTGCGCGGGAGCAGCCATTGCCGGCACAACCTTGACCCACCCGGTTTTGTGGGCCGTGTTCGCCTCGGCGCAAAATGTGACCGGCGCCCTCACCACACCCATTCTCGAGGCTGTCGTTATCCTCGCCGAAGCGCCGGCCTATCGCCTGATCGCAACCCCGCGCTGGGACGACGCCCTGCTGTTGTCGCTGCTCGTCAATGCCGCGTCATGGGGCGCGGGTGAACTCATCTACGCGCTGACCTGAACCCCTGGCCAAGTGCCAACAACAGCACCGGAAGCTCAATCCAGGCGTGAATGGCCGCAGCCACCGCATACGCCGCACGCGCATCGCTATAACTCACTGCATAAATTCCAAAGGCAACCAACGCCACTGCCGACACACCCGCAGCGAACATCCCCCAACCCGGCCACGCCACCAGAGTCCGCGACGTCTTGTCTTTGAGCAATCGGGGAAGCAGAACAATCACGGCCACATAGTGCATCGACTGCGCAACAACTGCCGCCGAGAAGAGATTGAGATCATAAGACCCCGGCGGCAAGAACGACAGCAACGGCCGGTCACCGGCGCCAAACATGGACAGGTTCTGCAACTCCGGCATCGCGAGTACGACGGCGGCGATGTCGTGAAAAATTCCAGTCGCGACCAAAGCCGGCAGTACAAAAAACGGCACAGACAGCATCATCAGCCAGCGTCGGCGCTCCGGGCCTTGGGTCACCTCCGCAACAAATCCAAGCGGCGTCAAATTATGTAACCATGCCCACACAACAAAAGTTTCAATCGGCTTGAAACTGGCACCCAGCGCAAACGCAATTCCAATAAGCGCCCCTAGCCAGCGTCGCTCGCGCATCCAATAGGCCGCCACCGATGCAAGGGTGGCACCCAGTCCAAGCTCTATCGGCACAAGAATATCGGACGAAAGCCAATGCGTGCCATTCGCGATCCGGCCCAGTGCAATCGTCCCAACCAATGCGCCCAGGACGCCAAGCAACACCGGCGGCGCCCGCTCGCTAAATCGTTCATCGCAATAGCGCAGTTCGTAGAGCACATGCGGCAGGCCAAAGGCGCTGATCATCAAAACAAAGAACGCAATCGGCGCTATGGCAACCCCAACCACCGAAATGATCGCCACTGCAATCCAGATGAACGCAAGCGCAGCGCCGTCCCGGTCAGTGTTGATCCCCGCTATGTTCATGGCGAGAAGTTTTGGCCACCTTTTGCCATCCCGTCAACGCGAAACGCGTATTTAAACGTGCGGCACCGCAACGATACACGAGAGAGTTGAAATAGGATGCGGGAGGCGGCTGGACCGCAATCTTTGTCACCATCGCTAACGTTTTACAGAAACAACAATGGGTATGACACTGATTCAAAATGAAAAACAAAGATAAAAGCCTTCACGGGGACGCCATGACCGAAGCAGTGGCCAGCCAACGCAGTGTGACTCTTCTGTGTACAAAACTACCTGCACGCAACAAGACGTACAAAATTTTCGCGCCGGGACTATTCCAATCCGGTTCGGCTGTTACAGTTAGACACATGCAGTGATTCTGTTTCGCGCCTAGATGGCGGGATGCCCCCCTACCCAAGCGTTCCCGTCAAACCCATCGCCTAGGCGCCGAATGCGGCAGGTGTTCGCCCCCAACGGCACCTGCCGCTCTTTTCTTGAGCGGCACGTCAAACCATCATCGCTTCAATCAAGTGCGGTCCGGGCGCTTCAAGTGCGCGTTTGAATGCGTTGACAAATGACTCGTTGTCTTCAGCGCGAACCGCGCTCACACCAAGGGCACGCCCCATCGCTGTAAAATCGATCGCGGGTTTGTCGAGCGACAACAAAGAGCGCGAGCGTTCGCTTTGCGCTGTCGCCCCCACACGGTCAAGCTCCATGTTCAACACTGCATAGGACTTGTTGTTCAGCAATATCGTAATCACGTGCAGATTCTCGCGAGCCGCCGTCCAGAGACCTTGCACCGTGTACATCGCGCTACCGTCGGCCTGAAGGTTGATCACCGGGCGCCCGGGGCAAGCAACCGCCGCTCCCACAGCCATTGGAATGCCGTCGCCAATTGCACCACCGGTCAACGATAACCAATCGTGAGGCGCAGAATTTTGCGCCGCCATATAGGCCCACAACCCGCCGGTTATCGCCTCATCCGAAATAATCGATCCTGCAGGCATCAACGCCGCAACCGCACTGCCAAAGCTCTCAATCGTCAATTTACCGGCAACCGGAATTTCAAGCGCACTCTTGGGGGGCGGCGCAAAATCGGAGGGCTTTACACCCAATTCCTCCGCCAGCGCCATCAGCGCATCCACAACATCCATCTCACTGTCCCAAACATCGTGCACTTTGCATTCGGGCGAGAGAAACGTTGAAGGCTTGTTGGGGTAAGCAAAAAAGGCAACCGGCGCCTTCGTTCCCACGATGACGGCATGGCGAAAGCCGCTCATCATCATGGTCGCCATTTCCGAAAGATAGGGCACGCGCTCCGGGCGCGGCATACCGTCCCCACGCGCAAGTCGCGGCACGAAAGTATCTGAAAACAACCGCGCACCAGTCTTCGCCGCAATCGCACCAGCAAGCCTTAAGGGTTTTTCCAACCCCGCGTGTCCACCGATCAAAAAAACCGCCGGCTCCCCGGATTTTAACGCGGCCGCCGCCACGCGCACCTGAGCCATATCGACAGATTTTTTGGCACTGCGCTTGCGCGCAACTTTCGCAGCACCCGTCATCTCCGACCAAGCGATGTCGGCAGGCACGATCAACGTCGACAGTCCGCCATTCGGCCGCATCGCGACCTCAAAGGCTTGGCGCGTCTTGGCAACTGCGTCCTCACCCGACGCGGGGTCTCCAATCCAGTCCGACACCGGCTTGGCGATCGAGTGAATGTCGCTCTGCAACGGCGCGTCAAATTTTCGATGATACGTAGCATGATCGCCCACGAGAGAAATCATCCGCGACTGGGCACGCCTGGCATTGTGCAAATTCGCAAATCCATTTCCCAGGCCTGGCCCCAAGTGTAACAGTGTCGCTGCTGGCTTTCCGGCCATCCGCGCATAACCATCTGCCGCTCCCGTACAAACCCCCTCAAACAATCCCAGAATGGGCCGCAATCCTCCCACTCGATCAAAACTGGAAACCAGGTGCATTTCGGATGTACCGGGGTTTCCGAAACAGGCTTCGACGCCCAGCTCGACAAGTTCGTGTAAAATGGCTTCGCTGACGTTCATTGCAATAATCCTTTGAATTGAATGTTCGCGCGCCACGATACCCAAGTCTGGCGTCTGCGCCAATCGCCTAACCTTTGGCAATCGCTTCTGCGGCCCGTCGCGCCGTAATCACGCTTGCCAAAAGGAAAGTGCCTTCAAGCGCCCGTTGACCGTGACTGCCGCCACCGCCAAATCCGGCTGACTCACCGATCGCATACAATCCCGGCACCGGCTGGTCCGCACTATTCAAAGCCCTGCTGCGAAGGTCGGTCACGATCCCGCCCAGCGACTTTCGCGTGACGATATGCTCACAAATGGCAATAAGCGGACCACCCTTGGGGTCAAGAATGCGCTGCGGTTTCGCCAACCTTATTTTGTCCGCCCGGTAACGACGCAGCCGCTCAATCAGTTGGCGTTGCTCGTCACTCTCCGGCGACCCAGCAGTCGCATCAAATCGTTCAAGCTCGTGGGCAAGCGCCTCGCTCTCAATTCTTGCATCTGGCGTGAGCGCCCTCATCTTGGCGGCCAACTCTTCAACGGTTCCGGCAATCACCATATCGGGGCAGTTGCTGGTCAAATCATCGACCAGCCATCGATTGCCAACCAGCATGTCCAACAAAAATCGCACAATCCGCCGCTCACGCAACGCCGGATTCCAATCGGCACCGGACGCCGCCAATTCTGTGAGCGCGATTCGCCGGTTCAAGATCTGCCAGGTAAATCCCAAGGGCGATGTGCACACACGCTGCACCAAATCAAACGTATCGAACCCCGAAACCATCGGCGGCATCATGCGCTTGCCATGCGCATCGATCCACAAAGCCGATTTCGGAGGGATCAAACTCACGCCATGCCCGGGCCAACTTGGCCGCGGATGCCGGATGCCCGCTGCATAGTTCCACATCCGGCCGACGTGAGAGACCTGCGCACCAACCGCCTCACTCGCCCGCACCGCCCTGCCGTCTGCGCCGGGGTGGGTTCCCAACAAGAGCGTCTCCGGCAGCTCAATCCCTTCTACCGGAGACCAGTGTTCACGGACCTGTTCCAGATTTCCACCGATGCCGCCCGCCGCAACCACAACCGCCTCCGCTGAGCCGCGAAAATCCTCAACACCCTCAATCACCCCGCTGCAACTGACGATCTTGCCGGCATGCATGTCAAATCGATCGACACGATGACCGCAACGCAAACTCAACCGGCCCGCACTCGCATGCGACCGCATCGATTTGATCAACTGCGCGATGAGAAATTGGCCAGTGCCCCAGGTGAGATGAAAGCGCGGCACCGTGTTTCCTTGAATGCGCTGCCCTCGCTCAACCCACATCACAACCGGCAACCAGCGAATGCCAAACTGCTTCAGCCAATCGTGTCCGTCAGGGGTTGAGCGCTCGACAAGGTGCTTGGCCCACATTTGCGGCCAAAGCGCGCCCTTGTCGAACTCCGCAAATGCTTTCCAGTCGTTGAACGCACGCTCTGGTGAATCGGCGATCCGCATCCGCCGCTGCTCAGGACTATCGACAAAAAACATGCCTCCAAAGGCTTCCAGGGCCGACCCGCCCAGCCGTTCCACACTTTCGCGTTCATAGATCGCCACAGACTTGCCCATATCGAGAAGCTGCAACGCGCAAACGACGCCGGCTATGCCGCCGCCGACGATCGCAACGTCGCTTTGATAGGTTTTGACCATTGCGATTCTCCAACTGCGCCGGACAAATTCGTCACCGCTCTCATTGACGCGCCCGCTTCCAACCCAGCGCCAACAAGGCCACGCCATAACTGACGAGTGTTATCAACCCGAGCGCCGCCAAATACATTTCGGCGCGCAAGTACGAAACCTCTGACATCTCAATGTTCATCGGTCCGGCAATCAGCCATGCAATGAGCGCACAATAAACTGCAGCACCAACGATACGCGGAAATCCACTCACCATGCGTTCATCGAACTTGAGCAAACCTCGTGACGACGCAATCACGGCAAGAACGCCCAGGTTCACCCAACTTCCCACGACGGTGCCCAATGCAAGTCCTGTCGAGCCCCAAGATAGCCCCAGGATAAGCACCAGCTTCACCGCGATGTTGACCCCAATCGAAACGGCCGTTGCATAGACAGGCGTACGCGTGTCGCCGCGCGCATGAAAAATAGGCGTCACTGTCCTCAGTAGAATAAATGCCGGAAGTCCAGCCGCATAAGCACTCAGCACAGCACTGGCAGCATTCGCGTCCGCAACACTAAAAGCACCACGCGCGAACAACCCCTGCATGATGGCATCCGGAAACACCACAAAGGCCGCCAGACACGGCAACGCCAGCAAAAGCCCAATTTCAGTCGCTCTGTTGAACGAACGCCGGGCTTGGATGTCATTACCTTGGGCCACAGCGCGCGAAAGCTCCGGCAACAGCACAGTCCCCAAAGCGACACCGACGATGCCCATCGGCAGTTGATTGATGCGATCGGCGTAGTACAGCGACGTCAACTCTCCTTCGGCCAAAAAACTTGCAAGGATCGTGTCTGCGAAGAGTGCGATCTGCACCCCGGCCGCACCCAACGCAGCCGGTCCAAACCGCCACGCGAACTGACGCACATCGCCCGTCAGCTTTGGCCACGACGGTAGCAAGGGCAGCTTGCGTAGCATGGTGGCCCCGATCAGCAACAAGACCTCCAAAAACCCACCGGCAAATACGCCCCATGCCGCCGCATGCGCCGCGCTCGGAAAGAAGAACGCCAGACTGAGCATTCCAGCCATCGCCAGATTCAAGAGAATAGGTGCGGCGGCAGCCGGCCAAAAATTCTTCTCGGCATTAAGAACGTCGCCAAGATGCGTAACGATCGAAACGCACAGCAAATAGGCAAACGTGATACGCGTCAGTTCAACGGCAAGCGCCATTTGTTCCGGCCGCGCCACAAATCCCGGTGCCAGCACAGCAACGATGACTGGCATCGCAAAAAACGCCACCATGAGCAGAACAAGCTGAACCACAATCTGCCATCCCAGCATCGTGCGGACAAAGGTGCGCGACGATGCCTCGCTGTCATGTTTCAGCGACGAATAAAGTGGAATGAGCGCCGCGCTATACGCGCCTTCGGCAAAAATAGTCCGGAAATGATTGGGCAACCGGAACGCAACCAAAAAGGCGTCCGACAACATCCCCCGGCCCAGCACCGAGGCCATAATGACCTCGCGTAACAAGCCGGTCACGCGGCTTAAAAGCGTGAATCCGCCGACCGAAAGCAAAGAGCGATACATCGACAATCCGAATCCGTGAACGATGTCACACCATCGCACACAACGCCCCACAACAAGGAAGGGCGAATGTCACAGGCAGATGGCTTACTTCCGTTTCAGCGCCGGGCGATCCAGATCGAGCGCGTCGATCGGAATTACCTCAATGCCGCCTCGCACCGCCTTAAGCGCCGCCAAGAATTTCGATGCGTTCCCGACGATTACAAGGGTCGCGTGCTCTGCGCCGATATACTTCCGTGCCTCCGCGCTGGCTGAACTGGCGTCAACCCGGCCCAACTTACTGGTGTATTCGGCGGCCTCTTGCGCCGACATGCCTTGCAGCACCAATCCTGCAATCGTACCTCCAAGCCCACCCGCCGTCTGAATCTGCCGGTTGAAGCCTCCAGCTAAGAAGGTCCGCCGTTTTCCCACCACGACATCGGTCAGCGGCTCGGTCTTCAAAAGAACTAGGGCCTGTCCTCAATTAGAGGATTCCCAAACGTTGTGTCGAGTGATTCATAGGCAGTCAGCTGATTCGGAGCTGACAGATGCGGCGTTACGCTTTGC
>JAWXBO010000142.1:0-16808 GCA_034440175.1 Alphaproteobacteria bacterium
AGGGGAAAGAAAGCCGGGACGAATCATGCCCCCAGACGAATCCAAAAATCGGCGGGCCGCAACAAGTTTTTCGGATTACCGCGGATTCAGGGTATAGATCAATTGCTCCATCGCCGCTTTGTTATTTCCCATAATACATATTATGCGATAATCGGATAGGCTCTTTTGAGGATTTCTGCGGGTATTCTGGCACGCTTTCGGGTTATCCTGTTCCCACTTCCCTGCCTCCGCTAGACCCTCACGCACGCCATTCCCGTTAAGAGATTTGCGCATGAGCAACGACGATCCTCGCCGCATTGAGACGCTGCTTGCCATCATGGCACGGCTGCGCGACGCCAAAACGGGATGCCCTTGGGATCTGCAGCAGACGTTTGAGACCATCGCGCCATACACAATCGAGGAAGCCTATGAGGTGGCCGATGCCGTTCAACGGCGCGACAAGGGGCAGCTGAAGGACGAGCTCGGCGACCTGCTGTTCCAGGTCGTGTTTCATGCGCAGATGGCTTACGAAGAAAAGGCCTTTTCTTTTGAAGACGTTGTGTCTGCAATTTGCGAGAAAATGATCCGCCGCCACCCGCATGTGTTTGGCGATGCCGAGGTGAAAACCGCTGAAGGGCAGACGCTGGCCTGGGACGAACACAAGCACCGCGAACGCGCTTTAAAGGGCGGGCGCGTGATGGACGATGTGCCCCTGCCCCTGCCCGCCCTCACCCGCGCGTTAAAGATTCAGAAACGCGCCGCGAGTGCCGGCTTCGACTGGAAAGAGGCGGCGCCGATCTTCGATAAGCTCACCGAAGAGGTTGGCGAATTGAACGAAGCCATCGCCCAAGGCGCGCCGCGCGAGAAGTTGACGGACGAGTTGGGCGACATCCTTTTCGTGGTTGCAAATCTGGCGCGGCACCTGGGCGTGGATCCCGAAGAAGCGCTGCGCGGCACCAACGCAAAATTCGTGCGCAGGTTCGCCTTTATCGAAGACACCGTCCTGGCGAGCGGGCGCGCGATGGGTGAAGCGTCGCTGCAAGAGATGGAAGCGGCTTGGGACGAGGCCAAGCGGCAGGAGTGAAGTGCGCGCGTCCCCTCAAAGACTGCGCACCAGCCTTGAACCGAACCGGCGCTCGAATTTTGGCAGCGCCGCCGAAGCGATACCCACGCGCAGCGTCACGCCGCCGTCTTCCGCGTCGCGGCGTTTGAAGACGTCGCCATTGGCGTAGGCCCAGGCCAGGTCCGCACCCGCATGCGCATCCAGCTTGAGCTCGGCTTCGATGGTCCCGGCAGCCATAGCGTCGTCGATCATCTGCATCAGTCTGTCGATGCCCTCGCCGGTCAGCGCCGAGACCGGAGCACTCTTGGGTTCGCGGAGGGACTTGCCGGCTGCCGGGCGCGCGTCTGCTGCGATGCGGTCGATCTTGTTCCACACTTCGATCATGGCGTCTTGCGCTTCAAGCGCAACGCCAAGCTCGCTGAGCACATTGCCGACGTCGAGCTTTTGCGCACCGCTGTCGGGATGGCTGATGTCCCGCACATGCAGCAGCACATCGGCATCAAGCACTTCCTCGAGTGTGGCGCGGAAAGCAGCCACCAGTTGCGTCGGCAAGTCGGAGATGAATCCCACCGTGTCGGACAGAATAATCTTGCGCTTCGAGGGCAGTGTTATGGCGCGCATCGTCGGATCGAGCGTGGCGAACAGCTGGTCCTTCACCAGCACGTCCGCGCGCGTCAGCCGGTTGAACAGCGTCGACTTGCCGGCGTTGGTATAGCCCACCAGGGCCACGATCGGGTACGGCACGCGACTGCGCGCCTCGCGGTGGAGCGCCCGCGTGCGCTTGACGTCCTCCAGTTCGCGTTTGAGCCTGGCGATACGGTCGCTGATCGCGCGCCGGTCAGCTTCGATCTGGGTTTCGCCGGGTCCGCCAAGGAAGCCGAAGCCACCGCGCTGGCGCTCCAAATGGGTCCATGAACGAACCAGACGGCTTTTCTGGTAGGTCAGGTGCGCGAGCTCAACCTGCAAGCGGCCTTCAGCGGTTCGCGCGCGCTCGCCAAAAATTTCAAGGATTAGTCCTGTGCGGTCAACAACCTTGGCATTCCAGGCGCGCTCCAGATTGCGTTGCTGAACGGGCGAAAGCTGTCCATCGCAAATGACGAGCTCGGGCATCTCGGCTTCGCACAGCGCCTTGATCTCGTCGACTTTGCCCTTGCCGATGAGGGTGGCGGGCTTGATGTCGCTCAACGGCGCCGCGATGGCGATCAGAACTTCCAAATTGATCGCCAGGGCCAGGCCCTTGATCTCTTCCAGGCGCGCCTCGACGCTGCGCGTGGAGTAACGCTCGTCCGATTTGAGATACGGGTGCACGACAATGGCGCGGCGGGTGCCTCTGCTCCAGCCCTTCGACGCTGTCTCGCTCAATGCGCGTCGGCGGCAGAAATATCCGTCTCTTGCTCGAATAAGGGGACAGGCACCGAAGGCATAACAGTCGATATCGCATGCTTGTAGACAAGCTGCGAATGCCCATCACGGCGCAGCAGCACGCAAAAATTATCGAACCAGGTGATGATGCCCTGCAGCTTGACACCATTGACCAGAAAGATGGTCAGCGGCGCCTTGTTCTTGCGGCAGGCATTGAGGAACGTGTCCTGAAGATTTTGCTGTCGATCGCTCATGGGTTGACCCCATTTTGTTACTGTGCACGCGTCACCCGCGTGCGACTCATGCCGCACCAGTACCCGTGTAACGGGAACATGACCGGCTTCTCGACCCGGAGCAAGCCGCAAATCACCTGCGCAGTTAACCATTACGTGATTCGCGTGCCCCAATAGATTTCACGCAGTTTCGCGCCAACAGGCCCCGGCTTCCCGTCCCCGATTTTCGCATGGCCGATTTGTGTCACCGCAAGTACCCCCATCGTCGCCGAACTGATGAAAGCCTCTTTGGCGGAAAGGGCGTCCTCCGCCGTAAATGGGGCGTGATCAAAAACCACCGCATGCTGGCGGCACAGCGACAGGATCTCGCCCCGTGTGACCCCAGGCAAGATGGCGTTGCTGAGACTGCGGGTCCGCAAAACATTATTCTTGTCGACAATCCAGGCATTGGTCGACGCGCCTTCGGTGATGTATCCCGCGCCGTCGATGAACCAGGCCTCAAAGGCGCCCGCGTCACGCGCATGTTGCTTGGCCAGAACGTTGGCCAGCAGTCCGGTCGACTTGATATCGCACCGGGCCCACCGCGTTTCGGGAACGAGAATGACGCCAACACCTTTGCCGGCAAGTTCGTCATACTTGGCCAGATCAAGCGTGCGAGCCGTAATCACGAGAGTTGGTTCAACTGATGCCGCAGGAAAACCATGATCGCGCCGTGCTACGCCGCGTGAAACCTGGATGTAGACGAGGCCGTTGGCCACACGGTTGCGCCGCACAACTTCGCGCATGACATGGGTAAGGGAGGTGCCGCTCATTGGCGCGCGTATCTTGAGCTCCCCCAACGAACGCTCCAGACGCGCCATGTGGGGAGCTTCGTCGATCAGGTGCCCGTCACGAACGCAGCACACTTCATAGACGCCGTCCGCGAACTGAAACCCGCGGTCTTCAATCTGAACGGCCGCGCGCGCCAGAGATACATAGCGCCCGTTTACATATGCGATGCGCGACATGGGAGAGTCCCCCCACCCTACATCACATCATCCGGACGCCCACCGGTGTTGATCCCCAGTGACTTCAATTTGCGGTGAAGCGCCGAGCGTTCCATGCCGATGAAGGCGGCGGTGCGCGAGATATTGCCACCGAAACGGTTGATCTGCGCCAACAGATATTCCTTTTCGAACATTTCGCGCGCATCGCGCAACGGCAAAGCAATAATGCGCTCGCTGCCCGCGCCCTGGCTGACGGCCGGCGTTGAGTTACCCACATCCGACGGCAACATATCGGCATTGATCACGCCCTCAGGGGCGTCCGCAGCCAGGATCAACAATCGCTCGATATTATTTCGCAACTGGCGGACGTTGCCGGGCCAGCTATGGGCTTGGAGCGATGCCATCGCGTCATCGCCGATCTTGCGCATTCCAAGGCCGGTCGATTGCGAAATGCGCCCCATGAAATGCTCGACCAGAAGCGGGATATCCTCGCGCCGCTCCGTCAGGGGCGGAACGCGAATGCTAACGACATTGAGGCGGTGATACAGATCCTCGCGCAGCCGCCCATCCTGAATCTCGGTGCGCGGGTCGGCCGAGCACGATGAGATGACACGCACATCGACCTGCACTTTCTGACTGCCGCCGACGCGCTGGAAATTCTGCTCCACCAGCACCCGCAGGATCTTGCCTTGGGTCTCAAGCGGCATGTCGGGAGCCTCATCGAGGAACAACGTGCCACCATGCGCCTGCTCGAACAAACCCACCTTGCGCCCGCCGTCAGTTGCACCCTCAACGCCGAAAAGCTCGATCTCCATACGCTCGGGCGCAATGCTGGCACAATTGATGGCGATGAAGGGATTCCGCTGGCGGCGCGACTTGGCGTGCAGCAGCCGCGCGACAATTTCCTTACCCGTTCCCGGCGCACCGATAATCAGAACCCGGCTGTTTGTCGGTGAAATCTTTTCGATATTCTGACGCAACTGACTGATGGCGTGACTTTGACCCACCAGATCAAAGTCGTCCCACAGACGCTCCTTCAGGGATTCATTTTCCCGCCGAAGACGTTGCGCCTCCAGGGCGCGTTCGACCGTCAGCAACATGCGGTCTGCTTTGAAAGGCTTTTCGACAAAGTCATAGGCGCCCTTCTTGATGGCGGTGACGGCGGTCTCGATGTTGCCGTGGCCGCTGATGACCAGCACCGGCAAGTCGGGATGCTCTTTCTTGATCTCGTCCAGCACCTGCAGACCGTCGAGCCTGCTGCCTTGCAGCCAGATATCGAGAATAACAAGGGCAGGCCTTCGCGCCCGGATCTCGCGCAAGGCCCCGTCACTGTCGCCAGCTGTGCGCGTATTATAGCCTTCATCCGAAAGAATTCCGGCCACAAGTTCCCGAATGTCGGCTTCATCATCAACAATGAGAACATCTAGAGTCTGCAAATTGCTTGGTTTGCTCATTCCTATTCACCTGCAAGTTTCATTGCGCCTAAAAGGCGGGGGAAAGTCATTCGGACAAGCGCACCGCTCTCACGCAGCGCGCCTGTTTCGTCGGTTTTTGGGGCGTCTTCGAGCGTGAGCGTCCCCTTGTGGTCTTCCATGATTTTCTTGACGATCGCCAGGCCCAGACCCGTACCTTTCGCACGCTTGGTAACGTACGGCTCGGTCAAGCGGTTGCGATCCTCGGTTGGCAGGCCGACGCCATTGTCGATGACATCGACAGCGACGCGATTTGCGTTTTGAACCACGCGGATTTCAATGCGTCCACCATCCGCCAGTTGATCCTCTTCGCCCTCGATCAAAAACCGCGCCCGCACCGCTTCGCCCGCGTTCTTCAACACATTCGTCAGCGCTTGACTGACCAGGCGTCCGTCGCACTCAACTGGCACCGGCACTTCGGGCGCGAGCAATGCAAACGTAATCTGAGGGTTTGCGACACGCTGAAGGAAAACGGCGTGCTTGATGTATTCGCAGATATCCTCGTCCTTCATCACAGGCTGGGGCATACGGGCAAAGGACGAGAATTCATCGACCATCCGGCCAATGTCGCCGACCTGGCGGATAATCGTTTGCGTGCATTGCTCGAAGATCTCGGGGTCGGTTGTGATTTCTTTTTTGTACTTGCGCCGCAACCGTTCGGCAGAGAGTTGAATGGGCGTCAGCGGGTTTTTGATCTCGTGCGCGATACGCCGCGCCACATCGGCCCAGGCCGAGGTTCGCTGAGCTGAAATTAGATCGGTGATGTCGTCGAAGGTAACCACATAACCGCTTTCGTCTTCACTGGCGCGCTCGCGTGTGACCGTCACGCTCAAATTGCGCGTATTACCGTTGCGCGTGATATCGATATGAGCTTGCGCGCGGCCATCGGCACTCGCCATCGCCTGAACGACAAGGTCGTTCACTTCGGGCACCGAAGCGGCCAAATCCCGCCCCAGCATGTCTTCACGCGAGAGGCTGAGAAGATTGAGTGCCGAGCGATTGACGATATCGGTGTGACCATGCCCATTCAGGCCCACGACCCCTGCGGATACGCCCGACAGGACGGCCTCGGTAAAGCGGCGGCGCTGGTCGGCCTGGCGGTTGGACTCAACCAGTTCATTGCGCTGGCTTTGCAGCTGGCCCGTCATGCGGTTGAAGGCGCGGCCCAGGGATGCCAATTCGTCGTCATCGTCGGCAAGTGTCACCCGCGCACTGAGGTCGCCTTCCGACACACGCTCCGACGCACCGATCAACCGGCCGATCGGCATAACGATGCGGTTGGCCGTACCCAACCCGATCCACGCCGCAGTAAACAACACGACCAAAGCGACGATGCCGTACATGAGAATAAAAGTCAGCTGAACGCTATCGCGGTCTTTCTCAAGGCGATTGTAGTTTTTGACAACTTCATCTGTATTACGCTGATACTCCAGAATTTGCGGATTCACATTGCGAACCAGCACCAGGAAAATATCCGCGTCCTTTTTGATCACGGTGGACAGCTTGGCAACAGCTCTGATCTGCCCTTCATCATAGTCAGTGGTCAATACCGGCGCGCCACCCGCCGCTTGAGACATTTCATCGATGGTCGGCTGGACCAGTTCTGTGAACCTGGTCTTGGCTTTACCAAGCTCAGTCCTGCCCGAGTCAGACCCATCCCTGGCGGCCTCCACAACCAACACGTCTGCACTCAAACGGTTGGCGATGTTCTCGAGAATGCGGCCGAATGCAATTGGATCGATAATTTGAAGCGGGCTCAGCGTGTCGATGGCGGAGGACACGTTCAACGCATCACTGCGCAGCTTGTCGGTGTGCTCTTCAAAATAGGCATTGGTCACCGCCAGCGAGTTATCGACGACCGAACGCACCCCGCCACTGAACCAGGCCTCCATCGCAAGGTTGATCGTGATGGCTGCTGCGCCCGCCGTCAGCACCACCGGTATGACCGCGATCAAGCTGAAAATAGTCACCAGGCGCCCGTGCAGCCGCGCACCTGCTGCTCCCGACCGCCGCGCGTGCCAGATTTGCACAAAGCGTCCAATCACGAGTGAGGCAAGCGCCAGCAAAAACAGTGCGAGCAGGATTGTCAGATAGTAGCGAACAGTTGGCGTCGGCTCGATCGCAGTCGAACCGGTCAATATCAAATAGGTCGCAACGGTCGTAACCAACGACGCCGCCAGCAGCGCATAAGTCAGCCAAGAAGTGCGCACGACCTTGAACAGGTTTCGCTGCAGCCAGTCTTGCTGTGGTTCTGGTTTGGCGGAAACCGTCATTTTCCGTGCCCGGACCATTTCCTGTGGTGTCTTTGCAACGCAGATTATCTGCAACACACGGGTGACTTTCGGGTGTCAATGTACCCGAAGAATGACAGTGTTGCCGATTTCCGTTGCTCGATTACATCACTTCACCCGCGATGGACAGGAATGTCAAGGCTCCGAATCTTCGCTCTTAAAGTATTTCTATTCAGCCCTAAGATTTCGGCGGCTTTGATTTGGTTCCCCCGCGTCATTGACAGGCATTTTGCGATCAAAGGCCGCTCAACTTCGCGCAAAATCCGGTCATGCAGGCCGCGGTCAGGCAGCGCGCCATTCAGTTTGGCAAACTGTTGGCACAGGTAAGTCTCAACAAAATCGCCCAGCGTCTTCTCGCCCTCGTCGGGACGCCGCGCCGGGGCAGAAGGTTTGGGTTCCTGCAGCACTTGCGCCACCATGTGAGCAGTGATCACCGGCTCGGCGTGGATGGCGAGCAAGCGCTGCACCAGATTCTCCAACTCACGAACATTGCCGGGCCAGCTGTGCGCGCGCAAAGCGTCTAGAGCTGCAGGGTCAATGGAACGCAACGCCATGCCCTGACGTTCGGCTTGAATTAAAAAATGATGCACCAGCTCGCCAACATCCTCAGACCGTTCGCGCAACGGTGGAATGCGGACGGGGACAACATTGAAGCGAAAGAACAAATCCTCGCGAAAGCTCCCCTGATCGATGAGGCGGCGCAAGTCGCGATGAGTTGAAGCGATGATGCGCACCGTGTCCTTCGTCGCTTGCCTGGAGGCAAGTGGCCGCGCTTCGATCTCTTGCAGAACGCGCACAAGCCTCGTCTGCACGTCGAGCGGCAGGTCGCCGATTTCGTCAAGAAATAGCGTGCCGCCCTCGGCGCGCTTGATGAAGTCGCGCTCCACTCCGTCGTGGGAAAAGTCAGCAGCGCCAACCACCACAAACGGTCCTGAAGCACGCCGCCCGAAATCATGCAGCGCCCGGGCAACTAACTCTTTACCCGTGCCCGACTCCCCCGTGATGAGCACTGTGAGATCCGATTGCGTCAGGCGCGCAATGATCCGGTAAATTTCCTGCATCGCCGCCGAACGTCCGACAATCGGCAATTCGTCGCTCATCCGGCCATTATCGGCCGGGCGGTGCCTTTCGGCCTTGGCGCTGATTGCGCGCCGGACAACGCCGATCATTTCGTTGAGATCAAATGGCTTCGGCAAATATTCGTAAGCCCCGCACTCCGCGGCGTTGATGGCCGTCATCAACGTATTTTGGGCGCTCATGACGATCACCGGCAGCTCGGGCCTGAGTTTTTTTAATTTCGGCAAAAGTTCAAACGCGTTCTCGTCGGGCATGACAACATCGGTGATGACGATGTCGCCCTCCCCCGCCGAGGCCCAACGCCACAGCGTTGCCGCATTGCCGGTTGTGCGCACGAGGAAACCGGCGCGCGCCAGCGCGTGGTTCAACACCGTGCGGATCGAGGCGTCGTCGTCCGCGACTATGACGGTTCCCAAGTTCAGTTTCGTCTCTCCCCGTGTGTGCGATAGACCGGCAGCCTGGTGCGAAATACGGTTCGCCGCGGCTCCGACAGGCAGTCGATGGTGCCGCCGTGGTCGGCGATGATCTTGGCAGTGATGGCAAGCCCCAGACCCTGACCTTTGGCTTTCGACGTCACGAAGGGTTCGAAAAGCGTTTCACGAAGTCCTGCCGGAACGCCGGGGCCGTTGTCGCGGACACTGATCTCAAGCGGCAAGGCCTGGCGGTTGCGCGTGCCAGCCATCGCAAGATGAACGCCGGGCCGGAACGCCGTTTGCAAAATGATCTCGGCATCGTTTTGTCCGTTGACCGAGTCGGCTGCATTTTTAACCAGATTGAGAAACACCTGGATGAGGCGCTCCTTGTCGCCGGCGACGGCGGGCAACGATGGATCGTAGTTTTCGTGAAAGGCAACCAGCCGCGCAAAACTTGTGACGGCCAGCTTTTTGACGTGCTCCAGCACTTCATGAATGTTGATGGGTTTCAGGTCAATTGGCCGGTGGTCGGTAAAAATTTCCGTACGGTCGACCAGATTGCGAATGCGATCCGCTTCCTCGCAAATCAGCCGCGTCAGCGAGCGATCTGACTCCGAGGCGTTTTGCTCGATCAATTGCGCCGCCCCACGAATGCCCGCGAGTGGATTTTTGATCTCGTGCGCCAAAATCGCTGCCATACTGGAAACGGAGTTTCCCCAATGGATCTGCGTCAGTTGCCGGTCCATTTTTTGCGCATTCGAGCGTTCCTGAAACATCACCAGTGCCGCACCAGCCAGGTCGGCAACGGGCGACACGCTGACATCGGCATTGCGTGCACCCAATCGTGGCACCACGATCTCAACCCCGTATTCACTCGCAGCCATCCCGCGCGTATTTGCCTGCTGCACCAGGGCCAGCACTGGGTGGTCAGCTGACAGCAATGCCGCAAACGACTGACGCTTCAGGAATGACGCGCTGAGATCAAAGAATTGCTCCGCCGCAGGATTAGCAAATATCACCGCTCCCGCGCCATCGACGCCGATAAGGGCATGCGGAATAGCAGCCAACAGCGCTTCGGGAAGAGCTGCGATGGGTGCAGTGAGAGTGGGTGCGACCCTGCTCATGCGGCATCTGCCAAGCGCACCAGCAACTCTTCCGGATCACCACTGCGCACCAGTGTATCGCGCAGAGCCTTGTCGCCGCTGATATGCTCGGCATACCAGCCCAGATGTTTGCGGATAATCCGCCGGCCAAGCGCAACCCCGTAGTGCGCCACCGACGCGCGATACTGAATCAGCACGGTCTGCCATTTGTCCGCATCTGAAGGCTCGTCTGGAATTTCGCACCCGTTCACCGCAGCCTGCATTTGCGCGATAATCCAAGGCTGGCCAAACGCACCGCGCCCAACCAAAACACCATCAGCGCCCGAGTCCTTGAGAATTTGCACCGCGTCGGCGGGGGTACGCACATCACCATTGGCGAGCACCGGAATGGAAACGGCGGCTTTGACCTTGCCGATAAAGCGCCAGTCCGCGCGGCCTGCATAAAACTGCGCCCGGGTGCGGCCATGGACCGAGATCGCCTGCACGCCTTCGGCCTCAAGCCGGCGCGCCAACTCGGGCGCATTGCGATCAGCATCATCCCAGCCCAGGCGCATTTTGACCGTCACCGGCAGCGAAACCGAACCGATCACCGAGCGCACCAGCGCCACGGCCAAATCGGGTTCGCGCATCAATGCCGAGCCACAAAGTCCCCCGACAACTTTCTTGGCAGGGCACCCCATATTGATGTCGATGAGCGCCGCGCCTTCTGCTTGGGCCATGCGGGCGGCTTCAGCCAGACTTTCGGGGTCGCGCCCGGCAAGTTGAATCGCGAACGGCGCCACATCGCTGTCGGCCTTCAAACGCAGCGCGGCAGAGCGCCGGTCGCGCAGCAGCTCGGCGCTGGCAACCATCTCTGAATAAACAAGGACGCAACCAAAGCTGCGAACGGCGGCACGAAAAGGGGCATCTGTCACCCCCGCCATAGGGGCGAGCGCTACCGGCCTCGAGCCGAAAATATCGCGAACTGTGCCCATTATATGTGCAATTTTCTTTCGTGCATAATTTCCAGTCAGCCTATTTCGTGCCTTAGAGCTTTGCAAGTGTGATTTCGCACTTGCAGCATGAGGCTTGACTTGACGAATCTCGTCGGGGAACGGCCATCTGAAGCATGGACACACCCCCAAAATGCACAGCGCTGATTGTCGCCGGCGGCCACGGAGTCCGGGCGGGCGAAGGCTTGCCCAAACAGTATCGATTCCTGGCTGGGCAGCCAGTCTTGAAACGAAGCATCGAAGCCTTCCTTCGCCACCCGCAGGTGCATGAGGTGCAGGTCGTCATCAGCGCCGAACACCGCAGCCTCTACGAAGCCGCAGTCACGGGCCTCTCCCTGCCCTCCCCCATTGACGGTGGCGCAACACGCCAGGAGTCGGTGGCCCGCGGGCTTGAGGCCATGGCCGCGAGCCCACCTGACTTCGTTCTCATCCATGACTCAGCGCGGCCCCTGGTCGATGGTACGGCGATAACGGCTACCATCGCAGCCCTTGAAGGCGCCGACGGTGCTCTGCCGCTCTTGGCCGTCTCCGATACGCTCAAACGCGTTACGCATGGCCGCATCGACGCAACGCTGGCGCGCGAGGGTTTGGGGTTCGCCCAAACACCGCAAGGCTTTCACTTCGACAAAATCCTGAACGCCCATCGTGCGGCACGTGATACGGGTTTCACCGATGATGCCTCAATCGCCGAGAGCGCAGGCCTGCACGTGGTGACAGTGCCCGGACAACGGATGAACTTCAAATTGACGACGCCAGAAGATTTTGTCATCGCCGAAGCGCTGCTGGCCAACGCTGGTACGCTGCGCACCGGCCAGGGCTTTGACGTTCATCGCTTTGGTCCGGGCGATCACATCTGGCTGTGCGGCGTGCGCATCGCGCACGCGCAGGGCCTGATCGGGCACTCCGACGCCGATGTGGGCCTGCACGCGCTCACCGATGCGATACTGGGCGCGGCGGCGCTCGGCGACATCGGTGAACATTTCCCGCCGAACGACGAGCGCTGGAGGGGCGCCGCCTCTCACATTTTTCTAAGCTACGCGGCAAAGCTGATCGCCGAGCGCTTCGGGCGGATCGAACATGTTGATATCACCGTGATTTGCGAGACACCTAAAATCTCTCCCCATCGCGCGGCGATGGTCGCACGCATCGCCGGACTATTGGCGCTTCCGCCCACGCGCGTCAGCGTCAAGGCAACAACAACCGAAGGCTTGGGCTTCACCGGACGCGGCGAAGGCATCGCCGCCCAGGCCATCGCCACGGTGCGCCTGCCATGATCACAGGCTGGCGGATAGCCAAACTGCCGGAAGGCCGGCACTTGCGCGAAAGAATGACCGCCGTCGTGACGTTTGGCGGCGTTGGCCTGTTGCCGGTAGCTCCGGGCAGTTGGGGCTCGTTGGCGGCCCTGCCCTTCGGTTTCCTGTTAGGCTGGATGGGTGGCTGGGTTCTGTTGCTGCTCGCCGCCGCCGCCGCCAGCGTTGCCGGATATATCTACGCCGACGCCTATGTGAAGGCGACCGGGCGCGAGGATCCTCCGGAGATCGTCATCGATGAAGTGGCGACACAATGGATGGTGCTGGCCTTCGTGCCTTTGAGCTGGAGCGGCTTTTTGGCGGCCTGGCTGGTGTTCCGCCTCTTTGACACCATCAAACCCTGGCCCGCCAGCTGGGCCGACCAGGAGGTCGAAGGCGGCGCCGGCGTCATGCTCGACGACCTGATCGCGGGCCTCTACGCCATTCCGCCGCTGGTGGCGCTGAACATTATGGGATTTTTGTAGCCGATGTTTTCAAAAACTCTCCTGACCCTCTCCGAAACCGTTCTGGACCTCGCCCGTACGCAGAACCTGAAACTCGTCACCGCCGAAAGCTGCACCGGCGGCCTGGTTGGTGCGGTATTGACGCAGATCGCGGGTTCCTCCGACGTCTTCGAGCGCGGCTTTGTCACCTATTCCAATCAGGCCAAGATGCAAATGCTTGGCGTTGCAGGGGACATATTAAGCACGTTCGGCGCCGTCAGCGAAGCAACAGCACGCGCCATGGCCGAAGGCGCCTTGGCGCACTCCCCGGCCGATGTGTCGGTCGCCATCACCGGTGTCGCCGGTCCCGGCGGCGGCAGCGCGGACAAGCCCGTCGGCCTTGTGCATTTCGCCGCCGCGCGCCGCGGGCAGGCAACCCTTGCCGAAGAACAGCGCTTCGGCGAAATCAGCCGCGACGCGGTGCGAATAGCCAGCGTCGAAGTGGCACTGAAGTTGCTGCTGCGCGCAATGGCCTAAACGCAGTCCCCTCCCCCTTTTTCGCGAAGAGCAATAAAGACCCTCTCCTGCAAGGGGATGAGCACACATTTTTTCTGATATTCAGAGACAGTGCCAGTGCCTTCGATGGTTATCTGGCTTGTCCGGTCATCGAGCTGGTATGGGGAAGTATCGCGCTCTTCGAAATCTTTGGCACGATCATCTGGGTCATCTTCATTGCCGAATTTCTCGTGCGATTGACACTGCCACGCGGGTAGATCACCGCAAGCCTCGCCAGCTTTTTCATCGGTCAGGAAGCCAAGGTCAAAGAAAGCGGCATCGCCGGGGCAAACGACATCGCCGAGCTTAAGCGCGAATTCAAACTCCTGCGCAACGAACTCCACGATGACCCTTTCGCCGGGCCCGCAAGGGAACCAACGGGCTAACGGGCCGTTTCCATATCTACCGAGTCGAGCAAGTCGATGATTCCGTGCTTTTTAAAGGGATTTTGCCTTATGGACCACTCCTCGTCTGATGCCAAGAAATCCCGGGCGCAGCTCCACAAATCCGACGATTCCGGGACGATGGAGCGCTCGGATTCGGACATGCGCCGCGTCCTAACGAAACTTCAGGAATTAGGTCCTAAGCCGCTGGGAACGCAGTCCGTCGAGGACACGCGCAACCAGCCCACGCCAGCCGATGCCGTCGCTGCCCTGCTTGTGGCACAAGGTCAGGAACCCAGTGAACTCACGGCGAAATTAAAAGTAAAAAAGAAGGATGTCACCTATCCCACGGGCGGCGGCGTTCAGGCCGCACGCGTGTATACGCCAGACCTTGGGAAAGGTGCAGCCAGCAGCTTGCCGTTAATCGTTTATTTTCACGGCGGCGGATGGGTGATTGCCGACTTGGACACCTATGAGTCGTCGGCCATGGCACTGGCTCACAAGTGCAGCGCCATCGTTGTGTCGATCGACTATCGGCATGCACCCGAGCACAAGTTCCCGGCCCAGCACGAAGACGCCTTCAATGCGTACAAATGGGCCCTGCAAAACGCGAAGTCATGGGGTGCAAATCCCAACAGCGTTGCCGTTGCGGGTGAATCTGCCGGCGGTAACCTGGCTATCAACGTTGCGATCATGGCGCGCGATCAGGACATACAGCGGCCAGTGTACATGCTGTTGGTCTACCCGGTTGCCGGCGTCGATATGAACACTGAGTCATACCAGACGAACGCGAACGCCGTTCCACTGGGTAAGAAAGGGATGGAGTGGTTCGTGGAACACACCATACGCAGCGACCGGGACAAGGCGAGCCCCATGCTCGACCTGGTGGGCAAGGCCAATCTTGAGGACTTGCCCGACGCAACGGTGATCACAGCCGAAATCGATCCACTACTATCGGAAGGGCTCATGCTTGCCGACAAGCTTCGCCAGGCGGGATCACACGTTACATACAAATCATTTGCCGGCGTGACGCATGAGTTCTTTGGCATGGATGCCGTTCTTGATACGGCCATTGCCGCTCAAGAAGTCGCAGCCCGGGACCTGAAAGGTGCATTCGGAAGTACAGTCTCCCATTGATGCGAAAGCCCGCCATCGTCTGCAGCCGCTAAAGCGGCGCAGCCACTTCCCCCGCAAGCGGGGGCAGACACCAGATTATCTGTCTTCCTCCGCTTGCGGGGCAAGTACCTGCGCAGCACTTCGCTGCTGCAGGGGATGGGGGGACAGAGCGAACACTAGTGTGTTCGCGTTTTTGCTTTGACGCCGCTTTTGGTCTTGCCGGTTGCGGCCTTGGATTTTTGCCAGCCTGAAAATTCTTTGTCGAATTTGTCCCGCCTCGCGTCAGCCCACTTCTTGTATTGCTCGTCATACCAGGTGGTCAGTTGAGCGCGCCAGGCACGATATGCGCGATCATGGGCGTCAAGTCGCTGCTCTCGCCATTGTTGATAGTCGAGGTCACTGTTCGAGTCGTGCTGTTCGTGGTCTTTTTGATTTGCCCGATCAGCGCGCCGGCTTTGTGTTCCGTGTGGGTATCCGGTCCGGACGGTGTCTGTTTGCTTGCTCTGTGCCGACATGGCGTATCTCCCTGCAGTTCAGCTCCTGTGGGAGACTGAAGCCGGGTCTTGCGCGGCGTTCGTCGTCATGTGGCCTAGCCGCGTCAGTTCTTCGCCGTAGGCGCCGGCCATTCCGGCCAGCCACTGCTGCTGCTGCTGCAGCATCATCAGTTCGAAAATGCTGCGGCTGCGCGTCATGCGTTCGATTACTTCAATATTTTTCTCCAGACGCTTGGTCATAAAACGTATGCGTTCGTCGTGAAGCGCGCGAAGATTGTTGCCAAGGAGTGCGGAACCGTGTTTGACCGCAGAGGCGAGGTATTTATCTTCATCATCTGGCGAGAAATGCTCCATGTTTTCGGAACGTGGCTTGTTTGTCCCGTTTTTAGAGTGAGTGCGGTGGCGTGTTGAGTTGGGCATAGCTGACACCTCATGTTCGTGGAAGATCTGCTGTGGAAACGTTTCGACCTACTCGGCGTTCCGCATTGCAGGAAAATTAATCCAGGCGCGTCAATGAAGGGCGGCGCTTGGTGCGTGGCCCAGCTGCTCTTCTGATATGCGGAACAAGGCGCCTGGAAAGCCCATTGCAAGCTTGGCCGCCAACTTAGCCGGTAACTGCGCCACAATCGTTGCGTGATCGTCCGTCGTCATGAGCATGAGCAAGCCTCCGTCGCCGTCTGTCTCCAAACCCACTTGCTTGATACGAGCTGGCTGGTCAAACGTGTGTTCGACCGGCTCGTTGATTGAGATTTGACCGGTTGAGGCCGCGATGCGGCTCAGCACATAGATCAGCTGGCGCAACTGATCATAGTCGATGATTAACGTCGTACATCCGGTGTGATCGAGTTCCATGGAAATGTACGTGGTCTGTCCGTCCTGGGACGCTCCACCTTCGATCAGCCGCGTAATTCGACGACCGGTGACTTTCGCTTTATTTCGTTTGCTGGGGTTGGTGGCGGGGTTCATCGGTGTTCCTCTTAATGCAAGATCAGACGACTTGCGCCGTCTGCGCTCACCGCTGCGCTCTTTGCTGATTTGGATTTTGATCGCTTGTCGAGTTCCAACAACTGCTGCCGGGCGTTCGAAAGCCGCATTTTGACTGATCTCTCGGGGGCGCTGACAATGCGCGCGATCTGCTCACATTCAAAGCCGCTGGCGTCGAACAGAATGATGACCTCGCGTTCCAAATCAGAAAGTTCGGCGAGCGCATTGACGGCACCCGCCCGCAGCGCAATTTGTCCGATAGGCGTCATGACCCGGTTGCCGTCCATCCGGATGACGGCCTGCCTGCGTTTGTCCATGTAGTAATAGCTTCGCAAAAGGTAGAACAGCCACTCGTCGACCTGCTCGCGCCTGGGCGCGCTGTAGCGTTGTTCCCACGCTTGGAGAAGGGTGTTGTGAACCAGATCGTCAGCAAATTGCGGCATGCTGCTCAACATTCTGGCAAACGCACGCAGGCGCGGCGTCAATGAGAGCAGTATTCCCTGAAAAGCGTTGTCCGAAATGGGTTGCATAAAGCGCCTCGGGCTGACCTTAAAAATGCAGGTGCATTCCGGA
>JAWXBO010000143.1:0-3090 GCA_034440175.1 Alphaproteobacteria bacterium
CGCCTGAGTTAAGGGGACGAGAATCGGTACGACTCTTGTTCCCCTTGAATGAATAGTTGGCCGATTGATGCGGAACGTGCCAGCCCGGAAACACCAGAACTGCAGGATGGCAGCGAAGAGCAAGCGCCAAGACCTTGGCCCGCTCAACGCCAAGGTTAACCCGACCGTTCTCGATGCTAGAGATGGTCGTCTGCGCGATGCCGCAGGAACTTCAGCCTAGAGCTGGGTTTGGCTAAGTCCCTGCAGCTCGCGAATAATGCGTATCCCTGTGCCTAACGCTAGCGTTAGGGGGACGAAACTGACCTCCGTGTTTGATCGCATTATGTCAGATAATCGTATATAATTGCTGACATGAAATCTATCAGCACCGCCAGTTCGATTCTGGTCCACATTCGGTCCATGCCCAGGGGAGAGCCGTTTACCTCGGCCTCCATGTTGGCGTTCGGGTCACGCGCGTCGGTGGATCAAGCGTTGGCTCGATTGACCAAGGCGGGTGCCATTGAGCGAATCGCCCGCGGCCTTTTTGTTCGTCCGGAGACCAGTCGATATGTCGCCAAAGTCATGCCGGATCCCGCCAAGATCGCGGAGGCATTGGCGAAGTCCATCAATGCCAAAGTTCAGGTACACGGAGCAGAAGCCGCTCGCCGCCTCGGGCTATCGACGCAGGTCCCCTTGCGACCGGTATTTCAGACCTCAGGTCCGTCGCGCCGGGTCCAGTTGGGCGCGCTAGAAATTCGGCTGCAGCATGTTGCCCCGAGGAAGCTCGTCCTCACCGGACGACCCGCTGGCTTGGCGATCGCCGCCATGTGGTACCTCGGGAAGAAGGAGATGTCGGCGGCGGTGGTCAAGCAAATCGAAAGCAAGTTGTCGCGTGAGGAATTTGCAGCTCTGCGAGCTGCCGCCAGCGCTATGCCAGCGTGGATGAGCGACGCAATCGCCAAACACCAGCGGTCTACACCTGTCGCGGCCCGCGATGGCTGATACTTTTCTCAAGCTCGATCCACGCGAGCAGTCGCAAATCTATCGCGGGCTGGCCGAAAAGCTTTCGAGATCGCCGGCGGTTCTCGAAAAGGACCTCTGGGTTTGCATTGTTCTGCACGCGCTTTTTGCAATGCCAGGACGCAAACGAATGGCGTTCAAGGGTGGGACGTCCTTGTCGAAGGTGTTCGCCGCAATCGGAAGATTTTCCGAGGACGTCGACGTTACGATCGATTATCGCGAGCTTGACTCGTCTGTAGATCCGTTCGCCGAGAGCGTCTCGAACAGTCAGATCAAGAAGTACAACGACAACCTCAAGCTGTGTGTTCACGATCATGTCACAAGCGTCGTTAAGCCGTATTTCAGCGACCTGCTGGGGAAGCGAGATAGCGCCAGCTGCAACATTGTCGTAAGCGATGACGGGGAGCAACTGCGGGTCGAGTATCCGTCGGTACTTGATGGAGAGCGCGGCGACTATCTCGGCAACGTTGTCCTCGTTGAGTTTGGCGGGCGCAACGTAACAGACCCTAGCTCGGAGCACACCATTGAACCGGAAATCGCCGCTTACTTGCCCGTTCTGACGTTTCCGCGCGCAAGCGTCAACGTGCTGTCGCCGTCCCGTACATTCTGGGAGAAGGCGACGCTGATTCATGTGGCATGTCACAAGGCGACGTTAGAAGCCGGAGTGCAGCGGCTTTCGAGACATTGGTATGACCTGGCGACGCTTGCGGATCATGAAATTGGGCGCGACGCGCTCAGTGATCGCCGCCTCCTAAAAGACGTTGTCCGGCACAAGAAAGTGTTCTTTGGCATCAAGGGCGCGAACTACGATGCTTGCCTCGTTGGGCAAATGAAACTACTTCCCGAGGCGAGGGCGGTCGAAGCTTTGCGCGAAGATTACGAGAGGATGGTCGAGGCCCGAATGTTTACCGGCCCCGTTCGTTCCTTTTCCGATATCGTTGATCGCTTGCGTCAACTTGAGGACGAGATCAATGAGCCCGAGAACGGCGAGCATGATCGTGTCGGACTCGAAAATTCAAAACCGCCGCGTCGGCGGTGAACGCGCTGGTTGGCAAACGTCCCACTTGTCCTCCGTTACTCTTCCCAACAGGCAACGCCTCAGGAAGAATTTCCGGATGTTGCGCGTTGGTGTTCGACTATCTGATGCTCGCGCCCACCACACCCACAAAGTCAAGGGCGCCTGTGTTCGTAGCGGTCGTATACCGGAGCGTTGGAAGTGATCGTCAACCGCTCCTGACCCGCGATGCGGAGGCGACATGAGCGCACAGGCAAATGGAGGCGAGCTATTTTGAAAGGATAGGCAATCCAACGCCGCCTGGGTGAGTATCCTGAGCCTGTCAGGATCAGACAGTGCGGAGTTTGGTGCCGCATTTGGGGCAGCGGAGCGGGAACACTTCGTAGATGCGGGCCAGCAGCAGGGCCCAGGCATAGCGGGCGGCGCGGCGGTGGATCAGTTCAGCGGCGGGTGGCGCGACCGCAGCGAGCGGCACCGTTGGCGAAGCCATGGCGGTCACCGCGTCGCGCAGGGGTGAATTCGGCGCCAGCACGCCGTAGTAACGGTGCCGATGGACCCGCGGCGGCGGCACCAGGGCGGCAAGGCGGTCGATGCGTTGCAGTGGGGTCAGGCGCAGTGGGCCGCTGCCGCCGGGGCCGGGCTTGGCGCCGTCGTAGAGCAGGCGTTCGGGATCGAGTGCCCGCAGCCGGTCCAAGGCGAACGGCGGCCGGGCGCGAGTTGCGCAGCAGGCGCTCCCGCCCCGCGTGGTCGGCGGCCTTGATGCGCACCGACGCGTCGACGGAAAACCCGCCGCCGTGTGCCCACTGCGCCATGGTGTGCGCGTCATCACTCTCGAGCAGACCGCTGCGCACGAAGCTCTGCAGGAGTCGCCGCCGCACCTTGGCCTGCACCGCGGCGATGGCCGCCGCCTCGATCGCGGTGGCCTCGTGGAAGACGACACCCCCGGTCGGCGTGGCAGCGAACACGCCGTCGAGGATTCTCTGCGCAACTACCCGGCGGGCGGGCGTCCGGTCGAGTTCCGGGTCGGCGTCGCCGATGCAGTTCCGAAGTCCATTGCGTATCGCCTGATCGAACCC
>JAWXBO010000144.1:0-13944 GCA_034440175.1 Alphaproteobacteria bacterium
GCAAAGCGTAACGCCGCATCTGTCAGCTCCGAATCAGCTGACTGCCTATGAATCACTCGACACAACGTTTGGGAATCCTCTAATTGAGGACAGGCCCTAATCCGGGCCCTTCGCCGTTTACGGCTTTTGGACGGTTGAGCCGGGGGTCATGTGCATGGGGGCTGGTTGCAGGGGTTCGACCTCGAAGGGTTCGCGGTTTTGTTGGGCGATGGGGGCCCGCTTGGCCATGCGATAAAAGACGAAGGCTGTGAAGGCCAAGTGCATCGCTGCGGTGTAGATGAAGATCGCGCTCATGCCGCCGATCTGGATGACGATGGCGGCGATGACGGGCCCGAGGGCTGCTGCGGCGCCGTAGACGAAGAGGTTGCTTGAGGCGACCTCGGTCATCTCGTCCTGGCGGGCGTGGTCGTTGAGGTGGGCGTTGGTGAGTGAGCCGATCGGGAAGGCTGTGGCCCCGTAAAGGGCGCCTCCAGCCAAGAGCCAGATGCCGGAAGGGATCCCCCACGGCGCCTCTATGGCCAGCATGACGCCGGCCAATGCTGCCGCTGCTGCGCAAAAGCCGATGATGATGCGCCGGTCGGTGAAGTCCGAGAGGCGGCCTATCGGCCATTGCGCAATGGCGCCGCCGAGGATGACCGCCGACATGAAGAGCGCAATGCCGTCGCCGGTCATGCCGCGTGATTCCGCATAGACCGGGGCCAGCGTCCAAAAGGCGCCGCTGACCAGGCCTACCGCCAAGGCGCCCATGACACCGACGGGCGAGATCTTGTAGAGGCGCCAAGGCCGGAGTTTTACCTGGCCCGGACGCGGCGGCTCGGCCTGCGAGGTCAGGCCGACCGGCACCAGGCAGAGCACGGTGAGAATGGCAGTGATGGAGAACAGCTCGTATGAACTGGGGCTTGCAAGCGTGAACAGGTATTGGCCGCCGAGCAGGGCTAAATTGTTGAAGGTGGCATAGATCGTAAAGATGCGGCCGCGAATGGCGTTGGCGGTTTGCTGGTTGAGCCAGCTCTCCAACACCGCAAACATGCCGGCGGCGCAAAAGCCGATGCCCGCGCGCATCAGGCTCCAGGCCAGTGGCTCGACATACAAGGCGTGGACGAGAACGATTGCGGCAGTGATGGCGCCCAGCACGGCAAAGACGCGAATGTGGCCGACGCGCGCGGTCAGGCGCGGGCAAATCCAGCAGCCCGCAACGAAGCCTGCGAAATAGGCGGAACCCATCAGGGCGATGGCGGTGCTGGAAAACCCTTCGCCATTGGCGCGAACGGGCACCAGCGTTCCCTGGAGGCCGCTGGCGAGCAACATGATGACCGCTGTCGCGAGCAACGCTGCTATTTTGGTGAGATCGGCAGTGGTGACTCTAGTCGACATAGGGTGGTGCTCATAGCGGTTTGTCCGGGATGGCGAAAGGGTGTGTGTGAATTGCGGTGTGGGCGGGGTTTCGCTAGGGTCTTGCCATCATTGTGAAAGACTAAACCGACATGGGTAATGCCTATTCCAGAGATTTGGACAAGAACGAAGCGAATTATCAATCTCTATCGCCGCTGACGTTCCTGGAGCGCGCGGCGTTTACGTTCCCCCAGCACGTGGCGATCCTGCATGGCGACCAGCGCTTTACCTATGCGGAATTTTACGCCCGCACGCGGCGCCTGGCGTCGGCGTTGTCGCGGCGCGGCATAGGCTTGGGCGATACGGTGGCGGTGATTGCGCCAAATATTCCGCCGATGCTCGATGCGCATTACGGCGTAATGATGGTGGGCGGGGTTTTGAACGCAATCAACTATCGGCTGAGTGCGCAGGAGATCGCCTTTATCCTCGATCATGGTGAAGCCAAGGTTTTGATCGTGGACAAAGAGTTCGGCGCACTCGCGCGCGAAGCGCTGAAGCTGTGCAAGGCCAAGCCTTTCATCATTGGGATCGACGATCCGGCGTTTGACGGCGTATTTTTGATCGGCGCGATCGAGTATGAAGCCTTTCTGGAAACCGGCGATCCGGAATTTCAATGGTCACTGCCGGAGGATGAGTGGCAGGCGATTTCGCTGAACTACACCAGCGGCACTACGGGCAACCCCAAGGGCGTTGTGTTTCATTCACGCGGCGCGTATCTGCTGGCGCTGGGCAATGTGATTGCGGCATCGATCCGGGCGCATCCGGTTTATCTGTGGTCGCTGCCGATGTTTCATTGCAATGGCTGGTGCTTTACCTGGACGATCTCGGTCGTCGCCGGCACGCATGTGTGTTTGCGCCGGGTGACGGCGGCCAACATGTTCGATGCCTGCGCGCGCTATGGCGTGACGCATATGTGCGGGGCGCCGATTGTGATGGGCATGCTTGTCAACGCGAGCGACGGCGAACGCAAAGCGCTAAAGACCCGCGTTGAGTTCATGACGGCAGCAGCCCCGCCACCGGCGGCAACTCTGGCGCGGATGGAAGAGGCGGGCTTCCAGGTGCATCACGTTTATGGACTGACAGAGACGTATGGGCCTGCGGTTGTGAACGCGTGGCATCGCGAATGGGACGCCCTGCCCGGCGAGGAGCGCGCGAAGATCAAAGCGCGCCAGGGCGTGCGCTATCCGGTGCTGGAGGCGCTGGCGGTCAAAGACCCTGAGACCATGGAAGACGTGCCGCGCGACGGCGAGACGATGGGTGAAGTGTTCTTCCGCGGCAATGTGGTGATGAAAGGCTATCTCAAGAATCCAAATGCGAGCGCCGAGGCTTTCAAGGGCGGCTGGTTTCATTCAGGCGATTTGGGCGTCTGGCACACAGACGGCTATATCCAGCTTAAAGACCGGTCGAAGGACATTATCATTTCGGGCGGCGAGAATATTTCATCGATTGAAGTGGAAGACGTGCTGATGAAGCATCCGGCCATCAGCCTGGCCGCGGTTGTCGGCAAACCGGACGAAAAATGGGGCGAGACGCCGGTCGCGTTCGTCGAGCTCAAAGGCGGCGCGACGGCTTCGGCAGACGAGATCATCGCCTTTTGCCGCAACCAGATTGCAACTTACAAGGTGCCGCGCACGATAGTGTTCTGTGAATTGCCCAAGACATCGACGGGCAAAATCCAGAAATTCAAGTTGCGCGAAAAGGTCTGAATGAAATGTTGCCCCCCGGACTTTGCCGTCCGGGAGACATCATCTGATGACAGCGCTTCATCGCCGGCGTCTTACCAGTTGCTGCGCTTGTTAGTTTCGAGGATCAGAGAGTTTTTGCGCCGGCTAGTTTATTTCTATTCGAAGGCGCTCTATTTCTTCTTTTAGTCGAAGCTTTCGCTTCTTTAGCTCTGCGAGCATCAAGTCGTCCGGGAGGGGACGGTGCTGCTCGTCTTGGATTTGTGAATCGAGTCTGTGGTGCTTATCCGCCAGTTCCTGGATATGCGAGTCTAGGCCCATGTACCTGCCTCCGTGTTTAGAGAGTCGGATTGAATCATAGAATCTTGCGCTTGTCAGCGGTAAGTTTGGCAATTCGCAAATAATGTCTTAACGACAATTCGCCCCTTGCTGCGCGCTTTATGTTTGAAATTGCTGCGATTTTTGAATTTCAGTTCGCGGTTGCGAAAGACAAATGCAGCATTTTGTGATAGAGTTCCCCAATAAGTGAAAAGTGAGTCATGGGATTTTCCAAAGACGGCGGGGGACCCGAAAGTCCCCTCTTGACACTCGTTGGCGGGAGCCAACCTGCGGGAGAGGCTGCGCCACCGGACGGCGCTGACAAAGCAACCCTGCTGAAGCTCTCTGAGCTGCGTCAGGAGCATCGTGACCTCGACGTTGAGATACAGACGATTGTCGCGTCGGTGGCCATTGATCAATTGCTGATGCGGCGGCTGAAGAAGCGCAAGCTGATGCTGCGCGATTTAATCACGCGGATCGAGAGCGAGATTGTTCCCGATATCATTGCTTGAGCTAAGGCTTGCGGCGTTTGGCTGCGTACATTGCGCGGTCGGCGTCGGCCATGGCGGCGTCGGGGTTTTCGCCTTTTTGAAATTGATGAATGCCGAATGCGACCGAAAGATTTAGCGGCTTGCCGTCCCACTGAAAGGGCTTCGATGCGAGTTGCCCGGACAGAGCGCGCGCTTTCTTTTCGGCTTGGTCCTTGCCGGCTTTGGGCAGGATGACGCCAAACTCATCGCCGCCCAAGCGGCCCACGACATCGGATTCTCTGACATTTTCAATGAGCAGATTGGCGACATGCTTGAGCACCGCATCGCCTGCCGCATGGCCGTGGGTGTCGTTGACGGTTTTGAAGCCATCCAAATCGAAATAGATCAGACTGGCCGAAAGGTCGTAGCGATCACCGAATGAAATGATGCGCGACATCTCGCGAACGAAGGCGCGGCGGTTCAAAAGCGGCAAGAGACTGTCTTGATCGGCCACGGCTTGAACCGATTCCAGGCGCTCCTGTGTATGCTGCAAGTCTTGGCGCAAACGATCGACTTCGGCCATGAGCGTAACAATCGCGTCGCGGACGGCGGGGGTGAACTCGACCTCGGGGATGCCCAAGACCGATGAGACATCGGCGGTGGCGCCAGCCGCAGTAACGGCTTTCGTAGCGGTGGCGCGCTGCACCGAGGCATAGGCTTGCACTCCGGTGGCGCCGGCGGCAGTTCCTGGTCTGGTGCCCGAGATCTTCATCTTGCTCCAAGCATATCGAAACGCACCGCATTTGGCGCCCATCGAATCGCTAAAGCCGAAACTGCGACCAAATGCTTAATAATGACTGACATCTGGGTTTCACTCGGGCGCTCAGGGGCATTATACTTCGGCGCTTCTTGTTGAAATCTCGTCCACCGGCAACCACAAGGATGCACATGGCCGCCATGGCCAAAAAAATCTCATCATCAGCCAACGAACGCGGCTCTGCGAATGTCGGCATTATCATGGGCAGCCGGTCTGATTGGACGGTCATGTCGGAAGCCGCCGAAATTCTGGATAAACTGGGCGTTCGGCACGAGGTGCGGGTAGTGTCTGCGCACCGCACGCCCGACCGGCTATTCGCCTATGCCAAAGGTGCGAAGGCGCGCGGCATTCAGGTGATCATAGCCGGCGCAGGCGGGGCGGCCCATCTGCCGGGCATGACGTCGTCGATGACGACCCTGCCGGTGCTGGGCGTGCCGGTTCCCTCGACGGGATTGGACGGGCTCGACAGTTTGTTGTCGATTGTCCAAATGCCTGGTGGGGTGCCGGTTGGGACTTTGGCCATCGGTAAACCGGGGGCCAAGAATGCGGGCCTGCTGGCGGCAGCGATTCTGGCGCTCAACGACCCGGACCTTGCCAAACGACTTGAGGGGTATCGCGCGCGGCAAACGGCAGAAGTGCCGGAGACGGCGTTCGATGAGGACCATGGACGCTGATCTCATGCACCCAGTCGGGCCTGGTGGAACTGTCGGTATTTTGGGCGGCGGGCAGCTGGGGCGCATGCTGGCGCTGGCGGCGGCACGGCGGGGACTGAAATGCGCGATCTATTCGCCCGACGCCCACAGCCCGGCGTTTCAGGTCTGCGACGCGCATGTGGTGGCGAACTATAGCGACACGCAAGCTTTGGAGAAGTTCGCGCGCAGCGTCGATGTCGTCACGTATGAATTCGAGAATGTGCCGGGCGATGCGGCTAAAGTGTTGAGCGCCTTGAAGTCGGTGCAACCGAACCCAAAAGCGCTGTCGATTATTCAGGACCGCTTTTCCGAGAAGTCGTTCGCGCGCCGCGTGGGCATTGCAACGACGCCCTTTGCCTTGATCGATTCGCCGGCGAGCCTTGAAGTGGCGCTGTCGCTGGTGGGCGTGCCATCGGTGCTGAAGACGTCGCGGCTGGGCTATGACGGCAAGGGGCAACGCATCGTGCGCGCGGCGGACCAATTGGCCGGCGCGTGGGACGAGTTGAAACGGGTCCCGTGCATTTTGGAGGGCTTTGTCGATTTTACGCGCGAGCTTTCGGTGGTGGCGGCGCGAGGCGTGGATGGAAAGACGGCCTGCTACGACCTGGTCGAAAACCGGCACGAGAACCATATTTTGCGCACAACCCTGGCGCCGGCGAAAGCTGCGGCGCGCTTGAAGAGCGAGGCTGTGCAGATCGCCGAAAAATTGCTGGACGCATTCGACTATGTGGGCGTGATGGCGGTGGAGATGTTCGAGACGCGCGACGGGCGCTTGCTGGTCAACGAGATCGCGCCCAGGGTGCATAATTCCGGGCACTGGACGATTGACGCCTGCGCGGTGAGCCAGTTCGAGCAGCACATCCGCGCTGTATGCGGCTGGCCTTTGGGGGACACGACGCGGCATTGCGATGCGGTGATGACGAATTTGCTGGGTGATGAGATCGACAATTGGCCCACGCTTGCGGCGGAACCGGCAACGGCGGTGCATCATTACGGCAAAGGCGAGGCGCGCGCGGGCCGCAAGATGGGGCACGTTACGCGGCTCTATCCGTTGGGGATGCGGCCTGAAGGGTGAGGCGGTTGGGTTGCGGGAAACAATGCCTGCTTTTTATTTGCTGCCTAGGAACTACGCATACCTGACAACTCATCCAGCATCATCCTCTACCAGACAGAAGATGGGCGCACGCGCATCCAGTGCCGGTTCGACTACGAAACAATCTGGTTGACGCAGGCGCTTATCTCCGAACTGTTTCAAGTCTCGGTACCCACCGTGAACGAGCATCTGAAAGGCATCTTCGCCGAGGGTGAACTGGACGCAGCGGCAACTATTCGGAAATTCCGAATAGTTCGCCACGAGGGTGCCCGCGAAGTCGCCCGCGATATTGAGCATTACAATCTGCCCGCCATCCTCGCCGTCGGCTACCGTGTGCGCAGCCTTCGCGGCACCCAGTTTCGCCAATGGGCGACGGCCCGCTTGAGCGAGTTCCTGGTGAAGGGTTTCACCCTGGATGACGAGCGTCTGAAAAACCCACCCGGCAAGGGTCACACCGACTATTTCGACGAATTGCTGGAGCGCGTCCGCGACATCCGTTCTTCGGAGCGGCGCTTCTATCAAAAGGTGCTGGATATTTATGCGACCAGCGTTGACTACACGCCAAAAGCCGAAGTGATGAACGAAGGCGTGGCGCGCGCGCATTGACGAGGCTCATGGTGCGCCGATGCGTCTCGCCGATGGCCTGGCCGACGCTCGACGCGGGCTTCAGCTCTGCGGCGAGGTCATAGCGGCTACGGCAATGCTCTTGAACGGATACGATCCGTTTCGACGACCAAGGCGTGCCCTAATACCGACCCGCCTTCGCTAGCAAGCACCTCGCACAAGCGCACGGCTTTTTCCGCAGGTCTGCAGCCGGGCAGGACAAGGCGGATCACTCCCGGCAACCGGTGACCATCCCGAAACGCAAGTTCTCCGAAATCCTTGTCTTCAGTGACAAGTACGCGCGCGTCGGCGATTGCCAGTTTCACCACGTCGTCATCGGGCGCAGCAGGCATGGCGGCAATGACCATGAGTACGTCGTGTCCTGCTGCTTGCAATGCGGCGGCGATCACCGGGGACAGGTTCTCATCGACTAGAATGCGCAAGCGCTATTCCGCTGCTCGCGGGGACTGTACAAGATTTAGCGCGTAGGCAATGGCCGCCTCAACCTGTTCGTTGGAAAGGTGGGGATACTCTTCCACGATCTCCACGACGGATCGGCCTTCGCCCAGCCGGGTCAATATCAACTCGACGGTAATGCGCGTTCCCTCGATGACGGGTTTGCCCGTCATGATACGAGGATCTGAAATGATGCGGGGTGCCGACATGAAGTGAAGTCTATCACACCGGGCGAGTCTGCCGCACATAAAAAATCGCCAGAGATTTAGGGTGGAAATGGCTATTCATAGAGTGCGTGAGCGGCGCGGTATCGGCCAGGGCGCTGGCGCGCGGGCGTTAATCCTGACACGAACCATGCAGCCAATTTTGATTGGCATGGACCTGCCTCTCACCCCGTGCTGGTGCGAACCTGCAGCCGCATTTCAATTGAACGCTGTCGTCAAATCGCCATCCAATGAGCCCGGCAATCAGGAAAATGTAAGCTGTCGCCGCTTTCCCTGGAAGTCCAGCGGCGCAGCCTTACTCCAAATCCGCACTGATCTAGCAGTCGCTGGGAAAAAGGTTTCACGCTCTTTGCAGTCGTGTATAGTGCACCAAGCAGCCTTAATGGGGCCGAGGCTTGGGGGCATGAACAACAGACTATTGAGGTGGGGTGCCGTACTTTGGGTGGCAGCAATCGGACTGGTCGTCTACTACCGCTCAAATTCTGCCGAAATCGATGCCTAGATTGCGACGCAGATTGAAGATTTCAGGCGTGCTGAGATTGGACGCGCAGCGGAAGCGGACCGCGCAGAGAAGGCGCGTCTGAAGGAAAAGGAGCGAACCCAGTGCGTACAAGCGCCGCAGGATGAAGCGCGCGATGCTGCACGGGAAAAGCATAACGGGTTCGCCGATTCGCCGGACGGCAATTGCATGGTGGTGCCCCAGACAATACAGCGACTTCTAACCGGCGATTGCAATGATCGGAATGACGGCAGAGGACGTTGTGTGGAACGCAACGGAGAGCTTTTTTGGTGCTGCGCCGACGAAGACTATGCGGAGTACGATTACGAGGCCGGCATATTACGCTGCACCACTGGCCGCGATTCACCTGCGCCATCACAAACTTCCCCCGACACAACGGCACCACCCAATTTCAATTCCCGCGATGAGGCAGCACGGCCACTTCCGGAAACACCCGACGCCACCTACTGCCTCAATGTGATCCAGCGGGCAAAGGCCAAAAGCGGAAGCCGGTGGATGCAGAGTATTTCCGTGTTCGACGCAAACCGTTGTCGCCGTGAAGTCAGTGCACAACGGCGACACGACGGGTTCTAGGTGTCGAGATGCGCACGGTTGCCTTCGAGGAAAAGAAATGACCAAGGAAAATAAAGAATTACAACCCATTATAGATCTTATTGGATATTTGCTTTTACCAATTATACCAACAATCCTTTACTGGATCGTAGTAATTATCGCTGGGCTCGTGCTCGCGGTAGTGGTGCTTGCAGTAGCCGCGATCATCATTGCGGGTATTGTCGCACTCTATGCAGCAAAATCTGCCAAAGCCTTGGTCACGGAGCGGAGGGCTATGCCAGCTCTCTGGTATTCGGTCGTGGCTGCAGCCGGCCTTAGCGGTGCTTTCATGCTGTCGAGTGTCACAATCCTGGCTTCAAGTCCCCCTGCCACAGAATTTCTCGGCATCAAACTGGTGACACCTCCGATTGAATCGGTGAACGATGTCCTGCGTTGGCTGCTCATCTTGGTCGATGACTCGGTCGCATTTTTCATCCGCCTTGTGCCCATATGTTTCCTGGCCAACCGCATTTTTATTGCGAGGGAAGTGCGCGGATTTGCCTGGTTGGGTGTCATTCCGCCAGTCGCCGCCATGGTGACCTTCTCTATCGCTGTTCATTACGACGATGTCGTGGCCATATTGCAAAACCCATCACGTGAGGTCTTTGTTGCCATCGCAGATCAAACGCTGGAGAACCTTTCGCAGCCCTTCCAGTTGGCGGCACTCGGACTGCGAAATCCAGACGCACTGCTATCGCTGCTCAAGCAGGAGTTTGTAACTGCCTGGCCCAACTTATTCAAACTTGCCCATTTCTATCCGACAGCTTTCTTCCTTTACGGCGCGGTGGTTGCCGGTCGAGCGTTATCCGCCTAGACAATTTTCTAGAAAACGCGGGGTCAGTTTAACTTTCTCCCAAGAAAGAGTGGGAGCCCCTACCCCCTCACCCCATCCAGCGTCATCACCGCGCCATACAACTCCGGCCGCCGGTCGCGGAACAT
Organism: Alphaproteobacteria bacterium; assembly: GCA_034440175.1. GTDB lineage: Bacteria > Pseudomonadota > Alphaproteobacteria > Micropepsales > Micropepsaceae > SZUA-430. Next base: position 9,798 of record JAWXBO010000144.1, read on the forward strand.
CCCCACGAATTGCGCGCTACCGCAATTGCATCGAGATCGACGCTCGCCGTGATCACGGCTTGCCCATCGCGTCCCGCATCGGCCAAAATCTCGCCCGTCGGCCCCGCGATGAACGAGGTGCCGTAAAAATCGATCTCGCACGTCTCGCCCACTTCGCGCCCGATGCGGTTCGAGGCGATCAGCGGCAGATAGTTCGCCCCCGCATGTCCCTGCATCACGCGACGCCAATGCGGAGCAAGGGGACATGATACCTATTCCCCTAGCCGCGGCGCGAGATTATCGCAGGTTCGGCTGGTTTTCAACTGGCGTCTCGGATTTGCGGCCCGGAACTCGACGCGAGCTGGGGCATGAGGAAGCAAAAGGAGAAGCAAGGGCCGGCAGGATGCCGACGCTCCCAGGTGGCGTCTGCGATGGCTGGCCCCGGTGCTTGGGGCTGAGCGAATATGCTCCGAAAATGGGGTCAGGTACGTGTTAATCCTCCGCCAACAAAACGAAAATGGATCGCGCACGATCTTCAATACCATCCAGCATCTCGAATGTGGTGGCAATGATCCAAACCTGACACCAACAGAAACTTTCTATTCTCTTGCGGTTGCCTCAATCTCGATGCGGGTGACTTCGAATGTGGCGAGTTGTGTGCTGAGACCGATGGCATCGCTGCAGTGATGCTTGGAGCCCTCGAGCGCCAGCATGGGACGGAACTGCAAGTATTTTAGCCCTGCCGTGCGGCCTTTGGCTTTGCCGGTGGCGGATGCCTTTTTGAGTTCGCCATAAAAAGCGGCGCGCCACAAACTGCACGGGCGTTGGGCACGGGTGTAGACGGCCTGTCGCGATAAGAGCAGGTGATCGGTGGAGAGCGCGGCCCATTCCTGCTCGAACGGCTCGCAGGCTGCTGGGAGTGGTGACAACACTTCTGCGATGCCCTGCAAATATCCCGCCGTCAGATCCGGGTGGTCGTTTTCGATGCGGGCATTGACTAGCGCTTTGAACTTGCCGCGCAACAATGTGGACGCGGATTTGCACTCGCCGATGCTCAATGATTCGCCGGGCTTGATAAAAGGCGGAAGTTTTTCCGGGGCGGCGGAGGACGGGCAAATTTCGCGTGCAGCACCGGTCGTGCCAGCAACAATGAGATAGGTCTGCAAGCGGCCTTCGAAGTCTTGTTTCTTCAAGACGGCAATGCGAACGATGCGCGCCGAGTTTGCGTGGGCTTCGCATTGGCTGGTGATCGAACGCTCTGGATCGTAGCCGAGGAGCGTGACAGTTGCTTTGCGGAGGAATGGTTTCTCTTCCCCGGCCGCAAAGGCGGTGGTGGCGACGAGTAAAACGAGCACAACGGACGCGATGAACTTCATGATGGAAGCCTTTTTCCGGAACTCAACGCCGAGGGTACCTCAGTGCGCCCAATATCGTCAGCGGATTGGGAAGGGAGCCCGCCATTTTGAGAACGGCGGATTTGACCTTTTCGATTTGCATCACATCGGCGATGCGGCGGTCGAGGAATTTCCAGGTGTCTTCGGCGTCATTGCTGTTGTCGGCAAACCAATAAAGCATCGTCGAGGTGTAGACGCCGGCGAGCAGCGCGCGCTTGGTGTAGAAATTGAAATCGGCCGAGGTGTCGCCGACGGCGCGCCAGGTCATGTCGCAAGTGCGATAGACGCAAGTGGCGCCGTCGAGCGCGTGTTGCGGCAACGCGAAGACGGCGGCACCGCGGCGGGCTGCTTCCTTGTGGGCGGTGAGCGCTTCGATGCGGGTGCGTACGGCGAAGGTGATGCGTTCGCGGACCTTCATGGAATTCAGATCGGCTTCTTGAACAATTTCCTCGGCTCTACTATCGGCCTCGCTTGAAAAGTACAGCAAGGCATCGGGCGTGCCGCGCGGGAACGCCGCCTTGAGTTCCGCGTCGTCGGCACCGGCGCGCTCGGCCGCCTCTTTCAGGGTCTTGTCGGTCCAACCGTCGAAGGCGACATGGGGCAGCGCCTCGCGCAGGATTTTCTCGCGCAGGGATTCGCTGTGGGTGGCGGCCGGTTTTTTGTTTATTCGTTTTGCTCGAGCCAATGTTTCGTCTCGCTCTCGAAGATAAGTTTGGTCATGTCGGTCATGCGTTGCGGGTAGAGAATGCCGTCAAGGTGGTCGCACTCGTGCTGGACAACGCGGGCGTGAAATCCCTTGGCGGTGCGTTCGATTGTTTTACCGTCAAGGCCCAGGCCGCGATAGCGGATATGGGCGGCGCGTTCCACCCAGCCGCGCAAACCGGGCACAGAGAGGCAGCCTTCCCAGCCCCCCTCCTTTTCGGGACCCAGAAATTCGATCACAGGGTTCACAAGGACGGTCAGAGGCGCAAAGTGGTCGAAAGCTTCGGCTTGGGCCAGGCCCGGATCGGAGCGCCCGGTGGGTGCCTGAAAAATCACCAGGCGAATGGCTTCGTGCACCTGGGGTGCTGCGAGGCCTGCGCCATTGGCGTCGATCATGGTCTCGACCATGTCTTCGACCAGGCGGCGCAGTTCAGGGTCATGTAAATTGGTCACGGGCTCGGCGCGTTGACCGAGCGCGGGGTGGCCCATTCGTGCGATTTTCCGGATCGTCATGCGCCTGATATGAGCCGCGCCGCCGCACCCTGCAAGGGTGGACAGTGCCGCATTGGTCTGGTAACTACCCGCCCTCTTGCAAGGGTTGGCCCCGCCGGGCTCGCCCTTTATTTCTTATGGCATCCGACCCGGAGGTTTCCTTGCAGATCGTCGTGCGTGACAACAATGTCGACCAGGCTTTGAAGGCGCTTAAAAAGAAAATGCAGCGCGAAGGCCTGTTCCGCGAGATGAAACTGCGCAATCACTTCGAAAAGCCATCCGAAAAGCGGGCCCGTGAAAAAGCTGAGGCGGTTCGCCGCGCGCGCAAACTGCATCGCAAGAAGTTGCAGCGCGAAGGTTTGCTGCCCAAAACGCCCAAGGTTGTCAGGCCGGGCCGTCCATAATCCAGATTGAGATTTCGTTCCCGGGGCTGCGGTTCGATAGAACGTGCAGCCCTTTTTGTTTTAGCCGCGCTGAGGGGCGCGCCAAAGATCACGCAGGAAACCGAAGAAGGTGGCTGGAGAGTCGGGTCTGAGCAGATTGGCGCGGAAAACTCTCGCGACGAGACGTATGAGCCACCACAGGGTCAAAAGGCTGACCACAAGCGCTCCCAGGACGTCGATGCCTTCAGGCGAGCTGAGCGAGCGCACCATCATCGTAAAAGGTGAGAAGAACGGCACGTAAGAGGCAAAGCGCGCAAACAGGCTGTCGGGGGCGTAGGCGACGGCTAAGGGCAACATGCAGATGGGCATCGTTATAAGCGTTGCCGGCGCCACAACGGCTTGCGCGTCGCTGATAGAGTTGGCGGCACTTCCTGCAGCCAAAAAGAACGCGCCAACGGTGAGATATGACAGAGCGAAAAATACCGTTAGCTGGAACACTTGACCGACGCCGGAAATGTTTTTGCTCAACTCGCTGACGATCACTTTTGCCGCCGGGAAAAATATGTCCACAGTTCCAAGGACGGTGGTGACCCAAACGGCGACCAGAAAAAGCGCGAGCAAGAGCCCGGTGATTAATTTTCCGGCCATCAGGGTTTCCGCACGCACACAAGAGAGCAGCAATTCGGCGACACGGTTGCTCTTTTCCTCTACCAGCGCCATCACCACCATGTTCGCTGTCATGAACAAAGCAAAGAACAGCATGAAGTAGACAATGTTGGCGCCGAGGACGCGAATCTGGCGTAACCCGGTGACTGCACCCAGATGTTCTGGATCAGGATCGATCGATTGCATCTCGCGTGCCGTGCCGAGAAGTTGGGTGATCGACTGAGGCGTGAGCGAGAGCGCCTCGCCACTCTTACGCTTGAGTTCCTTATCGAGTGCCGTACGCAGTAGGTCACGCAGGAACGGCCGGGTGAGATCGTCGGACAGATAGGTGGCGCGCTCAGTGCCGTCGTAGAACTCTTTTGGAACAATCAGAATGGCCCACAGGTGCACCGGTCCGAACGGACCACGGACGAGCTGTTTGGCCGACAAATAAGGTTGTGCGGCCTTGAGGAGATCGTCGCTGGCCAGAATTTCTTCGGGCAAGTCGATGCGAAAGAACCGCGTGGGTGGCTCGATGAAACGCGGCGCCCC
>JAWXBO010000145.1:0-26511 GCA_034440175.1 Alphaproteobacteria bacterium
CATGATGGATTGGTAGTCTGGAATGGTCATAAGAAGACTGCCTTTTGATCAACGGTTACCACTCCTGCGAAGCGCGGGTAGCGCGAAGCAGGGTGGCGGACAGAGAGAGATTCGAACTCTCGATACCCGTGAAGGTATACACGCGTTCCAGGCGTGCGCCTTAAACCACTCGGCCATCTGTCCATTGTCGCCATAGGGACAAGGCGCGGGACTATAGAGCGAGACTTTCTTGCCGCAAGGTGAAAGTGCAACATAAAAGTCGCGGAATACTGCCCCTGCTGACCATTCTGTCCTTGGGCATAAACCTTGAGCGCGCCCCCAAAGGTCGGCTAGCATCCCGCTCGAAGTGTGGGGGCACTAGAATTATGATTTTGTTCCGGTTCATTGCGTTGATTTTGATCGTCCTGGGGCTCATGTTTTTGGGCGCCGACGTGGTGACGATGCTCGAAAGCGGGAAAGAACCCGTCTTGCGGACGCTCGAAAATGTCTGGGGGCTGTTTACTGCGACCGGCGTTCAAAGCTTCAAATTCTGGTTTGCGGGACTGGTGCCCGCCCCCGTGAACGAAGCCTTGGCAGCCGTCTTGTCGCTGCCGGCCTTCGCCGTTCTCGGCGTCACCGGCGTATTTCTGGCCGTCGTCTTCCGCGAGCGCGACGAATTCGCCTGACCCCGTTATAAAGCGCCGAGTGAGCATCGCACTCGAAATCTTGGCGGTCAGTGCCGGTCAACCCGCCTCCTTGGGGCATTGGCAGGGCCAGCCCGTGCTCAGCGGCATTCGCAAAGTGCCGCTGTTGGGTGACACAGTGGACGTGCGCACCACCAACATCGCAGGCGACGGCCAGGCCGACATGACAGTCCACGGCGGCGCGGACAAAGCCGTCTACGCCTACCCGGCTGATCATTGGCCGTGGTGGAAAGCTGAAGCAAACTTCGACGCCGCGCCCGCTTCCTTCGGCGAAAACCTCACCGTGCACGGCGCAGACGAGCACGCCATCCGCATTGGCGATCAGTTCGCCTGGGGGCAGGTTGTCCTCGAGGTCAGCCAGCCCCGCGCCCCCTGTTTCAAATTCGCCATGTTCACTGGCCGCGAAGACCTGTCCGCCCGCATGACCGTCAGTACACGGACGGGATGGTATTTCCGCGTGTTGAAGCCAGGCGCCGCACCGCTGAAAGGCACGCTGGCGCGCCTCCACACCGGGGAAAACCAACCCTCGGTCCGCGAAGCCTTCATCGCCGTCTATCACCCGCGCGTGATGAGCGACGTGGCAGAAAAAGTCCTCGCCGCCCCGGCACTGTCGAGCGCGTGGCGAAGTGGTCTGCAGAAACGGCTGGCCGCAGCGCTCAACCTCTAAACATTTAGCTCAGCTCGCGTGCGTGTATCCAGCCGCCCGGTCTGCGGCAGGTCCTCGTCCTTCTGGAACGCCCACAGCGCCGCGCGTAATAGCTGATTGTAAATCCCGTCCATGACGCCCTGATAGTACCCAAGCCGCGTCAGCTTTTTCTGCGCTTCCAGAACGGCATTGTTCGACAGGTTTGCCGCACTCTCGTTCGGCTGTGGTTTGGGTTGCGGCTTGGCAGGCGTGGTGACGGGCGGTTGGTTCACCACCGGCGCGGATGTCGAAGACGCCGGCGCCACCTTCACCACCGCCTGCACCTTGCTCAACCACTCCAACCGGTCCGTCAGCCCGTTTGTCCCGCCGTTGATCCGTTTGGTCACGGCCGTGAAGTCGCCAACGTCGCAGGACGGATTGATTTTCTTCCAGGTCCAGAACGCGCACGCGATCCTGATCGCATTCTCTGGCTTGGCCGCTAGTTCCGGACTACCTTCCAAATCCAGCCCCGCGACTTTGCCGATCTCGCGATAGGTCTCTCGCCCCGTCAGCTGGATGTAACCCCGGCCGCGATATTTATAGCCGTCGCCCGGGTCGACATTGCCCATGCGCCCGCCGTAAACGAAGTTGGCGAGCTTTTCGGGGTCACGATCATATTTCTGCGCAATCGCCAGCGTCGGAAACCGGCTCGGCCAAATCTCCATCAACCGCGTCGCGGAATAGTTCAGGTTTTCCTCACGGTGCGTGAGCCCGTTCGACTCATGCCCCAGCTGCGCCAGAAAATACTGCAGCCGCGTCAGCCCCTGCAAAATGCCAGACTCTCTCAAAGCCTGCTCGCCGAAACTGATAAAGGCCTGAAGATCAGAATCGACAGCCTTGGGGAATATCGACGAAAGTTGAGCTTTGGTCAGCATGGGAAGTTCTCCTGCACCGATAGACGAATCAGTGATGCAGGGAATCCTACCACCCCGGAAGTGTTGAGTGGCCAACACCCACAGCAACCTGTAGTCTATGACCCGCCACAGAAGTGCCGGGAAGTGCCGGCAATGTGATCGCCGTCGCTCGCGCCACCAAACTCAAAGTCACTAAAGTCGCACGTATTTCCGAAACCCACACCGGTTTGCGATTCATCCGATGAGTGCCATTCAACGACGCGAGTTCATCTCTGCCTTTGCCGCAGCCCTTGCCTTGACGTCCGTCCTGCGATCGAAGGCGCTGGCATCGCCACCGCGCGATCTGACGCTTTGGGCACAAGACATTGCCGATCTCAATCGCGATCTCGCAGCCGGGAAAATCGCACTGACCGTTTGGCAGGATCGCATGGAAGCGCTCCACGCCGGGGTCGAATTCGGCGCCCTTCGCCGCTATCTCGATTTCGACCGGTTGACCGCCGCAATGCAGTTTCCATCCAGGCTCGCCGAAACCGCCGATCCGAAATTCCCCAGCACCATCAATACCGGCGGAATAGAACGGCCGTGGTTCATCCGCTTTTTTGGCATGAAGAAGGGCGGCGCGGTCATCCCCCACGTTCACAACAACATGGTCTCGGCCCATTTGGTGATTGATGGCGCATTCCACGCCCGCACCTTCGACCGCGTCAAGGACTTGTCCGATGCGGTTGTACTAAAACCCGTGCGCGATGAAATCATCAAGCCCGGCGCCAGCGTGACAATGTCCGACGACCGCGAGAATTCGCATTGGCTGATTGCACAAACGGACCGGTCGTTCACCTTCGACGTTGGCGTCGTTGAGCTCTCGAAAACAAGAACCTACGGCCTGCCCGCCAACAAATATTCGATGATCTTCGTCGACCCTACCGGTCCACAAGAAAGCGGTGGCACTATCACGTCGCCAGTGCGGACATTCGAACAAACCGTCGCAAAATTCGCGTCATAATCTGCGCGGCCTCAATTCTCATCCATCTTCAGCGCCGCGATGAAGGCCTCTTGCGGAATTTCCACGCTGCCGAACTCCCGCATCTTCTTCTTACCTTCTTTCTGCTTGTCCAGCAGTTTGCGCTTGCGTGAAATGTCGCCGCCATAGCACTTCGCCGTCACGTCCTTGCGCATGGCGCGGATGGTTTCGCGCGCGATCACCTTGCCGCCGATGGCGGCCTGGATCGGAATCTGGAACAGATGCTGCGGGATTAGATCCTTCAGCTTCTCGCACATCACCCGCCCGCGCATTTCCGCGCGCTGGCGGTTGACGATCATCGACAGCGCATCCACCGGTTCGGCGTTGACCAAAATCGACAACTTCACCAGATCACCTTCGCGGTAGTCATCGATGTGATAATCGAAACTGGCATAGCCGCGGCTCACTGACTTAAGCCGGTCATAAAAGTCGAACACCACTTCGTTCAGCGGCAGGGAATACTTCACCAGTGCCCGGTTTCCGGCATAGGTCAGGTCGATCTGCCGCCCGCGCCGGTCTTCGCACAGTTTCAAAACCGAACCCAGATACTCATCCGGCACCAGGATCGTGGCCGTGATCCACGGCTCCTCGATCTTTTCGATCCGCACCACATCGGGCATGTCCGCCGGATTGTGCAACTCGATCATGTCCCCATTCGTCATGTGAATATGATAGATCACCGAAGGCGCCGTCGTGATCAGGTTGAGATTGAACTCCCGCTCCAGCCGCTCTCGAATAATGTCCAGATGCAGCAAGCCCAGAAAGCCGCAACGCATGCCGAAACCCAGCGCCGCCGACGTTTCCATTTCATACGAGAAACTGGCGTCATTCAGAGCCAGCCTCTGAATGGCCTCGCGCAGTTCCTCGAACTCGGCCGCATCGACGGGGAACAATCCGCAGAACACGACCTGCTGCGCCTTCTTGAATCCCGGCAGCGGCGTCTCAGTCCCTTTGCGCTCATCCGTAATCGTGTCGCCGATCTTGGTGTCGGCGACCTGTTTGATGGCCGCCGTCAAAAACCCGATCTCGCCCGGACTGACCCGGTCGACCGCAACGCGCTTGGGCGTAAACATGCCGACGCGGTCGACTTCGTACACCGCATTCGCAGCCATCATCCTGATGCGCTGGCCTTTCTTGATCTCGCCATCGATGACGCGAAACAGCACCACGACACCAAGATAAGCGTCGTACCAACTGTCGACGAGGAGCGCCTTCAGGGGCTTTTCGAGCTCGCCTTTGGGCGGCGGCAGGCGCGTGACCACCGCTTCAAGCACGCCTTGAATGTTGAGGCCGGTTTTGGCCGAGATCAACACCGCCTCCGAAGCATCTATGCCGATCACGTCCTCGATCTGCTGACGAATGCGCTCAGGCTCGGCGGCGGGCAGGTCGATCTTGTTCAGGATAGGAACAATGTCGAGCCCCGCATCGATCGCCTGATACACATTAGCCAGCGTCTGCGCCTCAACGCCCTGACTAGCATCAACAACAAGCAGCGCCCCCTCGCAAGCCGCCAGACAGCGCGAAACCTCATAGCCGAAGTCCACATGTCCCGGCGTGTCCATGAGATTCAGAATGTAAGTCTTGCCGTCTTTGGCCGGATAGGTGAGGCGCACGGTTTGCGCCTTGATTGTGATGCCGCGCTCGCGCTCGATGTCCATCGAGTCGAGCACCTGGGCTTTCATGTCGCGCGCGTCGAGCGCGCCGCAAAACTCGATCAGGCGGTCGGCAAGCGTGGACTTGCCGTGGTCAATATGGGCAACGATCGAGAAGTTGCGAATGTGGCTGAGGTCGGTCATGGAGGGCGAGGAGATAGCCGCTCGCACCCGCCCTGTCGAGCGGCAAAATGCCTTGGATTTGAGAGCCTTGCGCGCCTAGTTATTGCGCCGCCGGTGACGCCTGACCACACGCCGGCGCCGGACTTTGCGAATGCGCCAGCGTTTGCGCGCGCCGCCCAAACCCTCGGCAATCGCAATTGAGCGTGACTTATGCCTAAAGCGCCGGACCCGGCCCCGGAATTTCCGGTCAGCGCCAACGAGCACCGACTCGTCCACGGTAACCGTCAAGGTCTCGCCCGCGCCGTCCGTACAATCGGCTTCGCCTGAGATGGCCGACATCTCGGTTTCACCGTCATCAGCGACATCGAAGATGAGCTCGGTGCCGCGAATGCCGATCGAGACGGCGGGTGTTTTGATCTGCACATTCGCTTTTGGCATGGCGCCGGAGAGGAACCTGAAAGCGCCTTTCGTCAGCGTCAGCACCTGCGAGCTATCGCTGCCTGCCGGACTGTAAACATACTTGTCGATCACGACCGTGGCGTTCTCGCCCAGTGTCAACTTCGATCCATCCGAGAACTTGATCACAAGCGCGCTCTCGTCGCCGGTCTCAACCACCTCGTTCAGATAAACCGCATCTTCGAACTCGATCTCCGTGCGCGGTTCGGGCTCCTGCGTCGACCAGCCATAGTTGACGATGTCTTCCACGTCGCCGATCCCGTCCTCGCCGGATTCGGCGAATGCCGGGAACGAACTGAGTGCTGCAAGTGCAGCGGTGGCGAGCAAAGCATCGCGGCGCGTCAACTTCATACTCGCAACTCCCTAGCCGACCGTGTAGACGACACCCCTATGAGTAAATCGAAAAAGCCCAACCAGTCAAAGGACCAATTGAAAGATCTCTGGCCGGGTCAGTCTGTGGAATTGTTGAAAGCCCTGCATATAGTAACCCGTGAAGGGGCGCTGAACGCCGATTCCCGCCGCAAACTGAAGCAGGTCCTTCATCTGGTACAAGTGTTACGCCCGTCACTGGATCGGCTTTTTGACGAGACCGCCGCTGTCCGCCTTGCCGACCTCGGTGCCGGAAAATCCTATTTGGGCTTTATCCTCTACGACCTAATTTTCGCCGCGAAGCCGGACGCTGCGGTGATTGCCATCGAAGCGCGCGGCCCATTGATGGAGGCCGCAGAAAACCTCGCGCGCTTCAGCGGCTTTGATCGCATGACCTTTGTCTCCGGAAACATCGGCGAGGTTTCTCTCGACGGTAAAGTCGACATGGTGACCGCCTTGCATGCCTGCGACACAGCCACCGACGACGCCATCAATTTTGCCTTGCGCCACAAAGCCCGGGTTGTTGCACTCGTCCCGTGCTGCCAGGCTGAAGTCTCGCGTCAACTCGAAGCTCAGAGCCACCACCCCCTGCACCAGCTCTGGCGCCATCCCATTCAGCGCCGTGAATTTGCCAGCAACCTGACCAACGTCATCCGCGCGCTCTACCTCGAAGCCAACGGCTACAAAGTCCGGGTAACAGAACTGGTGGGCATGGAACACTCGCTCAAGAACGAGCTGATCCTGGCCGAGCGCCACCAGATGTCGAACGCCCAGGCCCGCAGCGAACTGATCGCGCTTTTGGACAAGTTGCCAGCCAAGCCCGCACTCGTGGCGGATTTTCCGGCCGGTTAAGCGGTTGCTAATCTGCGCCGCCGCCCGTGTTTTCGATTTTTTACGATTTCTTGCCTATGTTCTTCGCGCATTCACTTTGACCGGCCATGCGCTTGAGGTTTAGGCTCAAGTGACGAGCGTCGAGGGGCCGATGACCGCCGAACTAGAAAAGCCAGCACTGGCCAAAGAAAAATTGACGGCCAAACCGCGCAAACCGGCACAAGCAGCCAAACCCGCGCCCCGCGGTTCCATCGAGGAAATAGTACAAGGACCATCCGGCAAGTCGATCGCTGCAGTCTTTGACTTTGATGGCACACTCATCGCGGGCTACTCCGCGCTCGACATGGCCCAGGCCCGCATCATGCGCGGTCAGGTTAGTGCCAGTGAATTTTTGGGCCTTGCAAATATTGCGGTGCGCGGGGCAGTGGGCGCAGCCAGTTTCAACGACTTGATCGCTTTCACCGCCGCCAATTGGAAAGGCCGCAACGAACGCGACTTGATGATCGAAGGCGAAAAACTCTTCAAAGCGCGCATCGTCGATCGTCTGTTTCCGGAAATGAAACGCCGCATCGACGCCCATCGCGCCAAAGGCCACACGCTGATCCTGGCCTCGTCGGCGACGCCATTTCAGGTCGAACCGCCCGCGCGTTATCTCGGCATCGACAATGTCTTGTGTACGCGCTTCGAAGTCGTCGATGGCCGCATGACCGGCAGACCGCTGGCAGCTCCACTCTGGGGTGAAGGCAAAGCCAACGCCGTCAAAACGCTCGCCAAGAAACTACGCCTCGATCTCACGCGCTCGTATTTCTATGCCGATGGCAACGAAGAAGTGCCGTTGATGAAGAGTGTCGGCAACCCGCGCCCCACCAATCCGCAATCGGGTTTGGAAGGCGTGGCGCGCGCTCACAACTGGCCGGTCTTGCGCTTCAACAGCCGGGGTAGGCCCAGCCTGGAAACCGTCGGGCGCACAGTGGCAGCACTCACTGCTGCAGGTCCCATCGCTACACTCGCCGCCGCCGCGGGTTTCTTGAACAACGATGTTCGCGCCGCCATGAACGTGATGACGCCCGCGTGGACGGATGTGCTTCACGCCTTCGCAGGTGTGAAAATCAACGTCGATGGCGAAGAGCACTTGTGGTCACATCGCCCGGCCGTCTTCATCTTCAATCACCGGACAAATTTTGACGCTTTGATCGTCGGAAAACTCGTCCGGGTCGATTTCAGCGGCGTCGCCAAGAAGGAACTTGAACGTCATCCCATCATGGGCCCCGCTGGCCGCCTGATGAAAGTGGCCTTCATCGACCGCTCCGACGCAAAAAAATCTGTCGAAGCCCTGAAGCAGGTCACCAGACTGACGCGCGAAGGCATCTCTATCGTCATCGCCCCCGAAGGCACCCGCGCCAAAACGCGCGAGGTCCTGCCCTTCAAGAAAGGCGCATTTCGCATCGCCATGACTGCAGGCATTCCGGTCGTTCCCATTGTCATTCGCAACGCCGATGACATCGGCAGCCGCGACGCCTTCTTCATGCGCCCCGGCACGATCGAAGTCACCGTCCTGCCGCCCATCTCCACCCACGATTGGACCCTCGACGACCTCGAAGACCGCATCGAAGCCGTCCGCGATCTCTACGTCGAAACACTGGAAGACTGGCCCGACGGCGGCCGCAAACTGCTGGGCTTGAAGAAAAAGCGTAGCTAGCTTTACTTTAAGGGTCGGCGCGAGTCCTGGGACCGCGGGCGTCCCGCCCGCAGTTGCGGCGCCGAAAGTAAGGGCGGGCGGGATGCCCGCGCTCCCAGGGCAAGTGCATTTGCCTCTGTGATCGTGCAATGCCGCCGCTGCAAGAGTGCTACACAGATGCAACGGCTTCGCGCGCGCCTGGCGCTCAACTCTGACGGTGGGCAGCGCGAATGTCGGCGAATGTAACGCAGAGCTGCGTTGGGGCAACGCTCGCTGCCGGAATAACTGCTTTGCCTGACATGAACTGAGGGTTACCAGTGGCAGCAACTTCGAACGCTGCAGGCGAGTCGATGTCCACGATCAAGCTGTTCGCCCGCAAGGCGCGGGCGGCATTGCAGAGTTGCCTTACTACCCCTTCGCTTGCGAGCGAGTTGTTGCTCGCCGTATGAGTGACGTCACTCCATGACATGGCCAGAATCGAACAAGGCACGAATTCCAAACTACGAGGATCGACTGGCGGCCGCACCTGTAAAGCAATATTCTTGAAGATGTTCGTCAACATTTCGACTCGGTTTCCCAGAAGTGCCCGCGCCGTGCCTGGGGGAATGCGCACGAAACGCGGCGTCAAGTATTGCAATATTGATGCCGGTGTTTGACGCAAAACTTGCATATACTCTTTGGCGAACATTGGCTCGCAGAACGTCGCGAAGTTCAGCGAGAAAAGTATGGTCGCGCTTTGGCCTGCTTTGTGCAATTTGTAAGCGTCATTCAGCATTGCGTTGAACTGCGCAATGTCGTCCTGCATTCGCACAACGCCCGAGGCGTAGTATTCACGATCAGGTTTGCGGCGCAGCGTTGTTGGTGAATTGAGGCCATGAATCGAACCGACGACGCGTTCCAACTTTGCGTGCCAGAGCGGTGCGTACATAGACGGATAGCTTTGCAGGCTCTCCAGAGCATTGGAGGAGCGATGTGCAACGGGTGCAGGAACAGACGTCAGGCGCTGATCGACTTCAAGCTGAGCGAGCAATTCCCTGCAATCCACGGGTATTGCCTGGCACACAAGCTTTGGGTCGGCAAAGGCAGGGTCTCCAGACTGGAACTCATCAATTTTGTCCGTGATTCGCCTGGAATTGACGCGAACCTGCGTTGGGTTGCATTCGAAGAAGAAAATCGCGTAGCCGTTCCTTGTCTGGATAAAGAAATCGCTTGGGCCCAATTCGGCTCCAATCGCCTGGACAAAGTAGGAGTGAATGATGGATTTGTATTTCGGCCATTGCGCGCCCAAGCGTTTTTTGTAATCGTCGATGTTGATAAGGCGCATTTCTGTTGCGCCCAAGCGCGAGCCGGAGGCCAGCGCCAGCCTCAGTCGTTCCTTGCGCTCGGGCGTGAAAACAGTTTCCATCTTCGCTACGCAGCTGCCCGATCCGATTTCTTGTCAAAGATACTTTTGATTGTCGCGCTCAACAGTGCAATATCGACCGGCTTGGGGACATAACCATTGGCCCCAAATTCCAGGTAACGCTCCTCCATGCCCTTCATCGATTCTGCCGTCACCACGATGATGGGAATGTCCGCGTAGGACTTGCCGCACGTCCGGATGCGCTGGATCGCGATGTCGCCGTTCATTTCGGGCATATGAATGTCCATCAGAACAAGATCATAGTTTTCCTTTTCCAAAGCGTTGAGCGCCAGTTGGCCGGTGCCTACGATCCTGGAAGTCATGCCAAACATCTTCAGGATCTCGCGGATCAACACTTGATTGGCTTCGTGATCTTCGGCAACAAGAACGCGCAAACCCGGCATCAAGTGTTCCGGGCTTTCGTCCGTCACTGCGTTCGCTTTCGCGACCGCGGCCTTGTCGAAAGTCAGTGGTAGCTCGACCCAGAAAGTCGCACCTTTACCAACCGTGCTTTCAACCCCCATAGTGCCTTTCATCAGGGCGACGAGTTCCTTGGTGATGGCAAGGCCCAAGCCTGTACCGCCATGCTTTCGCGTGGATGTACCATCGACCTGGCGAAACCGATCGAAAATGATGGGAAGCTGATCTGCCGGGATGCCGGGTCCCGTGTCGCGCACGGCAAAGCGTGTGGTGCCGCCAGTGCCGGGGCCCACCTCGAGCGTGACTTCGCCTTGCTCGGTAAATTTGATCGCGTTACCAAGGAGGTTGACCATCATCTGAATGATACGTGGCGAATCGCCCTCGAATGTACCGTTTCTGACTTGAGCGAGTGTGTGACTTAACTTGAGCTCCTTCTGTACCGCCACGCCTTCGACGCGGTCCATGGCTTCTTGAACCATAGACTTCATGTCGATGCTGTCGATTGCGAGCGTCATCATACCGGATTCGATTTTCGACAGATCCAGAATGTCGTTGATGATGCTGAGAAGGGCGCGCGACGAGCTCAAGAGCATGTTGGCAAACCGGGTCTGCTTGTCGTCGAGGGGTGTTTTCAGCAACAACTGAGCCATCCCCATCACACCGTTCATGGGCGTGCGGATTTCATGGCTCATATTGGCAAGGAATTGAGATTTGAGCTTGTTTGCTGTGTCCGCCGCTATCTTTGCGTTCTCGAGGACCTGTCGTTCCGCCAAGTCCTTGCTCAAGTCCCGCAAGGTGACGGCGTAGACGGGCCCGTCGGCCGATGAGGTTTTGGAGATTGAGATTGTGGCTGGAAATTCCTCGCCATTCTTGCGAAGGGCGGTTACCGGCCCGCTCTCGCCCATCCACTTGGTGATGGCCGTTTCGTTGGCGAACGCTTCCGCGTGGTCGCGATGCTTCAAATGGAGCCGGCCCGGGATCAACGTTTCGACGCTCTTGCCGATGATGTCGCCGGGCTCATGGCCAAATACGTGTTTGGCGCCCTGGCTGAACGAAGTGATATTGAGGTGCTTGTCTGCGATGATTATGGATTCAGGCGACATGACCAAAATGCTTTCAAGCAACTCCTTGCCGCACTTCAGGTCCTTGGTCGCCGCTTCGATTTTCTTCTGGCTCTGAACTTGATCCTCTATGTCGGCGAGACTGCCGACCATCCGCGTAGCCCGGCCGTTTGCGTCCCAAACCGCTTGTGCCCTCGCGCGAAACCACCGGTAAGAGCCATCTTTACAGCGCATCCGGTGAACGATGTTGTAGGGTGTGTGGTGTATCAAATGCGCGCGCATCGCCGCTTGCACGCGCGAGGTTTCTTCCGGATGGAGCATCGGTACTAGCATTGCCATGCTCTCGATGCGGCGATCATCGGTTCCGTAGCCCATCAACTCGTGTGCGCGCAGAGATTGGACCATTATGTCCTTTGCGACCTCCCAGTCCCAAATCCCTTCATCCGTGCCGCGGACCGCAAGTTGGAAGCGCTCTTCGCTTTCGCGCAATGAGGTTGACAGGTCACGGAAACTGTTGATTGCCCTCGCCAACACGCCGATTTCATCGTTGCGTTTGATTAGTTGGCTTTCGAGTGCTTGAAGGTCACCGATGGCACTGGTCTTAACAAACACTGAAAGCTGCGAAATCGGTTTCGCAATTCTGTAAGTCACGAACCAAAATACAAACCCGGCAACCAGGATACTAAATCCTCCCTAGCCCATTTGCATACGTTCGACGAATTCAACTGCACCAGCTGCTTGTTCATTGGCACCACGGGAAACGCGCATTAGCTCCGCAGAAGCTGGTTCTAACGCCGTTGACAATGCCTTGGCACGATCAAACAATCGAGAATACGAATTGTTGGAATTCTGGGAGTTATTGGATGTACTCCCGATTATGGCTCGCGCCTCTCCAACCAACTCTTTGGCACGCGTCTCCAACAGCTTGGTATCCACCCGTGCTCCCGCCGCCAGGTTCAAGAAATGACTCAGTTGTGATGCCCTGAGGAGACTTCGGGCGTGCGCGTTGAAGTCGTCATTCATCCGTGCTTTGTCTGCGTCTTCAACGCTCAAAATTACATCGTGCAAAATCGCAACATTCATGCCCTCTATGACGTTCTGATTGGACAGGCTTGTCGAAATCGTTTGAACCTTGAGAATCTCCGAACCGATCTGGCGCACACTCCATAGTCCCGCACAGACAACAAGACCTGTGCTCACGGCTATGGCGCCCACCAATACGCCAAGTTTGGCCGAGAGTCTCGATGTGTTCATGCTGCACCTGTAGAAACGAATACACGAAGCAGCGATTTGCTCAATAATCCTGAAATGAAATGTGTTGCGGAATCGATTGGACATTTTGATGGGACAAGGATTTGGCTCGCTTTGCGGCGTAGAGAGTCGGCGAATGCCGCGAGGAGGTTATGGACGACATGCCATTTCACCACACGTTCTTTATGACGCAGTGAGCCAGTGTCCGGGCGTGACGATGATGTGGGCGAATGGGGCAGCTTCGGCACCTTCTTGAAAGTTCAAATCACACACTGCGAGACAGACGACGGCGTCACACAGGTTGGGAATTGCACTTGAACTGAATTGCAGCACCTACCCATTAGTAACACCCTCCTGTGAAAATTCCCTTTACAGGAAATTCAGCGCAGTCCCGTACTGGGACAGCGCATCTATCGTTGGCGGCGTCACCGGACATTTACATCTTCGAAACAGCATGCGCCTAAGCTCACCCGCTAGTTAATCACGGATGTGTTGATCTGAATGACTCAAAGTGGAAAAATTGTTATCGAAAAATCCGGCGGCGCGGTCGAACGGCCTGCTGCAGGTCCGAGCACAGCATTGAAGGGCAAGCGAATTCTTGTCGTCGATGACAACGCAATCAATCTCGATATAGCCTCGGAGACGTTGCTGTCGTCGGGTGCCGAGGTCGACATCGCGGCCGGCGGCGAAGAGGCGTTGAAATATCTCGAGAACACGAAGTACGATCTTGTCCTTCTCGACCTCACCATGCCCGGCATCGACGGTTTGACAGTAGGCCGTGCGATCCGGTCATCGCAGATCAACGGCGAGACGGTGGTGCTGTTGTTCACCGCATCCGATGCCGGCGATGCCAAGCGCGCGGTAAACGAAATCAACGCCCAAGGCATAGTGTCCAAGCCCGTCGATATCGACGATCTCCTGAAGAATGTATCGAAGTACGCCTAGACGATTGGCCGATGGCCGACGCAAATTTTTGGGCTTGAAGAAAAAGCGTAGCTAACTTCACTTTAAGGCATGGCACGAGCCCTGGGACCGCGGACGCCCCGCCCGCTCTTAACAGGGGTTCGACGAGTTCAGGAGACTTAAAGCCCTAACGCGCCCCTTCGCGGTCGCGTTCGGCGGCCAGCGCTTCGATCGTATCGATCCGGCGCATAATATCGCGCAGCGAGACCGCAAACGCCGTACGCCGCGCCGCCATGTTGTCAGTCATGTCGAGCAGTTTCTGATTGCGCGCCAGCTGCAATCCTGTTTGGAACAAGTGCTTCGATACCGACTCCGCACTTTGAATCCGTTTTTGCAGCATGTATTGCCGGCCGACATTGCCACATTCGGTCAGGAATTTGCGCTCATCGAAGTTTACGCCCGGATCGTGCGCGTCCAGCGTGTCCGCAACCACCACATAGGCTTCGAAGAATGAACGCAGCACACCCGGTGCAGCCATAGGCCGAAGCGCTTTGAGAAGGACCAAAACCTGATCGCGTCCGCCAGCCAACGCATCTCGCCACGCAGGCGCTTGCAGTTTCAGTTCAGCCTCGATGCCGGAGCGATACGCAGTCTTGTCCTTAAAAAAGAACTCGAACTTCAAAAGATCGCGCAGGCGCAGCGCCTCGTCCCAAAAAACGATCTCGCGTTCACCGGTTTGTTCACTGGCTTTGAGCAACGCCAGCTCAATGATCGCTGCATTGACAAAAAAGTGAATGACGGTGTTACGATAAAAAGCAGCTGCCAGATGCTGATCGGGGCCGATACTGTAAACCGTGTGCAGGCCGCCGCGGTGAATGGCAACGACATTGTGTCCCGCCAGCGCGTCCAGGATCCGCCGCACGGAATCAATGTCGGGCAGCCGCGCACTCGGCGCTATCGGCAAGCGCCGCCCGATCGCCGAAGACAGATAGGCTTCAAGTTCGTCAAAAATTTCCTCAAGCGTCAGCGCCCGCCCGCGATGCGAAAGCAAAACCAGCGCCGCAAGCGAGGTCCCGGTAATCGGCGTGACATCGTTGATACGGGATGAAACCTCAAACGCTACCTTCTGCACCTCAAGCGTTTCTTCATCGCCGTCTGACTTGCCCCCGTCAGGCGGCCCAAGCATCTCACGCAAGGACACGGGCTCGGCAATCCGGAAATAGATGCGCCCAAAAGGTTCGCGCTGCGCCCGGAAAAAGCGCACAAACCAGGCCAGGTTCTCGGCCTTTTTGGCCACACCTTTGGCCTCGGCGGCAAACTCGCTGACTTCGTGGAGCTGATCATAGGCGATCGAAATCGGCATCAGCATCAAGTCGTCGACACGGCCCTCGCGATAGGCAGCGACCAGATACGTCAGCAACCCCACTTTTGGCGGCAGCAATTTTCCGGTGCGTGAACGTCCACCCTCAATATACCACTCAAGACTGAACCGCTTTTCCGCCAGATAGCCCAGATACTCACGCAGCACGAACTTGTAGACTGGGTTGTTCCTGACATCGCGGCGGATAAAAACGCGCCCGGCCTTCCGCGCCACGGTGCCCATCGGCCAGAAGGCCATATTGATCCCGCCAAACGTGGTCGGTGTCGCCAGCCGGTTATCGGCAAAGGCAACCGACGTCACGGCCGAATCCAGATTGGACTTGTGACTTGGAAGAATAATTCCCGGCGCCCGCTCCAAGGCTTGGCGGGTCCGCTCGATCTGCGCTTGATCGTAGTCGATTTGCGTCCCATAGCCGCGCGAGAACAGCCCGCGCGCGAGTTGCATCATCAAGTCGATCGCATAGGGACTATGGGCAGTACGCAACTCATGCAGATAAAGCAGCGCCTCCTTCATCACCGAATGTTCGCTACGCTTCAGCTTCGCGGCCATCTCGCCAACGCCGTCGCGAAACCGCCGCGACGCCGCGATCTGTTCGCGCACCAGCTTCGGCAGTTTGTAACGCCGCCCGATCAGCCGGTATTCAGCGCGCTCAAGTGCCAGCCTCGCCTGACGCGTGACGAAATCGGCGAAGCCTTCAAGATCGCTCGCATCCGCATCGGCTGCGCGCTTGGCGCGTGCATTCAAATCTCCAATGCTGGCGGCTTGACCAGCGACAAGCCGGCACCGTTCAGGTTCGGTTTGAATGAGCCGTTGCTGCAGTTTTTCGCGCGGATGGCGAGGATCCCGGAACAACAACAAGTCGGAAATGCGGGCGCTGCGCTCACCCTTGTGTTCTTTTGGCAACCAGGCAATGCGAACCGGTGCCAGCATCACGCGGTCGTCCTGCAGAAACTGTTCCAATTGCGTTGCGAATGGGCGCACATCGTCGGATTTCACCGGCAGGCCAAGAAACGACACCTGATCCTCGGCCGTTCCTGCCGGCCGCGTTTGCGTGATCCAACGCTCGACCACCTGGCGCTCGGTGACCGTCCGGCAGTCAGTGAGGAACACAACGCGCGCCCCGGGTTCGGCCGGCCATTGAAGCAAAGGCACGCCTTGAATCTGGGTTGAAACACTATCGTTCATCCCGGATCGGACTCCCAACCGGCGCTGCGCCGCAACAGGCCGCGAAACGCGTCCTGCGCCGAACGGCCTTCGTTGATCACCCCATTCACCTCAGAGGCGATTGGCATTTCAACACCAAAAGTTTCACCCAACTGCAACACCGTCCGGCTGGACTTCACGCCTTCGGCCACCTGTCGCATGCCAGACAACACATCGGCGATCTTGCGGCCCTGACCCAGTTCAAATCCAACTGTCCGATTGCGGCTCTGCGGGCTGGTGCAAGTCGCAATCAGATCCCCCATGCCCGTCAAGCCTGCAAAAGTCTCGGCCCGTCCGCCCATCGCCACGCCCAGCCGCGTTATTTCTGCCAGCGCCCGCGTGATCACCGCCGAGCGCGTATTCTCTCCCGCGCCAAGCCCGTCACCCATGCCCGCAGCAATCGCCATAACATTTTTCAACGCCCCACCCAGTTCACAACCAACGACGTCGGTGTTCGTGTACGTGCGCAGCAGTCCGGACTTGAACACGCTCTGGAGTTCGCGCACGATCACTTCGTCTTCCATCGCAAGGACACTGGCAGCCGCATAGCCCGACATGATCTCTTTTGCCAAATTCGGGCCCGTGAGAACGCCGGCGGGGTGGCCGGGCAGTTCCTCTCCGATAATCTGGGTCATCCGAAGCCGTGTACCCTGTTCCAATCCCTTCGACAGACTGATGATCGGAACCCAGGCGCGAATGTGTTTCGCCACTTCCCGCGCCGTCTCTCGCATCGCCTGCGACGGAACACCCAGGACCACAACATCGGCGTCCCGCACGGCCTCTTCGATCGAGTGTGTCGCCCGCAGGCCCGTCGTCAGTTTCGCACCGGGCAGATAACGCTCGTTGGAGTGCAGGCGGTTTATTTCATCAACCGTCTCGGCAGCGCGCGCCCAGATGACCGCGGGCACATTCCGCGCCACCAGTGAGGCCACTGTTGTGCCCCATGACCCACCACCCAAAATTGCCGCTCGTAGTCTCATCGCCGTCAGTATTGGCGCGGTTCGCGCGCCGCCGCAAGAGAGAGTATGTTAACTCAACGCCTTGGCAAGAAACGGCAAACTCGTGTCCATCCGGTAGTCTACGGAAGAATGATTGTCGGTAAATTCCTCATAGGTGTGTGTCACATCCATGCCTTGCAGAAGCCGGTGCAAGCGCCGCGCCCCATAGAGCAGATTGTACTGATCAATATCGCCACAATCTATGTAGAGCGCCTTGAGTTTCTTCAATCCCGCGCCTCGCGTCTCAGCCATCACAACCGGATCCCAGGCCATGAAGTTGTTCCAGCGTTCAGGGATAATCTCGCACGTGTCGAGGTCGACGGGCAGCCGCACGCCCATATAGGCCGTGGGATCGGGGTCGTAGGTCGCGCACATCGCGAAGTTCATCAGCGTATGGATATCCTTGTCATTCGTCTTTTTCTTGCTGAAAAATTCGACGAGCCAGGATTTGATGTCGTTGTTGTGCGGCTTCAAGGCGCGCAGCATTGAGGGCATGTCCGGTAGATAGGCCCACTCGAACCCCATGTCACCAGAGTGACAGGCCGCACCACTCCAGAAATCCGGATAGAGCAGGGCGTGTGCGATCGCGCCGTATCCGCCCGAACTCTTTCCGAACAGTCCGCGCCGCCCCGTACCGCCGCAACCAAGCTGCTTCTCAACGAACGGCACCGCTTCCTGCAGAAGAAAGTCTGCCCACCGCCCCAAGGCAACACTATTGATATACTGATTGCCGCCAAGCTTCGTGAAGCAATCGGGAAACGCCACCACCACCGGCGCCATGCCCTCCGCAATCAAACGGTCAAGCCGCTCTGGCATGTTCTCACCAAAGCTTTTCCAGTTGGTGTGCGCAGGCCCGCCTGCCGTGAAACCGACAATGTCGACCAGCAACGGCAGCCCACGCCCGTCGTGACCGTGCGGAAAATAAACATCGATCATCCGCCGCGCAGGATCGCCCAGCATATTGCTCTGCAACACCTCGCTGTCGATCCAATGCCGTTGTATGGTTCCAGCAGGCGTCGCGTGATCACGTCTCATGTCGAGGGCTCCCTATCGAATCGATTTTGATTGGCCCGGACGATACGCGCGTTCCAGACGTTTGCGCAGGTCGGCTTCGTCGATGCAAGAAAATGACAAACGCCGCGATCAACAGCGCACGCAACCCGCCACAAATCGTTCCCCCAAATCGGTCCTTGCTGTTATCCCCCCAACACGAACGGTGCCCACAACGCCAGCGCGCCAAACAGCGCTCCCAAAACGCCAAGCCCCGCGCCAATATAGGCAAGCCATATGACCGAAGTCACGACCGCAGCCGAGGCCAGCAAAATCCCCAGCTGCAACGCCGAACTTGCCAGATCGTAGCTCCCATTGGCCGCTGCCGCTTCGTCGCGCGCCGCTTCGATGGTTTTGGCGCGTGCGGTCAATTCCTTCCGGCCTTCACCCGTGTCCGGTTCCGAGTCATAGCGCTCGGCGGTGGCCCGCCACTCGGCGATGGTCTTGTTGATTTCGTCGAGCTTGGCGCCAGACTCGATCCCGATCGCCGTTAGTTCCAAATCGCGCGCCTGCGTGCGCAACGTTGTCATACGAATCGTTTTGGCTTGGAAGAACGCCCAGGTGTTCGACGCCTCGATCGTGCCGCGCAGCGCGTCCGACGAAGCGTTCTGTCCGCCCGCCTCGGTGAAGGCCAACACACCTGCCAAAACGGCGATCAGAATGCCGATCCGCTTATTGCGCTCGTTGAACTCAAGTTCCAGGGCTTCGGCCATTTCCACTCCTTTTGCGATTCGCCAAAGCGCATTAAAGCGGCGATTAGTCTACCGTCGCAAGTGAACCCCGCTCACGAGCGTCTGGCTAATTCCCCGCACAGTCGACGCGATTTCCCGACCATGTGCATGGATCGACCGAAGGTTCGGGTTTTTGTGTTCCTGCGATGGCGCGAATTCCATCGCCGATCGTCCGCCAGGCTTCAACCTCTTGCTGGCGGGCTTGCGCGAGTTGATCCTTGCGGTCTTCCGTCAGCAGGCCTTCCGCATCCAGTGCCGCTTCCTGGTAAAGCCTGTTGGCATTGCCGAATGAGATTTTACGTTTCAACAGTTCCGCTGTCACCAAATCGTACTTGAGTCCAAGCCCCTTGCGCGTCGCCGACTGTGTCGGCCAATGATCCTTCGCGACCGCGTCGGTGCGGTCACGGCATTCGCGTTGATCGCGCGCCAGCACGCGAATGGCCTCAACGTCTTGAGCTGTCGGCACCTCGTCCAACGCCAGCATGTCGGGCGTAATCTCATCGAGGCTTACGATCGCCAATTTGCCTTTCAGCACCCCGACGGCAGGGTTTGAGCGCTTTTGCTCGCAGAACGATACAGCGCGAGTTTGATCCAGTTCGGCCACGTAATTGCGCACCACACCGCAGCCGCTAAGTCCGGCTACAAAAATAGCCGCCAATACGAACCGAATCGCCATTTTCCCCCGCAGATTGCCAACCCATTCCCCAGAAAGGGGAATGAAACGCCAAGTTGGACGCACAGGCAAGAACTCCTATGGATAAAGGCCAGAATGGTAGTGAAGGCTTTGAATTGTTTATCTTTTTTGCCAAGAGCTCAAGTGCCCTTGCGGCCGGCAGGGAATCACTTGAAGTTGGCGCTAACCAAATCCAGGGGACTGACACCATGAAGCTCTTGTCCACGCTTGCCGTATTTGCCGTCGCCGCAGTAGCAATCCCGGCCGCAGAACCGCCACCGGAAATGCAGGCCTCTCAGCTGCTGGGAGCGAACATAAAAGGACCAAACTGGATAGTAGCGCCAACCGTGCGCAGCGATGGCTTCGTGCGCCTCTACGGCGTCGAAACAACGTACGGAAAATTTCAGGTCAATGGCCAGCGCCGGATGGATGAACGGTTGCAGGAACTGCGGGCCCTCAGTGTTCTCGAACAAATGTCAGAGACTGAAACCTTTGTCGAAGCCCTGGCTGATGCCGGCATGGCACCGGTGAAGTTTGGCCGCGATCTCATTCTCGACCCGGTTGAAACTACGGGTAATCTGGTGTCGGGCATCGCAAATATGTTCGACAAGACCGTGTCGGAGGTCGAACACTCCGATGCCAGCCGCGACGGGTTTGTCGAAAGCATCACCGGCGTCAAGAAGGCGATGCGCGAACTCGCGTTCGAGCTCAAAGTCGATCCCTACACGGACTTCACGCCGCTGCGCGAAGGCCTCGTCGATATGGCGCGTATAATGGCGGCAGGCAACATTTCCATTTCGGCAGCGATATCCGCGATCCCCGGAGGCGCGGGCATCGCTGTATCCGCCTCATCGACCGCGTCCAACCTCGCCAATCCCATCCGAGACAAAAGCTCCGCCGAGATTGCCGAGCTCGTGACCCAAAAACTTAAAGCGCTGAAGGTGCCTGAAGATGTGATCGAATCTTTCATCGAAAACCAATCCTATTCCCCCGGAGACCTCTATGTGATTGCGCAGTCGCTGACGGCACTGGCAGCAAACAATAGCGAAGTGTTTATCCGCCGCGCCGCCGTCGTCGCCAGCGACGATGCCGCTAAATTTAATCGCTACCGCGCCGAACTTTTGGCCGCCAAGAGCGAGAGCATGGGCGGCCTCAAGGAATTCTACCTTGTCAACGAGTTCGCTCTCAATCGCGACAAGGCCGGCGGGTTGGTCGCGGCGTTCCCCTTCGACGGGCTGGCCTGGACCGACGCCGTCGAGCGCAGCGTCGGCGCCATTGGCAAGGAATTGGCAACGCGGGGCGAAACCAAACCGCCAGTATTCGCCACGACGGGCAAACTGACCCCGCGCGCTCAAGCAGAATTGAAAAAGCGCGGCTGGAAATTAGTGAGTTTGGACTAGTCCAGCGTTGGCCTCGCGACATTCATGTGACCAAGGTCACCTTCGCCCCCTCGCACGGGCGCGGCACTTCACTTATACTAACGTGTGATCGCCCTTTGGGGCGCAGTCAAACGCTTGGGAGGAATACGAAATGTTCAGAACAATCACACTTGGACTATTGGCAACCGTATTGACGGCGGCGCCGGCATTTGCGGGCCAAGTCTACGGAAACTATGGACAAGGCGGCTATCAGCAAAACAATGCGAACAACCAAAGCAGTTGCGACGCCGATGTCGCTGTGGGCACGGGTGTAGGCGCCATCGTCGGTGGCATCATCGGTAATCAATTCGGCAGGGGCAGCGGCAGAACGGCGGCCACCATCGGCGGCGTGATTTTGGGTGGCATCGCCGGCAACGCCATTGCCAAAGACGCCTGCAAAGACAAACGCCACGACGCCTATTACTACAACAACGCCTACTACGACAGCTTCAATGACCCCGACGAAGGCGAGCAGTACAACTGGAACAATCCGTACTCGAACAATCACGGCTATGTGCAGGCCGGTGAATATTACGAAGACGGCTATGAAGATCACTCCGGCCCCTGCCGCGAATTCACCCAGCAAGTCTACATCGACGGTCATCCCGAAACCGCGACGGGCTTGGCCTGCCGTCAATCAGACGGAACCTGGCGCATCGTTTCAGGGCAGTAGACGAGGGCCCCTCGCCCTTTTTTGCGAAAAGCAAAAAAGATCCTCTCCCGCAAGGGGGAGAGGAAGAGGAGATAGTTTTTTCGGCATCGCACTTCTTCCTCTCCCCTTGCGGGAGAGGATCTTTTTTCGGCCTTCCGAAAAAAGGGTGAGGGGTGACCGTCCCCCACTCACAGTCCCGCCTCCCGCCAAGCCCCAGTTGACGAAACGCCGCCTTCCCGCAGATCATGCCACGCATGAGCGCCCCGCCCAAAACCATCCTGACTGCGACGCCCGAGGAAGAGCGCGCGATCCGCGAGGCCGTACGCACGGCTGACCCCGGCACCTTGGGGCCGGGCATGTGCCTGGCGACGCCCGCCCACTGCGCAGGTGTCCTCGACCTCTTCGCCGACCCCGCCGTCTCCGATCCCATCTACGCATTGCCCCGTCCGTTCACGGCCCACTCAATCGCCGAATGGATCGAACACTGTGCCCAAGCCCGCGCAAACGGCGATTGCCTGCTGTTCCTGACCGTGGCCCCCGACGGCCAGGTCATGGGCTATTCGAAAATCTCAGTCTGGCCGGAAAGATCGTCGGCAGAACTGGGAGGCGCCTTGCGTGCCACGCTGCAAAACAGCGGCTCCGGCGGGGCAGGGGCCGCCCACACCATCGGCTGGATTTTCGACACGCTGCACGTGCGCCTCATCTGTTTGACGGCGGCCCTCGACAACATCCGCTCCCTCAAACTCATCGACCGCATGGGCTTCAAGCGCATGGGCGAACGCGACGCCGTCCGCGCCGATGGCACCATCCGCCGGTCTCAATACTGGGAGCTGACCCGCGAAGAATGGCGCGCCCTGGCCGCCAGCTCAGCCCGTCAATAGCGGCATGTGGCAACAGGTTATGGCGTCCCTGAGAAATTCGCGGCGAATTTCGGTTGCTTGGAATGTTTGGGGCACGATAAACTGTCACCGCATTCTTCTTAGTTCGATTACATCATGTCTGACCCAGTTTGATTATGGCGCACCATTGGGCAACTGCAACTGTTGAGCCTTTGCTGGCAACTCCAGTCTTGACTTCAACTTCGCAGCACGTACCGGGTTCGGGGTGCCGGGCTGCTGGGTGCCAGACTGGGTTATCGCTGCGAGGACACCAACGAGAATGCCGAGCCAGAATGTTGGCCCAAGCTTTGCGAATGATCCGAAAATATGAGGACCAATTCCGAGGGATGCCTTGAGCACATGAAGCACCACCGTGTTCAACCACACGGCGATGAGCGTGTATGCAATCACTTCCGGGATTGTGGTGACGAATGCGCTGGGCCAAGAAAAATGAACGGAGATATAAGCGATCGTGGCAGCAAGAACAGCGATGAAGAGAGCACCTGAAATCGCCAGAACTATGGCGGAGGCCGGTGCCATGTCTCCGCTCGCAAAGTACGAACGAACGTAAGTCAGTGCTTGGGGTGCTTCAAGGAGGGCAAGCGCAAGCAAAGCAAACGCGATCGAATGGATGAGTGCAAACAAAAGCGCCCAGCTAAACACGGTGGCGCGGACAACATTGAAAAACGAAGCAATGAAAAAGTATGCGAGGACGTAAAGCCATACGACGATTCCGATGGCCATATTCACGACCCTTCGTAGTGATTGCGGGGGTAGTAGTTGGTGGTGGATTCATCATATATGCGGTCACCCGCTCTAGCGTTCTTGTGTTGAAGACCGCTGGCGGGGATGTAGATGCACTGGTCACACGAGATAAGGCTTTTTTGAACGATGTGAAGACAGCGATCGAAGTGGCTGTCGCAAAGCGCGGGTGAGTTACGTATCGAGTGTTCGGCGTGGAAATATGTGGGAATATACCGACAAGTTATGGTTTCTCGGAGAGCTGCGGGGGACTCCCGTGATAACCGGCTCGCCCTGGTCGCCACCTCAGCCCGTCAATAAGCGCAACGCCTCCAGATATTTCTCCGACGTCTTGGCAACCACATCGCCCGGCAACCTTGGCGCAGGCGCTTTCTTGTTCCAGGGTTGGGCCTCCAGCCAGTCGCGCACGAATTGCTTGTCGAAGGAGAGTGGGCTGATTCCGGTGCGGTAGCCGGACACCGGCCAGAAGCGCGACGAATCCGGCGTCAATATTTCATCGATGAGATGGAGCTTGCCCGCGCCGTCGACGCCGAATTCGAACTTCGTGTCGGCGATGATGATGCCTTTGCTCAAAGCGAAGTCCGCCGCCTGGCGATAGAGGCTGATCGAAATCTCCCGCACCTGATGCGCGTAATCGGCGCCGATGATTTTGACCGCTTCGTCGAACGGGATGTTCTCGTCATGCGCGCCCGCAGGCGCTTTGGTGGCAGGCGTGAAAATTGGCTCCGGCAATTTTTGTGCTTGCGCCATGCCGCCGGGCAAACCTATGCCGCAGATCGTTCCTGACTGCTGATATTCTTTCCAGCCGGAGCCGGCCACATAGCCGCGAACCACGGCCTCGATCATCAGCGGCTTCAGTTTCTTCACCACCATGGCGCGGCCAGCGACTTGGGCGCGCTCGGCGGCGCTCACAACCGACGCGGGATCGATGCCGGTCAAGTGGTTGGCCACGACACGGGCAAGTCTGTCGAACCAGAACAACGACAGCGCCGTCAGCACCCGGCCCTTCTCCGGGATCGGATCGTCAAGGATCACATCGAAGGCCGACAGGCGATCTGTTTGGACGACAAGCAGTCTGTCGTCGCCCACGCCATAGATGTCGCGAACCTTGCCGCGGTGAAGGAAGGGCAGCGATTTGATCCCAGACTGCAGCATCGGCGGCATTACAGCATATTCCTGAAATGTGTGAGATCGAGCCAGGGATGGCGCACCGACAAATCAAGCACCAGGCTCGCCATGTTTGGGTTTGTTTGCGTGTGCAGCATCGACTTTGAGTGCACCCGGTAGCGGCACAGAACCTCGGGCACAAAATTGCAGTGCAAATCATGCTCGACGAACTTGCACCAGAAATCGTAGTCCTCGCAGCCGTCGACGACAAGCTGGTCGTAGCCGCCCACCTGTTGCCACGAAGCTTTCGACACCAGGGCCATCGCATCGACATAGTTGCGCGGCTTGAAGAGCTCGCGGTTCCAGAAATTGGCGTTGCCAAGGCCGGTGCGGTCGCCGAAATACTCAAGCTGCGTGTAGGCGCCGGCCGAACCTGCATCGGCCGACATCGCCTCCCCGCACCGCGCGATGGCGCGCGGGTAGAGCATATTGTCGGCATCCATCACGAACACGCGAGGGGCGCTGGCGTGGGCGAACGCGGTGTTGCGCACGGTCGAAAGCCCCATATTGGAGAGGTGTGAAATCAATTTGTGACCGCAAAACGCTTCGGCGTGCTTGTCCAACCATGCCTCGGCGACGGCGAGGCTGGCGTCGGCCGACGCATCGTCGACCACGATCAGCTCAAGGTTTGCTTGCGTTTGCGCCGCAAGCGAATCCAGGCACTCCGTCAGATAGCGCCCATAATTGTAAAGCGATACGATGACCGAAACGTCCGCCGGGCGCGGCGCCGCTTGGCTACGTACAATGTTCACGGGGACAGGAAAGAGCTTCATGGCGCGGCGCCCGCCTCAAGCAGAGTGAGCGCCGCCATCCGCGCCGTCGCCCGCGAGCAGAAATCCTGGAACGCACGCGCGCGAACTTCCTCGGCCTTGGCCTGTCCTTCCGGCGAACGGAGCAGCCACTCAACCAGATGCGGAATGTGGCGCGGCGCCTCCTCAAGATAGTGCACGCCGGCACGAAAAACCGGATGCGGAAAACTGGGCTCTGACACCACCAGCGTTTTTTGCCAGAACGCCTGCATCACGCGCCACCACTCGAAGAACGTATATTCGTCGCGATGCAGATTGAGCAGAATGCGGCTGCGCTGCAGCAACGCGGCGGTGACCTCGGGCGCGGCCATGGGATTGGAGCCCTGCTCGATCGGCTTGTTGGTCTTCAGGCAATAAATAAAACTGTTCAGCCCCGCGAACTTCGGCGCGTAACCAGCCAGCAGCTTCTCGCGCCGGCTCGTGGAAGTTCCCAGAAATAACAAGTCGATCGGACGGTCGGCGAGCTTCGGCGAACTGACATCGAAGTCGCGCACATGGCGCCCCAGACCGGCAAACGCGGAAAACTCGTCGACTTTTTGCTGCGGCCCAAACGCCGGATAGCGCGCCGTATAGCCGGGCTGCACCGTGACGGCCCGCACGCCGGCGCGGCGAAAGATTTCCGCGTTCTGCCCGTTGATCTCCGCCACCGCCCGCGCGCGCAACATGAAGACCAGCGAACGCGCAAACCACGGCGTTTGAATTTGCTCCGTCGAGATCAACACCGCTCGCGAAATGAACGCGTCTGTCCCAAAGCGCCGGCCTTCACCCAACAGGAAGAACTCCTGCGGCGCGATCACGATGTGGTGCGTGGCACCGGGGTTAGGATCGCCGTTCTCGTGGCAGATCGAGGCCGCAACGCCAGCATCTGCAAAGCCTGCACGCAGAATGCCTGCAATCTCACGCATAAAGAAATTGCCGCCGCGCATGACATAGATGACGGCGTGAAGGCCGGACGCGTCTTTGGGTTCTTTCGCCACCGGCTCGCTCGCCGCTTCGGTCAGCACCTGACGCCACAACCGCGCGATATTCTCAACGCTCGTGAAAGAGCGCCCCGCCTGAATCCCCACCCGCATGAAGTGGTGCAGCGGGTCCATACCCGACTTCGCCACATCGGGATAAGCAGCCAGATAGTACTCGCGATCAAACAGGCCGGTCTTGGTCAGGAAGTTGACGGCCGAACTGGCCAGCGCGTCGCCATCGCCGCGCAGCGCCCGCTGGTCGGGTGCATCTTTGGGAGCCGGTGAACGCTGAAACCAATTCAAGGCTGTGGCGCCCCTTTGTTAGAACGCAACGGCGATGTCCTTGAGTCGTGGCAAGGCCGCGTCCTTCGCAGACAGATGGGCATTTGCCGGGTCAACGGGCCATGTGATTCCCAGTGCTTCATCGGCCCAGTATATACC
>JAWXBO010000146.1:0-8040 GCA_034440175.1 Alphaproteobacteria bacterium
ACGCGCAGATCACGCACCTTTGAAAACTGCAACGGCTCAGGCTTGGTCCACACCAAGCGCATTTAAACTTAACCAATTCTGACCTTTTAGTAAGCTTGCGACATCCCAAAGGGTAGAAATCGACCCCTTCACACTATTGTAAGTTGCTCAATTGCGGTTTGCTGGTTAACGAACACCGGGGTGTTCCGGCAGAAAGCGCAAAGTCGCAGCGCGACGCTTTCGCAACTGAGATATGCCATTCTAGACGGGCGCGTCACTGCCAAGCGGCGAAACCATTGAACGCAAACTATTGTGTGAGTAATTGATGAGACTCGACCTCGACAAAATATCTGCCCCTGCCATTCGCCGGTCCTATGTGATTGCCGGCGGCATTTTTCTGTTGCTTGTTGTGTACGTCGCATCAGGCATTTTTGGCGGGACCGCAAAAAATAATTCAGCCAAAGGCGAGAACGCTGAAGGCGGAAAATCAACCAAAGCGAACGAGATTTCAACGCCAATGGTTCGCGTACGAACTATCATGGCCGAAACCCGCCGCCAGGACTTGGTAGTCCGTGGACAGTCCGAAGCTTTGCGCAAGGTTTTGGTACGTGCAGAAACCGCTGGAAAAGTTTCCGCTGTACGGGCTGACAGGGGCAAGGCCGTCAAAGCAGGTGATACAATCTGCGAATTGAAAGTTGACGAGCGTTTGGCGATGCTCAAGCAGGCGCGCGCCGTCATGAAACAACGCCGGCTCGAATACGACGCCTCAAAGCAACTGAAAGAAAAAGGCTTTCGCTCCGATACCGCAGTCGCGGGCGACCAAGCCGAGTTCGAAGCCGCCAATGCCCAAGTCGAACGCATGGAAAAGGAATTGCAGAACACAAAGCTCAAAGCGCCATTCGACGGCGTTGTCGACGCGCGCATGGTCGATGTGGGAGACTATTTGGCGCCCGGCCAACCATGCGCATTGGTCATCGACCAGGACCCCTTCCTTGTAGTCGGCCAGGCGTCGGAGAAAGACGTCGGTGCCATTCACACCGGTGATGTCGGTTGGGCCAAGCTGGTGACCGGCGAACGCGTCGATGGAAAAGTCCGCTTCATCTCCAAAAGCGCCGATCTCGCCACCCGCACCTTTCGCGTAGAGCTCGAAGTCTCCAACAAAGACGGCGCAATCCGCGATGGTGTCACCGCCGAGATGCACATCACGGGCGAGCAAGTAGAGGCACATCGCATTTCACCAGCAATTCTCACGCTCGACGAAAAGAACGCTATCGGCGTGCGCATTGTTGACGCGGGCAAACGCGTCCGGTTCATGCCGGTCACAATTGTGGCGGAAGCCGCAGATGGAGTCTGGATTTCAGGACTGCCAAAATCGGTTATGATCATAACGGTCGGTCAGGACTACGTAACGATCGGCCAGGAAGTCAGGATCGCTGAGGACAAGGTCGCCCAACCATGATCGCTCTCGTCGAATGGACGCTCCAGCGCGCGCGCCTGACGCTTTGCGTTCTGGGGGCGGTTCTCATTATGGGAACGCTTGCATTTGTCAATATTCCCAAGGAAGCCGACCCCGACATCCAGTTTCCGTTTTTCACCGTCGTCGTTGTCCATCCCGGCATTTCCCCCGAGGACGCTGAACGCCTCATCGTTCGACCGCTTGAAACCCAGCTCAAGACGATCGAAGGCCTCAAGCAGATGACGTCAGCAGCCTCGCAAGGCTACGCTGCCGTCAATCTGGAATTCGACATAAATTTTGACAAGGAACTCGCACACCAGCGCATCCAGGAAAAAGTCGACACCGCCCGCCCGCAATTTCCCCAAGACGCCAATGAGCCCCAGATCAACGAATTCAACATCGCGTTGAACCCCGTGATCTCGATTGTGTTGTCGGGAAACGTGCCGGAACGCACGCTCCTGCAAACCGCCAAACGCATGAAGCGCGAGCTGGAGTCCGTTCCAGGCGTCCTGACGGCCGAACTCTCAGGCCAACGTGACGAAGTCCTGGAGGTCGTCATCGATCCATCTCGCCTGCAGAGCTATGGCGTCACCGGCAGCGATCTTTTTCGGGTCGTCACGGCAAATAATCAGCTCATTCCGGCAGGCAATGTCGACACAGGCCGTGGCCGGTTCGCAGTGAAAGTTCCGGGCCTGGTGGAATCCCCGGAAGACGTGCTGCGCTTGCCCCTCAAGGTCAGCGGCAACAGTGTTGTAACGTTGCGCGATATCGCCGACGTCCAACGCACGTTTCTCGATGCGAACACCTACCTTCGCTACAACGGTCAGCCCGCTATCGCCATCGAAGTCACCAAACGCATCGGTGAAAACATCGTCGATACCATTGGCAAGGTGAAGGCGGTGGTTGCGGCCTCCAAATCGTCGATCCCTCAAGCCATAAAGATCGACTATTCCTTCGACCAGTCATATTGGATCGATTCCCAGCTCACACATCTGACCAACGCCATCTTGCTTGCGATCGCACTTGTCATGGTGGTTGTGGTTGCTGCATTGGGACTACGCTCCGGCTTGATCGTTGGCTTCTCGATTCCTGCATCGTTCCTGATCGGATTCCTGTGCCTGTCGTTCGGCGGCTACACGCTGAACATGATGATCATGATGGGAATGCTGATCACCGTCGGACTGCTTGTCGATAACGGTATCATCGTCGTCGAGTTCGCAGACCGTAAAATGACGGAGGGTTATTCCAGGCGCGATGCGTTTGCCCAGGCAGCCCGGCGCATGTTCTGGCCTGTCGTGTCTTCCACAGCCGTGACTCTGGCCGCCTTCGCTCCGATGCTGTTTTGGCCCGGCGTACCAGGAAAGTTTATGAGTTACCTTCCGCTGACCATGATCTTTATCATGACGGCATCCATGGTGGTGGCGCTGATTTTCTTGCCTGCCATCGGCGCGCTAGTCGGCAAAGCGGAAGAACCACACCCCGATACCGCGCGCGCCATCCGCCTCTCAGAAAGCGGCAATCTTTACGACATCCCAGGCTGGGTCGGCCGCTACGTTCGCATTGTCACCGTTGCGGTCCAACGCCCCTTCATGGTTTTGGGCATCGTTGCCTTCGCCTTGATCGCAATCCTGACCGCGCTGTTCAACTTCAACAAGGGCGTCGAGTTTTTCGTGGAAACCGATTCCAACGAGGCAACAGTATTCGTCCGCGCTCGGGGCAACCTTTCCGCAGCCGAAAAACGTGATCTGGTGGTCGAGGCCGAACGCCGCATTCAGGGCACTCCCGGAATCCGGGCAATTTACACGGTCTCCGGAGGCGGCGGCGGAAGCTTCGGTCCCAACCAGGCGCCGGTCGATACGATCGGCCGCGTCGCCATGGAACTTCTGCCTTACGAAGAACGCGGGCCATCAAAGCCCATTTGGCTGGACGTCAGAAAGCGCCTGGAAAACATGCCTGGCATCTACGTTGAGCTCTTTGAAAATCAGGGCGGGCCGCCAACGGGTAAAGCGATCCAGATTGAAATTGGCTCTGAGAATTATGTGCTGCTCGAGCAAATCACCGGCCAAATTCGCAGTCACCTGGAATCTGTAAAAGGATTGCGCGACATCGAAGATTCGCGGTCACTACCGGGTATCGAATGGGCTCTGACGATCAATCGCGAAGAAGCGGGACGCTTTGGTGCAGACGTCGGCACCGTCGGGGCGGCCGTCCAGCTCGTCACCAACGGCATCAAGGTCGGAGATTATCGGCCCGACGATTCAGAGGACGAAGTTGACATCCGCGTGCGTTACCCCGCAGAGAACCGTGGCATCAGCGCCCTGGACGACCTTCGCATCAACACACGCGGCGGCAGTGTCCCGATCACCAATTTTGTAACCCGCAAGGGTCAGCAACAGGTCAATCGCCTTCAACGCGTCGATAGCCTGCGCGTTTGGACCATTCGTGCAGGCGTGAACATCGAGGCCGGTTTCAACATATCCGAGCGCATCAACACAATTCGAAATTGGATCACGGCGCAGGGACTGGACAAACAGGTGCGCATCAAGTTTCGTGGCGCCGACGAACAGCAAAACGAATCCGGACTGTTTCTGTTGTTCGCATTTGCCGTAGCACTTCTGGTCATCGGTATAATCTTGCTGATCCAGTTCAACAATTTCTGGCACGTATTCGTCATTCTCTCGGCCGTCATCCTCTCGGCCTTTGGCGCGTTGCTCGGCATGCTGATTGAAGGTCAAGCCTTCTCGATCATCATGACCGGAACAGGCATCGTGGCGCTGACCGGCGTCATGGTGAACCACAACATCGTGCTCGTCGACACATTCCACCACTTGCTCGATGCAGGCTTCAAGCCCATGGACGCCATCATCCGCACCGGCATTCAGCGCATGCGCCCTGTGCTGCTCACGACATGGACCGCCATCTTTGGGCTGTTGCCGTTGATGTATAAATTCGACGTCAACTTCTTTGACCGCACCATTCAGTTTGGTGGCCCCAGCGCCGATTGGTGGGTGCCGTTGGCCACCGCCATCGTCTATGGTCTGGGTTTCTCGACATTCCTGACCTTGTTCGTCACCCCGGCATTGCTGGCCATAGAGCAGAAATACTTCGCCAAAGGCCGCAAGCACTGGGGCGAAATGGGAATGATCGAAACGGGACCCAGTCCCGCACCTGCAGAATGAGGCGCCAACCTGCCATGACCCAAAACCGGAATTTCAATCGCCGCCTTTTCTTGTTAGCCGCCGCTACCGCCGTCTTCGTTTTGCCTGCGAATGCCGCGAAGGCACCTCCCGCGATCAAAGTCTACAAGAGCCCAACTTGCGGCTGCTGCACCGAATGGGTTGTTCGCTTGCGCGAAGCCGGTTTCACGGCAACAGTCGACGACGACAGCGATCTCGACGCGATCAAGCGCAAATTCGGGGTTCCGGACGATCTCGCGTCATGTCACACCGGCGTCATCAACGGCTTTGCCATCGAAGGCCACGTTCCGCCAAGCGACATCAAGACTTTTATTCTGAGAAAGAGCTCCGCCTTGGGGTTGGCTGTCCCCGGAATGCCAATGAACTCTCCCGGCATGGAAGCGCCCCACATGGCGAACGAGCCTTACACCGTTTGGGAATTTTTCAAAAACGGCAAGCGTAAGGCGTTCGCCCAACATTGATCACAAAACGGGGTTGAAGCCGTTCGGTGCCAACGGACACGCGTATCAGTTAACCTTTCGCCAATTTGATCTGGATCAGTGAACCGGTTCCCACTCCGGGCATAGTGCAATTGCGACCAAATTGCATCTTGCCCTTTAGTTGCGAATGATTATCAATAGCATGAATATTGGGAGACGGCCATGAAACTAGCTTTTGCTTCAGCATTAACCGCGTCAGCGCTCATTTTTGCCGGCGTGCTGCATGCCGATGACACTCCAACATTCGACATCATCATCAAAGATCACAAATTCGCGCCTGCGACGCTCGAAATTCCGGCCAACAAAAAGGTCAAGTTGATCGTCAAGAACCAGGACCCAACGCCGGAAGAATTCGAGTCCTACGAGCTCAACCGCGAAAAAGTCATCCCCG
This sequence comes from Alphaproteobacteria bacterium, assembly GCA_034440175.1. Classification (GTDB taxonomy): domain Bacteria; phylum Pseudomonadota; class Alphaproteobacteria; order Micropepsales; family Micropepsaceae; genus SZUA-430. The sequence continues at coordinate 5,503 of JAWXBO010000146.1, forward strand.
GCAATTCACAGGCGATCATCTTCGTTGGCCCACTTGACCCCGGCACCTATCCGTTCTTCGGCGAATTCAACCAAAAGACGGCGCAAGGCAAAATAATCGCAAAGTAATCAGCCTCCCAGGTCAGGACCAATTCCATGTTTGCCTCCGCCATCATCGTCTTCCGTGAAGTCCTTGAAGCAGCCCTCATTTTATCCATCGTTGCCGCCGCCACCACCTTGGTTGCCGGCCGCAATCGCTGGCTGATGATCGGTGTCGGCGGCGGGTTGCTCGGTGCCGTCATCGTTGCTGCTTTTGCAGCCCAAATCGCCGAAGCCATGGAAGGTGCTGGCCAGGAAGTCTTCAACGCCTCCGTCTTGTTCCTCGCCGTCGCCATGTTGGGCTGGCACAATATTTGGATGCAGCGGCACGGACGCGAACTTGGCGCCCGGATGAACAGAGTGGGCGCGGCAGTCGCGGAAGGCTCACGCCCCCTTTACGCCGTCGCCATCGCTGTGGGCCTCGCGGTTTTGCGCGAGGGCTCCGAAGTCGTTCTCTTCCTCTATGGCATCGCCAGCGGCGGCGCCAGCGCGATTGACCTCGCATTGGGCAGCGCTATCGGTCTTAGCCTTGGCGCCCTCGCCGGTCTGGCCCTCTACGTAGGACTTCTTAAACTATCCATGCGTTACCTTTTCAGCGTTACAAGCTGGATGATCCTGCTGCTTGCGGCGGGGATGGCGGCAACGGCGGCAAAATTTCTGTCCCAAGCCGACCTTTTGCCCACCTTGGGACACGCGCTGTGGGACACGTCGGCGGTATTGGCTGAAGACGGTATTGTTGGAGAAATCTTGCATGTTCTCATTGGCTACGTCGCGCGCCCTTCGGGGATTCAACTTGTATTCTACATCGCCACCATTGTCGCAATTGGGGGCCTGATGATTGTGCTCAACCCGCGCCGCAAATCGCTGCCGGCTGGCGCAGTTTCCGTTGCGGCTCTACTTTTGACGCTGGCCGCAGTGTCGCTGAACGCACCCCAAGCCCACGCAGGCTTGAAAGTCTACACACCTTACGTCGAGTATCACGAGTTCGAAATCGAATATCGCCCCTCGCGAACCATCGACAGCAACGACGCCAAAGACAACAAGCAGACCCACCTGCTCGGCCTGGGCTACGGCGTCACCGAATGGTGGTTCACCGAAGTCTACGCCGAGTGGGAACGCGAACCCGGCGCCGGACATTCCATCAACTTCGAAGCCTTCGAATGGGAGAACCGCTTTCAACTCTCCAACCCTGGCGAGGATTGGGCTGACTTCGGATTGCTCGTCGAATTCGTGCGCACCGACGGCGGCAGCTCGCCCGACAAGCTCGAAGTAGGTTTCTTGTTCGCCAAGGAACTTGGCAAATTCGACGCCGCATTCAACCTGATCCTCGAGCGTGAGCTCGGCACCAACGCCGGCGACGACCTCGAGATCGGCCAAGCCTTCCAACTCAAATACCGCCTGGACCCCGCCTTCGAACCCGGTATCGAACTCTACAGCGAATTCGGGCCGGTCGACGACATGCCAGGCTTCGACGAGCAAGAACACCTTGCAGGGCCAATCATCGCAGGCGTCATCCCGCTGGGAGATTCCGGCACCAAACTCAAATACAACGCCGGCTACCTCTTCGGCCTAACCGACGCCGCCCCCGACGGCACCATCAAAGCCATCATCGAACTGGAATTCCCGCTCTAAGGATTGCAATGCCCCCATCCCCTGCAGCAGCAAACGCTGCAGACGATGGCACGGAGTCCGGAAGTAATTCGGTGGGAAGTAATTCGGTGACAGTGCACTTAATTGACACCTTTTCGCCCAGGCGGTAGAGAGCCCCATGGCCCGCCTTTATCACGACCTCCTGGCCGAGCATGCGACGGCCGCCGGTGCCGGACGCGGAGGCGAATTAAGTGCACTGTCATCGATTTAGCCCACCGATTTGGCCACAATCGCCGCCACCATAAACGCAAGCAGTTGCCACAACATAGCCATAATTCCTGATCTATGCTTAAGTTATCGAGTGAAAAATGGGGCCGCGCCGATGAACAATTCAAAACTGTTTAGTGCTTTTGCGTCACTCATAGCTGTCGCACTTGCGTCGCTGTCATATTTATTCTTCTGGCACGCGGGCCTAGTGGATCTCGCCTGACATTTGAATCCGAATTCGGATTCCCTTTTCTGTTGAACGGTGCGATTCAGGGGGATGCGCAAAGATGTCAGTGTCGTGGTGACGGCCACGCAGCGAGTTGAGCTTGAGGCGATCATCAGGGATCGCAATCGGCCCCAGAAACATGTGTGGCGTGCCCAAATTGTACTGGCTACGGCCGATGATCTGGGAACCGAGTCCATCATGAAACGCACCGGCAAGAGCAAAACTTGCGTCTGGCGGTGGCAGGAACGGTTCATGCGCGAGGGGATAGCCGGCCTGTTACGAGACAAGACGCGGCCGTCACGTATCAAGCGATTGCCGCAGGAAACTGTGGCGCAGGTGGTTGCGCTGACGCAGAAACCAGCACCCGGCGAGACGACG
>JAWXBO010000147.1:0-8245 GCA_034440175.1 Alphaproteobacteria bacterium
CCCAAAGCGCCCGTCCCCGCGCCACCGCAGAGCGCCCGCGCCCGCGAGCGCCATCGAGGCCAAACCCGCGCCCACCGCCAAAGCAATCCACAACCACCACAACATAAAAAATCGCCATATCTCGCTATAAGGAACATATATAGAACTACAAGCAGCTAAAGTCAAGCTTGAACCCAAACGCCGGCAGGGTAAGCTCACCCACATGTCAGATAAACTCTTCGCTCATTCCCGCCCGGCAAATTCGGAAGAAACCTGGGAGCCGCTCGAGAAGCATCTCAATGAAGTCGCCGATCTCGCGGCAAACTTTGCCAAGCCCTTCGGCGGCGAAGAGGTTGCACGAATCGCAGGCCTCCTTCACGATCTCGGAAAAGCTAAACCTGGTTTCCAGGCCTATTTGCGAGGCGAGAGAGGAAGTGAGCCGCACGCAACCGCGGGTGCCAAGTTTTGCGCTGAAAAATACGGTAGCCAGATTGGACAAATGCTGGCCTACAGTATCGCGGGACACCACGCAGGCCTGGCGAATGGCATCGGAGAAGGCGTAAAGCTCACGTCCCTGTTTGAACGTCTCAAAAAGGAGACGGACCCGAGGGTCTATACTCCCAATTGGCTTTGGCTGGCGATTCCCGATAAGCCGCAAAAACCGCCGGGCCCATTTGCCACCCCGATGACCGGCGCGAAAGACGAGCAGGCTTTTGCCTGCGCCTTCTTCATTCGCATGATCTTTTCCTGCCTCGTCGACGCAGACTTCCTTGCGACCGAAGCCTTCTACGCTGGTGCCGAAGGCCGTGAGGTCGAGCGCGGCTGGACAGGCAATCTCAAAACCCTGAAGCAAAGTCTCGACAAGCGCATGGAAAATTTCGGTCCACCCGAAACCGAGGTTGACCGCCTGCGCGCCGAAGTGCTGACCGCAGCAAGAGCCTGCGCGCCCGACGAGCCCGGCCTCTTCACCCTCACCGTACCGACAGGCGGTGGAAAAACGCTCGCCTCGCTATCGTTCGCACTCGATCACGCCATCAAACACGACCTTAGGCGCGTTATCTATGTCATCCCCTTCACGTCCATCATCGAGCAAACGGCCTCGGAGTTTCGCAAGGCGCTGAAAGACGACGATGCCATCCTCGAACATCACAGTTCTTTCGACTGGGATGGCTTGACCAAAGCAAAAAAAAGCAAAGACGACGATGACGAAGGCCCAGACGGCATCGAAAAACTTCGCTTGGCAGCACAGAATTGGGATCGCCCGATCATCGTCACCACAGCGGTGCAATTCTTCGAAAGTCTGTTCGCCAATCGCACGTCGCGCAGCCGCAAACTGCACAATCTGGCGAAATCCGTCATCGTGCTCGACGAAGCACAAACCCTTCCGCTGAAATTCCTTCGCCCATGTCTGGCCGTTCTGCGGGAACTCGCACGAGGCTACGGTTCGTCAGTCGTGCTGTGTACGGCAACGCAACCCGCTATCCTGAAGGAAGACGGATTCAAATCGGCAGAGGCGTTGTCTAAAGACTGTCCGGTGTTGCCGGTCCGCGAAATCGCACCCGATCCCGTAAGGCTTTATCAAAGCCTGAAACGCGTGCGTGTCACCGATGCCGGTCCCCTGGGCGACGGCGAACTGCTTCGACGCCTGCAAACGCACGATCAGGTGCTGTGTATCGTCAACAATCGTACTCACGCCCGTGAACTATTCGACGCGCTCAAGGGCGCGGGAGCAGAAGGTGCTACCCATCTTTCGACCACAATGACGGCGATGCATCGCCGCGACGAATTACGCGATATCCGCGCTCGGCTAAAGGCGGCTCAACCCGTGCGTCTGGTGTCGACTTCGCTTGTCGAAGCAGGTGTCGACATCTCGTTCCCATTCGTTTATCGCGCCGTCGCGGGTATCGACTCGATCGCGCAGGCGGCGGGCCGTTGCAACCGCAACGGCGAATTGGGTCCAGATGGTGGACAGCTTTTCGTATTTGATCCAGGGGACGCAACCGGCCGCCGCCCACCGCGAGAGCTAAAGCAATTCGCGGAAACCGCCGCCGCAGTAATGCGCAAACATCCCGATCCGCTCACCCTCGAAGCTGTCCGCGCCTATTTTGGTGAGCTGTTTTGGCGAGGCGGGTTGGAGCGCCTCGACGGCATGAAAGTCGGAAGCATCCAGGGCGTGATGAAGGCGCTTGGGGAGGGGCAAGGTCGGCTTGAGTTTCCATTCGAAAGCATCGCCCACGGCTTCAATCTGATAGAAACCGCCATGGTCCCCGTCATCATTCCAGCTACCGGCAACATCAAATTCGGTGCCCCATCTGAGTTGATCGGAAACCTTCGCTCCTGGAACCGGGTCGGCAGCCTCGCTCGCAAACTTCAACAATTTCTCGTCAACATTCCGGTCAAATCACGCAGCACACTTGTCGGCAGCGGCGCGGCGGAGATAATTCGCGAAAAAGATTTTGGCGATCAGTTCGTCCTCCTTGCAAATACAGATCTTTATGAAGCTCATCGTGGTCTCGACTGGGGAGAACCCACTTATCGCAACGCAGAGTCCCTTGTTTTGTAACTATGTCACCGCTTACCTAGCTCACGCTGTGACGGAGCGATTCTATCATGACCTTCGGCGTCAAACTGCATGTTTGGGGTGACTACGCGTGTTTCACGCGCCCCGAGATGAAGGTTGAGCGCGTCTCCTACGACGTGATCACCCCCTCGGCTGCGCGAGGCATCTTGGAAGCCATCCACTGGAAACCCGCGATCCGCTGGCAGATTGACCGCATCCACGTTCTGAAACCAATTCGATTTCAATCATTCCGCCGCAATGAGGTTGGATCGAAGATTTCGGCATCGAAGGCCAGGTCGGGCATGAACAACGACTCGCTCGAAGGTCTCCATTTGCTGGTGGACGATGACCGCCAACAGCGAGCCACCATTGCCCTTCGCGATGTGGCATATGTGATTGAAGCCCATTTCGAGATGACGAATAAAGCTGAATCCGGTGACAATGTCGGCAAGCACGCCGACATGTTCACACGCCGCGCCCGCACAGGTCAGTGTTATCATCGCCCGTGTCTCGGCGTTCGCGAATTCGCCGCCGATTTCGCGCTCATCGAAGGAGCCATGCCTGACATCACTTCGCCGCAGGAAGACCGCGACAAGGACCTCGGCTGGATGTTGTACGACATCGATTTTGCAAACGACATGACACCGCATTTCTTCCGAGCGCAGCTGAAGGACGGTACAATTGATTTGGTATCGGTGCGGCCGAAAGTGTTCGGGTCGTGACAATCCTCCAGTCGCTCGCGACGTACTATGAACGACTGCGCGCACGCGGCGATGCAGCTGTGGAAGGCTACGCGCCCCAAAAGATTAGCTTCGAGCTTGTGCTCACGAAAGATGGCACACCGGTTTCACTAAACGACATTCGGGTAACGAATGGTAAAAAACTTGGACCTCAATCGCTAGAAACACCGAGTGTAAGCCGCACATCGGGGATAGAGCCTGCATTCTTGTGGGACAAAACGGCCTATACTCTTGGCGTCACCGACGTCAGAACCGAGCAGGAAGAAAAAAGCAAAGTGCCCGCCAAACCTGGTTCGGGCAAACGTACTGCGGATGAGCATGCCGCGTTCCGAAAGCTTCACGAGCAGGCACTAGCCGGTACAAATGATGTTGGTCTCCGCGCGTTGCTTTCCTTTCTGCAGCAATGGACCCCTAGCCAATTTTCTACACGTGGCTTCAGTTTGGAAGCTCTCGATCAGAACATGGTGTTTAGATTGGACGGTGAGTTCGAGCACCTTCACACGCGCCAAGCTGCGAGAGACATTTGGGCGAATCTTTCGTCGCCCACTGGTGCAGAGGTGCAATGCCTGATCACGGGCAAAAGTGGCCCGACAGCGCGCCTGCATCCAACGATAAAAGGTGTCAAAGACGCGCAAAGCTCTGGAGCGGCGCTAGCATCATTCAATCTCGAAGCATTTCGTTCGTACGGTAAGGATCAAGGTGAAAACGCTCCCGTTACGGCCAGCGCTGCATTTGCATACGGAACTGCACTGAATCAACTTTTGGTGCGGGGTAGCGGACGCAGCGTCATTGTCGGCGACGCCACCTGCGTATTCTGGGCTGACGCGCGTGACTTGGGTGAGAAGGCAGCAAAGGCCGCCGAAAACTTTTTCGGTTCGGCACTCAATCCAAATGAAGATGATCCCGATCAACTTGACGCAAGTCGTATGCGCGCCGCGATGGACTCAATCGCAAAAGGGCGCGCGTCGACAGAAGTGTCAGAACTCGATTCGCGAACGCGCATGCACATCTTGGGTCTCTCACCAAACGCGGGCCGCATATCGGTACGTTTCTGGCATGTTGGTACCTTTGGAGAACTAGCATGCAATCTTGCCCAGCATTGGCACGACCTGCTGATCCAACCGAATCCCTTCACTAAACGCGCACCTGCCGCATGGGCGTTGCTTTACGAAACTGCGCTTCAGCGCGAAGCCAAGAATATTCACCCACTCTTGGGCGGGGATTTAATGCGCGCGATTTTGAACGGCGGGCGTTACCCGCAAACCCTTCTGTCCGCAGTGATCGGCCGTATTCGCGCAGACGGTGAAATAAATGGCGCTCGCGCTGCCATCTGCAAAGCGGTTGTGCAAAGAAAACTGCGCTTGAGTAAACGAACGGAGGAAATTCCCGTGAGCCTCGACAAAGAAAACTTAAACCCGGCCTACCTGTTGGGGCGGCTGTTCGCATTGTACGAATGGGCCGAAACCGGGGGCGCGGAAAAGAAGCGTAACGCGACCATCCGCGACAAGTATTTCGCGGCGGCATCGGCAACACCGGCACGCGTTTTTCCGGTGCTAATGCGAGGCTCGACACACAACCTGTCGAAGTTGCGCAAAGGCACGAGCATTGGCCTCTCTGTAAAACTGGACAAAGAGATCGCCGAAGTGTTGGGGGGTCTTTCCGATCAATTGCCAAACGTGTTTCCACTCGAGGAACAGGGTCGTTTCGTCATCGGTTACTACCACCAAAGACAGGCAAGATTCGCCGTTAAGGATGTCGAGACGAACAACGAAGACGCAACCGAGCAAGAGGATTGAGAGCATGGCCGGAATTCAAAATCGATATGACTTTGTCTATTTGTTCGATGTCACGAACGGCAATCCGAATGGCGATCCCGATGCCGGCAACCTTCCGCGTATGGACCCGGAAACTAGCTTGGGCCTTGTCACTGACGTCTGTCTGAAGCGCAAGGTTCGCAATTTCGTTGCGCTGACAAGTGAAAGCCGCGAACGGCGAAAAATTTACGTAACCGAGAACGCCATCCTCAACGATCAGCATCGGCAAGCCTATCGTGTCGTTCGGCCAGATTCAAAAGACATTGAGACAAGCAAAAAGCTCTCCCCACAGACTGACGACGAGGCGCGCAAATTGACCAAATGGATGTGTGCAAACTTCTACGATATCCGTTCGTTCGGCGCGGTCATGGGCACAAGCATCAACTGCGGACAGGTGCGCGGCGCCATCCAGTTGACGTTCGCGCGTTCGGCTGAGCCGATAATGCCGCTCGAGATTTCAATCACGCGCATGGCCGCGACAAACGAGGCGGAAAAAAAGAGCAAGCAGGAAGGTGCGGACGAGAGGACCGAGAATCGCACCATGGGCCGCAAGCATATCGTCCCGTACGGCCTCTATCGCGCGCATGGCTTTATCAACGCTAAGCTGGCGGAACGCACAGGCTTCGACGACGACGACCTCACTCTCTTTTGGGACGCCCTCAAAAGCATGTTCGAGCATGACCGCTCAGCGGCGCGTGGCGAAATGTCGGCCCGCAAGCTGATTGCTTTCAAACACAAAGACGCCCTGGGTAACGCACACGCACACGAACTCTTTGATCGCGTGACGGTCAGGCGCTTCCATGATGGCGAAGAATTTGCGATCGGCGACAAGCGTCTGCACAATGCGCCACCGGCCCGCGCCTTTTCCGACTACCGCGTTAACGTAAACACCGCCAACCCACCACCGGGCGTGGAGATATTGCAGCTCATCTGACACAATGACGGCATGGACGCGGACCCAGGACGCGAAGACGACCTAATCCCAATCTCGGCGCTTCAGCATCTGCTGTACTGCCCGCGCCAGTTTGCGCTCATTCACCTCGAACGTCAGTGGGCGGAGAACCGCTTCACTGCCGAGGGCCGCGTTCTCCATGACAAGACCGATGAGGGCGGCTCCACAACGCGCGACGGTGTCAAAACCATACGCTCGATGCCGTTGCGCTCGCTCGCATTGCAAATCGCGGGCGTGGCCGACGTCGTTGAGACGCACCGCAGCGCAGGAGAAACGCGCCCCTTTCCCGTCGAGTACAAACGCGGCAAACCCAAAGCCCATCGCGCCGATGAAGTTCAACTTTGCGCCCAGGCTTTGTGCCTGGAAGAAATGTTCGGTTGCGCCGTCAACGAAGGCGCACTTTTCTACGGCAAAACCCGCCGGCGCCATGCGGTGATTTTCGATGCGGAACTGCGCGAACTCACGCGCCGCGTCGCGGCTGAGGCGCGCGCCATCCTCGACGCAAGGCGCACGCCCTCACCGGTCTACGAACTTCGCAAATGCGATGCCTGCTCGCTTCTGGAAATTTGCCGTCCCAAACAATTGACTGTCCCCGTATCAGCCGCAGCTTGGCTGGCCTCGGTTGTGGAGGAGGACTAAGTCCCCATGCAACGTCACTTGAACACGCTCTACATCACCACCGAAAATTCCTGGGTCAACAAGGACGGCGCCAATGTGGTCGTGTCCGTGGACGGAGTAGAGCGTGGCCGCGTGCCCGTCCACATGATCGGCAGCATTGTGTGTGTTGGCCGCGTCTCGGTGTCGCCGCCTCTGATGGGCTTTTGTACCGAACAAGGCGTCAGCATCGCCTACCTCACCCACTACGGCCGCTTCTTGGCGCGCGTCGAAGGGCCGGTGTCGGGCAACGTGCTTCTGCGGCGCGAACAATATCGCCGCGCCGATAGCCCAGACGCCACCGCCGCGTTGGCCCGCTCCATCGTCATCGCAAAAACGCTGAACCAACGCACCGTGCTGCGCCGCGCCCTGCGCGACCATCAAAGCGCGATGACGGCTGACGCCGTTTCCGCCCTCAACACGGCCGAGGCGCGCCTCAGCGACGTGGCGCGACGCTGCCTCAAACCCCAAACAACGGATGAGCTGCGCGGGCTGGAAGGCGAGGCGGCCCGCTGTTACTTCGCCGTTTTCGATCATCTGATCGTGCAGCAAAAAGAAGCGTTTGCATTCAAGGGCCGCACACGGCGGCCGCCGTTGGATGCCGTCAATGCGTTGCTCTCGCTGCTCTACACCTTGCTCACTCACGATTGCCGCTCGGCCTGCGAAGCTTTCGGTCTCGATCCGGCTGTCGGCTTTCTCCACCGCGACCGGCCCGGCCGCCCAAGCCTGGCGCTGGATTTGATGGAAGAGCTGCGTCCCGTCATTGCCGATCGCGTGGCGTTGTCGTTGATCAATCGCCGCCAGGTGTCGACGTCTGATTTTCAAACCTTGGAGAACGGCGCGGTCCTGCTGAACGACGACGCGCGCAAAACCGTTTTGACGGTCTATCAGGAGCGTAAAAAGGAAAATATTCAGCATCCGTTTCTGGATGAACCCGCGTCGTTCGGATTGATGCCCTATCTTCAGGCGCAATTGTTGGCGCGTCATCTGCGCGGCGATCTGGATGCTTATCCGCCTTTCGTTTGGAAATAGGGAACACGTGAAATGTTGGTCTTGGTCAGCTATGATGTCAGCACCGAATCACCGGGCGGCAAGCGGCGTCTGCGGCGTGTGGCGCGCGCCTGCAAGGATTTTGGCCAGCGCGTCCAGTACTCGGTTTTCGAATGCGAGGTCGATCCCGCCCAATGGACGGAACTGAAAAATCGCCTGCTGAACGAGATCGACGTCAAGACCGACAGTTTGCGGTTTTACTACCTGGGTTCGAACTGGCGAAGGCGGGTCGAACACGCCGGCGCCAAGGCCGCCATCGACTTCGACGAACCGCTGATTATGTGAGCGCGAACCGGGAGCATACATGCAATCCCCGTCAGGTTCGCGCGAGCGGGAAGCCATTGCCGCAACAAGAAAATTGCCATCCAGACCCGCCCGGCATCATTCTCCAACACCAAGTTCATTCGAGGTACGCGCAACCAACCCCATTTCACGTTCGCAACCAAAGTGTTAGACGAAAGCCGTCGTGCCCCCCCGGGGGCGCGTGGATTGAAAC
>JAWXBO010000148.1:0-44233 GCA_034440175.1 Alphaproteobacteria bacterium
CGCAATGCTGCAGACGATGGGGGGCTTTGCGGCGCGCGCTTAAGGCGTTGCGCAGTCGAAGCCTTCTGGTGACAGCACTTGGATATAGGCGGGTTCGCCGTCGCGGCCGGTGGAGTAGAAGCCGGTGACCGTTGCGCGGGTGTTGTCTTTGCATGACACCGGTTTGGCGTGGCCGTAGTGAAAGCGGACCAAGACCGGTGCGGCGCTGCAGGACCAATCGGTAGACGACAGTTCGTATTCGTCGAGCGAGCCGACGACGGAGTAATCCTGCGTGCCGTCGGGAAGCTTCAGCGGGGTGATAATGGTGCGCAGAAGGCGGATGGTGCCGGAGACCGTGACCATGGTTTGGCTATCGGGTTTGCACGAGGCGTTGTTGGCGCTGGCTGTTACGGAGACGTTGGCGCCCAAGAGTCCCAACACCAGCAACTGATTAAGCATGGCAGGTCCTGTTCCGGGTTGAGTTGCGCGGCGCGATCCTACACCATGACACATGGCGATTGAAGGCTTGTGCACGTCCGGGCTAATCTTACGCCATGACCGAGTTCACACCTTTGGCTTCGAGCCTTGGCGGAGCGCTGATTGGCGCGGCCGCTGTCCTGCTGATGGCCACCAGTGGCCGCGTTGCCGGGATCAGCGGTATCGCTGCCCGCGTGTTGCCCCCTTATGAGGACCGCGAGACCGGCGCGCGAGTTGCGTTCATTGCCGGACTGGTGTTGGCGCCCTTGCTGTACATGGCTGCGGGCGGCACGGTCGTGCAAACCGTTTCGACGAACTTTCCGCTGCTGGCGATTGCGGGTTTGCTGGTTGGGTTCGGCAGCGCGTACGGCGGCGGTTGTACCAGCGGACATGGCGTGTGCGGACTTTCGCGGCTGTCGAAGCGGTCGCTGGTGGCGACGGCGGTGTTCATGGGCGTGGCGTTTGTGATGGTGTTGATCACAAGGCACGCGCTATGAACGCGCGGATGGTTTCCGGGTTTGTGGCGGGATTGATCTTCGGCTTGGGGTTGATCATTTCGGGAATGGCCGATCCGGCGAAGGTGCTAAACTTCCTTGATGTGTTCGGTACTTGGGATCCGAGCCTGGCGTTTGTGATGGGGGCTGCGGTCATTGTAGCTGGCGCGGGGTATCGCATGGCGTTCTTGTCGCCGAAGCCGATGTTCGACGACGCCTTTCATGTGCCGCTTGCGAAAGCAGTCGATACGCCGTTGCTGGGCGGCGCGGCGCTTTTCGGGTTGGGTTGGGGGTTGGCTGGATATTGTCCAGGCCCGGCGCTGACAACGCTCGCCTTGGTTGCGGACGGCACCATCGTGTTTGTGCTGGCGATGGTTATCGGCCTGTGGGCCGCACGGTTTACGCCGAAGGTTTAACCGGGTAAGGCTTTTTGCATGCAAATCGACACTGAGTCTGCCGGAGAGTTGTTGGGTGCTGCGGCGGAGGCTGAGCGTGCAGGCGAAAAAGTGCGGGCGGCGGAGTTGCTGCAACAAGCGGTGCCGGGAGCCGGCGCCTGCGAATTGATTTCTATTGCCGATACACTGATGCGATTGAAACGGCCCAGGCTGGCGCTCGATGCGCTCGACCGCGCGGCGCAGGCGGCACCGGGCGATGCCAATGTTTTTTTCCGGCGCGGGCAATTCTTTGGCCAGGTCAAGCAACATGGTGTCGCCGTCCGGAATTTTGAGCGCGCGGCGCAGCTTGAGCCCAGGCGGTTTGATATTTTGATGGGTTATGGGGCGGCGTTGTCATCTGACAATCAGATTCCGAAATCGCTGAAGGTTTTTTTGGCGGCGCGCAAACTTAACCCCAGTCATGCCGGTGTGTTGAGCAATTGCGGCTGGTTGCTGTGTCAATTGCAGCGCTATGACGAATCGTTGAAATGCCTTGATCGCGCCTTGGACATTGAGCCCGGACATGCGGGGGCGCGCTGGAACCGGGCGTTGTGCCTGCTCACCATGGGGCGCTTCGAGGACGGTTTTGCCGACTACGAAGCGCGGATGACGATCAACGATGCGCGCTATGAACGCCTGCGCAAATACGATGCGCCGTTGTGGCGCAAGGGCGAGCCGGTGGCGGGCAAGCGGGTGTTTTTGTATACCGATCAGGGTCATGGGGACACACTGCAGTTCATCCGCCTGGCGCGCAATCTGATGCGCATGGACGCCGAGGTAATCGTCGAGGTGCAGGCGCCGCTGGCGGAACTGTGTGCGACGATGCATCCGGATCTGCGCGTGATCGTGCAGGGCACAACGCCACCGGCTTTCGATTTGTTCTGCCCAATGCCGTCGCTGCCGCATCGTCTGGGGCTAACGGTTGAGACTATCCCGGCGCGGGTGCCTTATCTAGTTGCCGAGCATCGCCTGGTGCTGGAATGGCGCGAGGCGCTCGCGGGCCTGAACGGACGGATGAAAATCGGAGTGACGTGGGCTGGCAACCCGCAGCACTTCAACGACGCCAACCGCTCGATCGCCTTGGAGCGGTTGTTGCCGGTGCTTGAGACAAAAGGGGTTTCGTTCGTCAGCTTGCAAAAGGAGTTGCGTCCGGGCGACGAACAAATTCTTGCCGGACTGAATGTCTTTGATCGGACAGCGCGGTTGGGGTCGTTCAACGATACGGCGGCGTTGGTCTCGCAGCTTGATCTTGTGATCTCGGTCGATACGTCGGTGGCGCATTTAGCCGGCGCCCTGGGCAAGCCGGTTTGGATCTTGCTGCCCTATGCTGTCGATTTCAGATGGCTTGCGGGACGCACCGACAGCCCATGGTATCCGACGGCACGCCTGTTCCGCCAGCCTGCGTTTGGCGATTGGGAAAGCGCCATCGGCCAGGTGCGCGCGGGGCTGGCGGCGGCGTTGCTATAGAGCCCGCGTTCAATCGTAACGGCCGTTGTCTTCTTCGTTGTAGTTGTCGTCTTGCGATGAATCGGCAGCGACGGAACTGCCGTTGCCATTGCCATTTTCGAGGGTGTTGCCGTTGGCTTCCATGGTCGGTTGCGGGCCTGCGCCGGCGGGAGCATTGCGATAGGGGCTGGCGTTGTATTGGCTGGCTTGGCCTTGTTGATGCTGTTGCTGCCCCTGACCGTAGGGCTGACCGCCCCCCTGGGCTTGCTGTGGCTGAACGCTGTTTTGAAAGGCCATGATCAGACGATAATAATGTTCAGCATGCTGAAGATAGTTTTCCGCCATTACACGATCGCCGGATGAATTGGCATCGCGCGCCAGCTGCAGATACTTTTCGTAGACGTGATGGGCGTTGCCACGGATTTTGACGTCCGGTCCGTTCGAATCGATCGTGCGGTGGATGTTGAAAACCTGGTCCTGGGTTTGGTGTGAGGCGCTTTGATGACGCGGACCGCCGCCACTGCCACCGCCGCTGCCACCACCACCGCCACTTCCGCCATAACCTTTGCCGCGGCCGCGGCCACGACCGCGCTTATTATTATTGTTGTTATTGTTGTTGTTGTTTGGTCCCGGTCTCATATTCATGAGGTGTTCCGTTTTTTGTTCGCAATGTCAGGAAAAAAGTGCGGCGCACGACGCCGTTTCGCTTAGGCTTTGCCCGCACCGAGATGCCGGGAGCGCCCGATTGATCAAGTCAATTTCCAATAACCCCTAATGAGCGTCTAAAGCTCCTCGACTTAGTTCGAGAACCTTGTTGCTTTGTGCTGGCTTTCAAGCCTGAGGCGTGCGCCGGTCTCGAGCCCCTCGAGAATGGTGGCGCGGGTACGTTCTCAATTGCTGCGCAGAGGTTAGACCAAATCCTTGAAGAATACCAATGTGTTTTTGGCGGTTTGCCTGAAGTAAGCGTTTATTGCGGCAACTTGACCAAGATAACGCGGTCATTCCCGCCCAAATCTTTGACGATTTGGTGAACATTCAACCCATGGTTCTGCAGTGTTTGGCTGGCTGATGCGCCTTGATCGTGGCCTATTTCAATAATCGCGGGAGCGCCTGGGGCCAATACGGCGTGCAGGTTGGCGGCGATTCGCCGTAGGGGGTGCAGTCCATCCGCGCCGCCATTGAGGGCGAGGTGCGGTTCGTATTCGCGCACGTCAGGGTCGAGGCCCGCGATGACGGATGAGGCAATATAGGGCGGGTTGGAGATCACCAGGTCGAAACGCCGGCCGGTGAAGGCTTCGAAGTCGCCGTGTTGAAACTGCGCGCGAGAGGCGACACCCAAGCGTTCGGCATTGCGCTGGGCGACCGTGAGCGCGGCTTGAGAAATGTCGAGCCCGGTGCCGGCCGCGTGTTTCCATTCGCTGAGCAATGCGATGAGCAGGCAGCCTGAGCCGGTGCCGAGGTCAAGGATTGTGTGTGGCGGAGTGTCTTTGAAAAGTTTCAGGGCAGTTTCGACAAGCGTTTCGGAATCCGGGCGCGGGATGAGGACGGCGGGCGAAACTTCAAAGTCGAGGCTCCAGAATTCGCGGCGGCCGAGAATATAGGCGATGGGTTCATGTTTTTCGCGGCGGGCGATGGCTTCGGCGAATTTTTCCGGGGTGGCTCCGAGAAGAATGCGCGCTTCACGCACCGGGTCCTCGATGCCGGCGGCGGCGAGGCGCGCGGCGGCGGCGATAAGCTGCGCCGTCACATCCCTTCATCCAGCATCGCCAGGCGCTTGGCCTGGTCGTCGTTGACGAGGGCGTCGATGATTTTGCCGAGGCTGAGACCTTGCAGAACCTGATCGAGTTCGTAAAGCGTCAGGTTGATGCGGTGATCCGTGCAGCGGCCCTGGGGGTAGTTGTAGGTGCGGATGCGTTCGGACCTGTCGCCAGAGCCGACCTGATCCTTGCGATCTGCGGCGCGAACCTTGTCAAGGCGTTCGCGTTCGGCGTCGTAGATTCGCGAGCGCAGGATTTTCATTGCCTTGGCTTTGTTCTTGTGCTGCGATTTTTCTTCCTGCATCGCGACGGCGACACCGGTGGGCAGATGGGTAATGCGGACGGCGCTTTCGGTTTTGTTGACGTGCTGACCGCCGGCACCACTGGCGCGGTAGACGTCGATGCGCAGATCGCTGTCGTTGATTTCGATATCGACTTCGCCGGCCTCCGGCATGACGGCGACGGTGGCCGCTGACGTATGAATGCGGCCTTGCGCTTCTGTTTCGGGGACGCGCTGGACGCGGTGGACGCCCGATTCGTATTTGAGCTTGGCAAAGACGCCGGAGCCGTTGACGGCGACGATCACCTCTTTGTAGCCGCCCATGTCGGATTCGCTCTGGCTCATGATTTCGAACTGCCAGCCCTGGATCTGGGCGTAGCGCTGATACATGCGCAGGAGGTCGCCCGCGAAAATTGCCGCCTCGTCGCCGCCGGTGCCGGCGCGGACTTCGAGCAAGGCGTTGCCCATATCGGCGCTGTCTTTGGGCAACATCAGAATCGAGAGTTCGTGTTCGAGTTCGGGCAGGCGGCGTTTGAGCTCGACGAATTCGTCGCCCGCCATGGCACGCAACTCGGCGTCGGCGGTGTTGTCGGCTATCATCGTGGCGAGTTGGATCATCTCACTGCGCAAGGCCGACACTTCTTTGGCCTTGGCGACGATAGGGCCAAGGTCGGAGTGTTCCTTGGCGAGCTTGGCGAACGCCGCTCCGGCATCGGAAGCCATGCGGGCCTCGATTTCAGAATAGCGGTCGAGGATACGCTCGATTTGGGATGAGGCGATCATGGCGAGCGCTTGGCTTCGATTTCGGCGGCTTTCTTTTCCACCAGTTCGACGATGTGCTCAACGAGCCTTTCGTTGTTCATTTTGTGGTCTGGTTTGCCTGCGATGTAGACCATGCCCGACCCTGCCCCGCCGCCGGTGAAAGCGATGTCGGTTTGCGCGGCCTCGCCGGGGCCGTTGACGACGCAGCCGATGATCGAAAGCGACATAGGCGTTGTGATGTGTTTCAGGCGGTCTTCGATGATGGCGACGGTCTTGATGACGTCGAAGCCCTGGCGGGCGCAGGACGGACAGGCGATGATATTCACACCACGATGGCGCAGGCCTAGTGACTTCAGGATGTCGAAGCCGACACGGATTTCCTCGACCGGGTCGGCCGAGAGCGAGACGCGGATCGTGTCGCCAATGCCCGCCCACAACAGCGAGCCGATGCCGATGGCGGATTTCACCGTGCCGGTCATCAGACCACCGGCCTCAGTCACGCCCAGATGCAGCGGGTAGTCGCACGCTTCGGCCAGGCCCTGATAGGCGGCCACCGCCAGAAACACGTCGCTTGCTTTGACGCTGATCTTGAACTCGCGAAAGTCGTTGTCTTCCAAGATGCGCGCGTGGTTGAGCGCGCTTTCGACCATCGCCTGCGGGCACGGTTCGCCGTAGCGCTCGAGAAGTTCGCGTTCGAGGGAGCCCGCGTTGACACCGATGCGCATGGAAACGCCGTGGTCCTTGGCCGCCTTCACCACCTCGCGCACGCGGTGGACCGCGCCGATATTGCCGGGGTTGATGCGCAGGCAGGCGGCACCGGCGTTGGCCGCTTCGATGGCGCGTTTGTAGTGGAAGTGGATGTCGGCGACGACGGGCACGGCGACGGCGCGGATGATCGATTTCAGCGCGGCGGTCGATTCCTCATCCGGGCAGGAAATGCGCACGATGTCGGCGCCCGCCGCTTCCAGCGCTTTGACCTGGCGGATGGTACCTTGAATGTCGGTCGTGAGGGTGTTCGTCATCGACTGGACGGTGATGGGCGCGTCGCCGCCAACCTCGACGTTGCCGACGCGGATCTTGCGGCTTTTCCTGCGGACGATGTCGCGGTAGGGGCGGATGCTCATGGGGGAGAGATAGCAAGGGCTGGACGGCCAAACCAGCGGTCAAATGTGGTTTCCGTCACCTGCGCGAGTTTAGTCCGGGGCTATCGGTCCACGGCCATCTGTGGCAGATTCGCGGTATGACCACCGACGCCGAACTGAAACTGCTTGGTCGCATCGTGACGGAACCCGGAAAAATGGGCGGTAAGCCCATTATCCGCGGACGGCGGATCACGCCTGCCATGGTACTCAACATGCTTGCCAACGGTGCCACGCGCGAGCAGGTGCTTGACGCCTATCCTGTGCTCGAGCGCGCGGACATCGATGCGTGCCTTTTGTATGCAGCCCGCCTCAGCGAGCGGTCGCAATCTGACGGTCCATCGATGGCAGCGGAATAGGTGCGGCTGCTGGCGGACTCGAACATTGTCGCGGCCGCAGTACTGGTGCTTCGCGGAGCCGGTCACGACGTGGTGTTTATCGGCGACCGCGCTGAAGACCCAGGCGACTACGCGATCATTGAGGAAGCGTTCGCTTCCGGGCGGGTTCTTCTGACCAAAGATCACGACGTTGGTGCCCTCGTGTTTCGGGACAAGAAGGGGCACGCTGGCGTGCTTTTGATCGACGACTTGGGTTCGGCGCAACAAGAGGTGGAGTTGCTCACGAAGATATTGGCGGAGTGGGACGCCGTTCTTCTCACCGGTGGATTCGTTCGCGCCGGAAATTGGGGCAGCAAGCACGGCGCCGGAGATCCGTAGGCCGTCTCGCGGTGGGGTGTGGCAATGGCTGCCATGCGCAAGTGACGGTCAAATCTGGATGGGCGTGCTTGATTCCGCCTTACAGCACCTGACGCTGCAAGTCCGGAAACACCTTGCCCACCTTGCCAAGCAGATAAACACCATAAGTGCCTTCGAAGGCGTGGAGGTTGGCGCGGTCCCAGCGTTCCGTGCTGTCGTCCGAGGCGATCCGGTCCGGCAGGGGTTCGATGACAGCGTTGAAGGCGGGGTCGAAGAAGAGTGGGAATGACAGGCGATCGCGACCGCTTATGTTGCGCACACGGTGGGGGGTTGAACGGTACCAGCCGCCGGTGAGGCGGTCCAACATGTCACCGATATTGCAGACGAGGGTGCCGGGAATGGATGGGGCTTCGATCCAACCGTTGCGCGATTTGACCTGCAGGCCGCCGCAATCGTCCTGCGCCAACAGCGTCAGCAGGCCGTAGTCGGTGTGTTCGCCGACGCCCCACTCGCCGTCAACGGCGCGCGCCGGAGGGTAGTGAAAGACGCGGAAGAGCACGGTCGGATCGGCGGTGTAGGTCTTTGCGAAGTAGTTTTGGTCCAGCCCCAAGCTCAACGCTATGCCGCACATAACAGCGTGTGCGGCGCGGGTGGTGGCTCCCATGAAATCAAGCACTGCCGATTGCAATTCCGGCACGGCGCCGGGCCACAGGTTTGCGCCGTGCATGGGGATGCCCGACTTTACGCGCGCGTCGTGGGGCCCCAGTTCAGTGCCGAAGTAGACGCCTTCTTTCAGGTCAGGCTTGCCTGACGTGAGCTCTCCGCCCACGGGGAAAAACCCACGCCAGGCGCGGCCGGCGTGAGCCATGGATATTCTCAGTTTTTCTTCCTCAGGCAATGCAAAGAATTTCCGGCTGGCGCGGTCGAGTGACGTCAATACCTCAGCGGAAATCCCGTGCCCGGTGATATAGAAAAATCCAGTGTCGCGGCAGGCGGCCCTGATTTCATCGGAGGTCCGATGGATCGCGGAACCGCCGCGTGAATCGTACAGCGTTGCGATATCAATGACCGGTAATGCTTTTGTCACCGGGGACTAGTCCTTGTCCGTTTTGCGAGTGTGTGGCGTTCAGCGTGACTTGAAATGCGCGCATTTACAAGACCGGACTCTGGTGCTGGCCAATTGCGGCGCGTTGTTTTATGTACTCATGACCCTTGCGTGCAGGATTTTAACATGCCCCGGCAATCCAACCCAATCGACATTGAACAGCTCTCGGGGTTGATCGGCGATATCTATGAGTGCGCGCTGGAGCCGTCTCGCTGGAACGATACGCTGACGCGGTTCGTGTCGCTGTTCAGCCCCCCGGATTGGGATGTCGCGACTTTGATGTGGGAAGGAATGAACCGGCCCGGCGTGCGCTGGGTGGGGACGACGGGCCTCATCGCACCGGCAATTCAGGCTTATGAATCGGTCTTTGCTGGCACAAACGTCTGGAGTTCGCAGGCCGTTGGTTTGCCGATGGGACAGGTCATCGATACGGACGATTTGGTGACGCGAGTTGAGTTTCTGAAGAGTGATCTCTATCAAAAATTTCTGAAGACCTGGGGGATGGAAGTCGCACTGTTTGTCATTTTTGACCGTGGCGACGACGAGCAACTGGCGCTGGCGATGCCGGGACCGCCGGACCGGCCGCTGATGAACCTCAAGCGCGGGTTGCGACTGATTGCGCCCCATGTTCAGCGAACAATGCGTATCAGTCACGGCTTGGCCTGCTCGCGCTTGCGGGCCGCAGGTGCAGAGGCCGCTCTCAACCTGGGACACGCAGCGGTGCTGGCGCTGAGCGCAGATCTAAGGGTCGTCAGTCACAATGTGAAGGCCGGTACACTGGCAGAGACGGGTCTTTTCACGCTGCACAATGGGCGCGTCTTATTTGCCGGCGCGAAGGCGCAGTTGCGAATTTCGCATCTCGCCACGGTGGACCGTCCGGCCAGTGAAGCGTTCAAAATCGAGGACGCGAGCGGCACGAGCTATGCGGTGCTGGCAATGACGATGAGGCCGCAGCGTGAGGCTGTGTTAGGGGGCTGGGTCGAGGGGGCCAAAGTTCTGATCTCGATTACAACGCCTCACCCTGCCCCGCTGATTGAGGTCGACAGATTGAGGGCCTGGTTTGATTTGACGGCGACGGAAGCGCGGTTGGTGGCGGCACTTGCTTCGGGAAAAACTCTTGCGGCATATGCGGACGAGCGCAGCGTTAGTGTTGATGCGGCCCGATTTCTGCTGAAAGGAGCGTTCAGAAAGACAGGCGCGGAAAGCCAGGCGCAACTTGTGACGCTGATCAATCAAGTTCCACAAGGTTGAGTTTCCTACCCATATAGGGAGCGCCAGGCCGCAACACGCTGCGTAGGGTCGCCTTCGGTCTTACACGAAGGGATATATGCAATGCGCGGTTGTCGGGGTTTCAGTTCGTTCTTACTTTCGGCACTTGCCGTAAGCGGTAATTTGTACGTCGCATCGGCTGGCGAGCGCGGCCAGGTCAGTGTTCAATGCGCCGCCAGTGATGCGTTGCCGCCTGCCGGTCCAAATCTGGTCTACACAACTTGCGCCGGTGAAGCGAAATTCCAGTTTCAGTCCGACGGCATCCCGACGGCCTATGGGATAAAATTCACAGCGCCATCGACACATTGCTCGGCTGTCAACTATCAGGTCTGGGCTACTTACAATCCCGACCTCATGTTGGGAAGGACCCGGAACTTTCTTGAGGCAGGGCAAAGCGAAATCGTGCCGATCGGCGACGACTTCGCGCGCGGACTGCAAATAATAAATGTGCGGGCGCTTGGTAAAGTCGGCGGATGCAATACGGGTCGAATGTCGGGTTGGTCGGCCATCGTTGAAGTTGTGATCATTCCATGAAGCTTGGAAAAGACTGAACAGATTCTACTTTCCGGGAGGACATTAAAAATGTTTCGACAAATTGGTTTTGCCGTGGCGGGGTTGTTGTGCGCTGCGCCGGCGATGGCGGAGGGTCCGGGGGGCGGAGCACAGACGCTTTCCGCTTCGTGTACCTCCAGCCCGATCTCGGGTGGCGGGCTGGTCAATGAGTGTATGGGGCCAAACGCCAATCCGGATGTCCGGTTTCAGTCGATGGGTCCGCAGTTCAACTATGCCGTGACATTTACCGCGCCTGCAACACACTGTTCGAGGATTGGTTATCACGTTTATTCCTATGATTTGCGCACGCCGCTGGGCGCGAGCGGCTTGCTTGGACCGGGCCAAAGT
This sequence comes from Alphaproteobacteria bacterium, assembly GCA_034440175.1. Taxonomy (GTDB): domain Bacteria; phylum Pseudomonadota; class Alphaproteobacteria; order Micropepsales; family Micropepsaceae; genus SZUA-430. The sequence goes on from JAWXBO010000148.1 coordinate 10,738, forward strand.
CAAACGGTTAGTATCGGCAACGGTTACGCTGCGGGCTTGCAAATCGCCAAGGTAAAGGGTTTCGGCTGGATCAGTGCCACGGGATGCAACACGGGGACGCTTCAAAGCTGGGGCGCCACGGCGACGGTGGTGCAGCAATAGCGTCAGCCTTCGACGATATATTTCGCAACCAGTCCGGGGTCCTGCATCGGGATGAAGTGCGTCAGGTGGGGAAGATAGACGTCACGGCCTTGACGAAAGACCGCAGCCAGACCCTCCCAGGTTGGCGAGCCTGAGAAATCCCTGGGATCGCGCTGACCGGGTGGGCGCTGCCGGGCGCGGAGCACGGTGACGGGGCAGACGATCTGTTTTGCCAACTCATAAATGTTGCGGCCGGCTGCGGCCTTGTAGATCGAGCCTTCGATGGCGGGCGGACATGCCAGCTCGACACCGCTGCCGTCCGCTTTTGGTACCACGCCATAGCGGCAATAATCCTCAAGCACTTCGGGGCGCCAGAGCGAATACGGGTTTCTATCCTTGAAGGCCTCGAACATGTCTTGCCATGAATCCCAGGCATTGCGGCGCCTGGTAACGGGATGTTCGGTTTCCCCGGGCGCCATGATTTCAGGGTTGTCGTAAAATTCCGGGGCCATCATGACGGGATCGACGAGCACCAGGCGCTTGAAGGCGCCGGGAAGGGCGGCGGCCACCTGAATGAGCGTGTGGCCGCCCATGGAATGGCCCACGCCGATTGCGTCGTGAAGATTCAAATGGGCTACGAGTTCCTTGATGTCCTGGGCGGGCACTGTCCAATCCGCAATCGGTCCTGTCTTTTCGCTACGGCCATGGCCGCGCAGGTCTACAGCAATGACATGGGTGTCTGGCGGGAGGCTTGCCACCGTCTGGTCCCAGCAGCGCGCGTGAAAGCCGGTGGCATGGATCAACAGCACCGCCGGGGCGCCGCGCTCGCCCCATTCGAAATACGCAATGCGCGCGCCGGTGGCCGCAAACGTCGATTGGCGAGGAGTTTTGGGCATATCAATCCGGGCTATTCCTATAAGCTCAACACCATGTTAGGCAAGTTTGACTAGCTTCGGCAATCGTGGCCAGATAAGCGGGACGCCGCACAACGTGAAGTGACATGAACTATATCAATGTAACCGAGGCCTCGGACTCACGCTCCGGCGGTGCCATCAAGCTGCATGGACCGGAAGGCTTTGCCGGTATGCGCAAGGCGGGCCGCGTGGCTGCAGAATGCCTCGACATGCTTACGGCCAAGGTGGCGCCGGGCGTGACAACAGACAAGATCGACCGCCTGGCCTATGAATTCATGGGCGATCATGGCGCCATACCGGCGACGATTTTCTATCGCGGCTATCGCCATTCCAGCTGCACGTCGATCAATGACGTGGTGTGCCACGGCATTCCCTCGGACCGGGAACTCAAAGATGGCGATACGCTCAACATCGACGTGACCGCAATTATCGACGGTTGGCACGGCGATACGAGCCGGATGTATCTGGCGGGCGATGTGTCGATTAAGGCCCGCCGCCTGGTCGATGTAACCTACGAGGCGATGATGCGCGGGATTGCTGCGGTCAAGCCCGGTGCGCTGACCGGCGACCTGGGACATGCGATCCAGGCCTATGCGGAGGCGCATTCCTATTCGGTGGTGCGCGATTTTTGCGGGCACGGGCTGGGGCGCGTGTTTCACGACGCGCCGAATATTCTGCATTATGGGCCTGCCGGAAAGGGACTTGCGTTCCGCGAAGGTATGATTTTCACGGTCGAGCCCATGATCAACGCGGGCAAGTGGCAGGTCAAGCTGAAGCCTGACGGTTGGACGGCGGTGACAAAAGACCGGTCTTTGTCGGCGCAGTTCGAACATAGCGTCGGTGTGACCTCTACCGGAGTCGAAGTTTTCACTACCTCGCCTGCGGGCCTGCACAAGCCGCCCTATGCCTAAGCGCGGCATGGCGGACGCGGCGACTGGGGAACTGCCGCACTATGTGGGGCATCGCGACAGACTGCGCGAGAGGTTTCGTGATGGCGGTGAGGATGCGCTGCCGGACTACGAATTACTGGAGTTGATTCTGTTTGCGGCCATACCGCGGCAAGACGTGAAGCCGTTGGCCAAAAGGATGCTGGAGGAGTTTAAGGGCGATATCGCAGAATTGCTCGCCGCTTCGCGTGAGCGGCTCAAAGAAATCGAGGGCGTGGGGGATGCTGTCACCGATCAAATCAAAATCGTACGAGCCGCCGCCGGGCGCATGTTACGCACCAAAGCGCGGAACTCGGAGTCGACGCTTTCGTCTTGGCAATCGCTCGTCGATTATTGCATGGCGCAGATGTCTCGCGAGCCGACGGAGCAGTTTCGCATTCTGTTTCTGGATCGCAAGAACAAGCTGATCAAAGATGAGGTGCAAGGCCGCGGCACCGTAGACCACACACCCGTATATCCGCGCGAAGTCGTCAAGCGCGCTTTGGAACTCGGGGCCTGCGCGATTATCCTGGTCCACAACCATCCCTCAGGCGATCCGACGCCGTCGTCAAGCGATGTCGAGATGACGAAACAGATTGTCGAAGCGGCGCGCACACTTGAGATCTCCGTGCACGATCATCTGATCATAGGACGGCATGGCCACGCCAGTTTGAGGCAGCTGGGCTTGATGTAGCAAACCCAGCGCCTTGAATCCGCCACCAATCAGTGCTTGTGGTGATCGATGTAGGCGTGCAGGGCCACTTCGATGTCGTGCTTGTTGTGGGCCACTTCGACCTTGTGGTGCAGGTCTTTGAGTTCCGCATTGCTGCCGTGATCGTGCATGATGCGATCAAGCTCGTGCAAGGCGTAGGCTTTGGCCTTGGCGAAGTCCTTTTCGTGCTCAACGTGATGAAGCAAGGCTTCAATGTCGTGCAGGATTTTGCCGTCGTTGCTTCCCTTGGCGAGTGGCGCTGAGTTGAAGCGGGCGCTGGCGAGGGCGTGAATGACTTCCATGGGCACGCGCACGGAATGGCTTTTTGTCAACCGGCCCAACAAGAATCCGGTTGCGAACAAAATGGCCGTCAGCGCTGCGGCAACGGCAAAGATCTCGAATTGAATCACACTAACGCTTTCAAGCAACTGCATCTGAGAGTCCCCCAAGGTACTTACGCAAAAAACAATGCGGGACGAGTAGCAGATTGATTTGGCATCAGCATTCGAATTCAATTGCGCGCGCGTACGTGCCGCCCCCGCTGTGCGAATTTGGAAACAGGTGAGGCGATTTTTTCGCGCGAGCAATGCAGAATTTTTTTTTACTCGCGCCTCACGCTTACGGCACACTCTTTCCTCACGAACGTTGCCGCATTCACTCCCGCGCAGCGCGAACGCCCTTTCAGTTTTACGGAGCCTTGACTGACTTGTTTCCGGGATTGAGGCCTGCCTGGTCGATGATGAAGGCGTTGATGAAGGCGGATTCCTCGACGGCGCTGAAGCGTCCGCTTTCGCCGGCGTGACCGGCGGTCATGTTGGTGCGGAAGACCAGGTGGTTCTGGTCGGTTTTCAGGCGCCGGAGTTTGGCCACCCATTTTGCAGGCTCGTAGTAGCCGACCTGGCTGTCGTTGTAGGCGGTGGTGACCAGAATCGCCGGGTAGGCGCGGCGCTCGACCTGGTCGTAGGGAGAATAGCTCAGCATATACTCATAGTCGCCGGTATCGCCAGGGTTGCCCCATTCTTCGTATTCGAATGTGGTCAAGGGAATGGAGTCGTCGAGCATGGTGGTGACGACATCGACGAATGGGACGTTGGCGACGATGCCTTTGAAGAGTTCGGGCCGCATGTTGGCGACGGCACCCATGAGCAGGCCGCCGGCGCTGCGGCCCATGGCGAAGATGCGCTTGGGGTCGGCCGTGCCCTTGCTGCCCAGATGTTCTGCGACGGCGATGAAGTCGGTGAAAGTGTTTTTCTTGGCGCGCAGTTTGCCTTCCTGATACCAGGCTTCGCCCATTTCGCGGCCGCCACGCACATGCGCGTAGGCCAACACAAAGCCGCGGTCGAGCAGGCTTGGCCAGCGGGTTTTGAATACGGCCTCGTTGCTCGATCCATACGAGCCATAGCCGTAAAGCAAGACTGGATTCTTGCCGGATACGAATTTGTCGCTTCGGTAGGCAATTGTCACCGGGATCTGTCTGCCGTCGAGCGCGGGGGCAAAGCGTTTTTCGACGGTGTACGCGGCAGGAGAGTATCCCGGTACAGCCATGCGCTGAACTTCATTTTTGGTTCCGGTTGAGACATCGAGATCGTAAATGACATCAGGATTGACCGGGGAGGAAAAGGCATAACGTAATGCCGTCGCGCTGGAACTTGTGTTGCGCAGAGCGGGGAAATTATGCGTGTCGGAGAACGACATGTGTCCGGCAGGGGCATCAGGTTGCACAATCGACTCGGCGCCGGACTTTATGTTGTGCAAGCGGATACGCGAGGAACCGTTCGCCCATTCATCGAGTGCGATGACGCCGCTGACAATTTCAAATGCCTCTATGTAGACGCCGCGCTGCGTGGGCACGATTTCGGTCCATTGGCCTGGCTGTGCAAGGGGCGCCGTGACGATGCGGCTGTCGGGGGCGTCAAGGTTGGTGCGGATGTAGAACAGGCCGCCTGCTTCATCGGCGTGATAGAGCACGCCTTTGGCGCGCGGCTTGACCGGTACCCATTTCGCGTCTGGTTTGGAGGCGTCGATGAAGAGAACTTCGCTGGTGTTGGTTTGCGCGCTGGTGAGCAGCAGGAGCTTTCCGCCTTTGGATTTGTCGAGCGAGAGTTCGAATTGCTGGTCTTTTTCCTCGAACACCTGCTTGTCGGCTTTGGGGTCGGTGCCGATGAGGTGGCGCATCAGGCGATGGGCACGCGCGGTGCCTGGTTGAAGCTTTAGATAGAATAGCGTTTTGTTGTCGTTGGCGAAGGCGAAGTCTGAGCCAGCGTATTTGATTTGATCTTTCAGCACTGTGCCGGTGCGCATGTCGCGCATGATCAGCGTGTGCCAGCGGTCGCCCGTGAAGTCGGCAGCGTAGGCAAAGTATGATCCGTCTGGCGATGAGGCGTAGTTGCCGATTTTGAACTGATCGTGTTTGGGCCCTTCGACCTCGCCATCAATCAGCACTTCTTCCGGTGCGGTGAGGGTGCCCTTGCGCCGGGCGATGAGGGGATAGTCGGCGCCGGGGACGTAGCGCTCATAGTACCAATAGCCCTCGTTTTTGAACGGCGGTGTGCCCTGAACGGCGGAGGCCTTGGCCTTGATTTCTTCGCGAAGCGTTGTCTGGAGTTCAGAGGTGTGCGCCATCGCTTCGTTGGTGTATTTGTTTTCCTCTTCGAGGTAGCGCACGACTTTTTCGGTGTTCTTCTCGTTGAGCCAGAAATAATAGTCGGTGCGTTTGGCTCCGTGCGGGGCAATTAGTACCGTGCCCTTCATCATCGCGTAAGGCGGATAGCCAGGCTTGCGGTCGATCGCGAGACCTGGCGTGGTCGAGGTCGCGGTTTGCGGTGTGACACCCGTCTTCGACGAGCCAAATGGCATCATGTCATCGATGGTGGCGCAGGCGGAGAGGCCCATGACAAACGCGCAAACAAACGCCCGGCGAACAAAATTCATGAAGTCATCCTGTTGGATCGCGCATTTACGCAATATGGCGGTGCACCATGCATAGGTTGCCCCCGTTTGTCACGCAGGCCCACCTTTCGCTGCTGACTGAGCGGGGCTAAAAGGGGGCGCGATCAACTTTGGAGACTTTTCCCATGCGCCTGAAAGACCCACAACTTCTGCGCGAGCAGTGTTATGTGAATGGGGAATGGGTTGGGGCGGATTCTGGCGTCACATTTGAGGTGACCAATCCGGCTTCGGGCGCGGTTCTGGCGCGGGTGCCGGATTTTCTGGAGGGTGAGACCCGACGCGCGATTGAATTGGCGAACGCTGCATGGCCTGCCTGGGCTGCGAAAACCGCGAAAGAGCGTGCGGGGGTTCTGCGCAAGTGGTTCGACTTGATGATGGCCAACGTCGAAGACCTTGCCGTGATCATGACCAGCGAGCAAGGCAAGCCTTTGGCCGAGTCGCGCGGAGAGGTCGCTTATGGCGCTTCCTTCATCGAGTGGTTTGCGGAAGAAGGCAAGCGCATCTATGGCGACATCATTCCGCAAACGCAGGCCGGGCGGCGTATTCTGGTTTTGAAGCAACCGATTGGTGTTGTGGCGGCGATTACGCCGTGGAATTTTCCCAATGCGATGATCACGCGCAAGTGTGGGCCGGCCTTGGCGGCCGGTTGCCCGATTATCATCAAGCCGCCGGCGGAGACGCCGCTGTCGGCGCTGGCGCTGGCGGTGCTGGCGGAGCGCGCCGGTCTGCCCAAGGGGATCTTCAATATCGTCACCACGAAGCATTCCTCGCGGGTCGGCCAGGAGATGACGGGCAATGCGCTGGTGCGGAAGTTTTCGTTCACGGGTTCGACCGAGATTGGCAAGCTGTTGATGCGCCAGTGCGCCTCGACGGTGAAGAAGGTGTCCCTTGAACTTGGAGGCAACGCGCCGTTCATAGTGTTCGACGACGCGGATATGGACGCGGCGGTGACGGGCGCGATGCTGTCGAAGTTTCGCAATATGGGACAAACTTGTGTGTGCGCGAACCGCCTGTTCGTGCAGGACAAGGTCTATGACGCGTTCGCGGAAAAGCTTTCGAAGGCTGTTGGCGGGTTGAAGGTTGGCGATGGCTTGGGTGATGGAATCACGCAAGGGCCGTTGATCAACATGGAAGCAGTCGAGAAGGTCGAGCGGCTGATCAAGGACGCGACATCGAAGGGGGCTAAGGTTGCGACCGGCGGCAAGCGGCATGCGCTGGGGCACACGTTCTTTGAACCCACTGTGATGACCGAAGTCAACACGCAGATGGCGATTGCGCAGGAAGAGATTTTTGGTCCGGTGGCGACGTTGTTCCGTTTCAAGAGCGAGGCGGACGCAGTGCGCCTGGCGAACGACACTGAGTATGGGTTGGCCGCCTATTTCTATGCGCGCGATATCGGTCGGGTTTGGCGGGTGGCGGAGGCGCTGGAGTACGGCATCGTCGGGATCAATGAGGGGATCATCTCGACTGAAGTGGCACCGTTCGGCGGCATGAAAGAGAGCGGGATTGGGCGCGAGGGTTCGAAATACGGGATCGAGGATTTCCTTGAGATGAAGTATTTGGCGATGGGAGGGATCGGGACGTGAAACTCTATCACTGCCCCCAAACTCGCGCGTTCACCTCGCTTTGGATGATGGAAGAGGTGGGGCAGCCTTATGAGCTGGCGCGCGTGAATATTCGCGCGCCGGGCCATCCGAGTGAGGCCTACAAGGCGATCAACCCGATGGGAAAAGTTGCGGGATTTGAAGATGGCGGCGTTGGCTTTGGCGAGACGGCGGCGATTTTGCTTTATGTCGCCGATAAATTTCCGCAGACGAAGCTGGCGCCATTGCCGAGCGATCCACGGCGCGGGCGCTTCCTGCAATGGCTGATGTTTTCGCCGACGACGATTGAACCTGCGATGGTGGAAAAGCGCATGGGTCACACGGCCAACAGTTTTCAGTCGGGCTGGGGTGACTATGACCGCGCGCTCGGGGCGCTTGAGGCTGCGCTGAAGCCCGGACCGTGGTTGTTCGGCGATCAGTTTACTGCGGCCGACCTTTATATCGCCTCGTCGCTCGGGTTTGGCATGCAGTTTGGCATGATCGACAAGCGTCCGGCGTTTGTTGACTTCACAGATCGCACCAGCGCGCGGCCGGCGTTCATACGGGCGCACGAAATCGAAGCGCGTGAATTGGCAAAGGGATAGATCATGACCACGAATGCTGAACTCCTTGCCCGCCGTCAAGCGGCTGTGCCGCGCGGGGTGAATACTGCGCATCCGGTGTTTGCGGCGCGGGCTTTGAATGCCGAGATCTGGGATGTCGAGGGCCGGCGCTATATCGACTTTGTCGGTGGGATTGGTGTGCAGAATACCGGGCACCGGCATCCCAAGGTCGTCAAGGCGATTGAAACTGCGTTGGGTCAGACAATACATACGGCGTTTCAGGTGAACGCCTATGAAAGCTATATCGCGCTGGCCGAAAAGCTGAACGCGCTGGCGCCGATTGAGGGGCCGGCGAAGACGATCTTTTTCTCGACCGGTGCCGAAGCGGTTGAGAATGCGGTGAAGATTGCGCGCTATGCGACGAAGCGTTCGGCTGTGATCAGTTTCTCGGGCGCGTTTCACGGACGCACAATGTACACGATGGCTTTGACCGGCAAGGTCGTGCCTTACAAGGCGGGTTTCGGGGACATGCCTGCGGGTGTCTATCGCCTGCCCTTTCCGGTCGAGAGCCATGGCCACACGGCGGCGGATTCGCTTGTGGCACTGGACAATTTGTTCAAGTTCGATCTTGAACCGTCGCGGGTTGCGGCGATGATCATTGAACCGGTGCAGGGTGAAGGCGGGTTTTATACGGCGCCGTTTGAGTTTCTGCGAACGCTGCGTTCGATTTGCGACAGGCACGGGATATTGCTGATAGCCGATGAGATCCAGTCGGGGTTTGCGCGCACCGGGAAATTGTTCGCGATTGAACATTCGGGCGTGAAGCCTGATCTGATCACGACGGCGAAAAGCCTGGCGGGTGGGATGCCGCTGTCGGGCGTGATCGGGCGGGCGAGTGTCATGGATGCGCCGGAAGCGGGCGGGCTTGGTGGTACCTATGCGGGAAATCCGCTGGCGTGTGCGGCTGGCTTGGCGGTGGTTGAGATCATCAAGGATGAGAAGATTCTCGAGAAGAGCGTGGCTCTCGGCGAGAAGCTGAAAGCTCGTTTGAAGCAAATGTCGATGCGCAACGATTTGCCGCCGATGGATGATATTCGCGGACTTGGTGCGATGGTGGCGTTTGATATCGTGACGTCGCGCGGGTCGCAGGAGCCCGATGGTGAGCGCACGAAGAAGTTAATGAGTGAAGCGTTGAAGCGCGGGCTGATATTATTGACCTGCGGCCTTTACGGCAATGGCGTGCGGGTGCTGGTGCCGATAACTGTGGAAGACAAAGTGCTGGATGAGGGGTTGGCGATTTTGGAAGACGCATTGAAGGCCGTGGCATGATCCCACGCTATTCCCGTCCCGAAATGGTGGCGATTTGGTCGCCGGAGTCCAAGTTCCGCATCTGGTTTGAGATTGAGGCGCATGCGGCGGATGCCTTGGCTGAGCTTGGTGTGATTCCGAAATCGGCGGCGGCTACCATTTGGGAAAAAGGCGGCGCGGCGAAGTTTGATGTGGCGCGCATCGATGCAATTGAGCGCGAGGTCAAACACGATGTTATCGCCTTCCTGACGCATCTGGCGGAGTTCATCGGCGATGATGCGCGCTTTGTGCATCAGGGCATGACGTCTTCGGACGTGCTGGACACGTGTCTCGCGGTGCAATTGACGCGGGCCGCGGATTTGTTGATCGAAGATACAGACAAGGTGCTGGCGGCGCTGAGAAAGCGCGCCTTCGAATTCAAGGTGACGCCGACCATCGGGCGAAGTCACGGCATTCATGCCGAGCCGACAACGTTTGGCGTCAAGCTCGCCGGGTTTTATGCGGAGTTTCAACGAGCGCGGGCACGGCTGGTGACGGCGCGGGCCGAGATTGCGACCTGCGCCATCTCGGGTGCTGTTGGGACGTTTGCGCAGATCGATCCGCGCGTCGAGGAGCACGTGGCGAAGGCCTTGGGTCTCGTTTCCGAGCCGGTTTCCACTCAGGTCATTCCGCGTGACCGGCATGCGGCGTTCTTTGGAGCGCTCGCCGTTGTCGCCAGCTCGGTTGAGCATCTGGCGACGGAAATTCGCCACCTGCAGCGAACGGAAGTGTTAGAGGCCGAGGAATATTTTTCGGCCGGTCAAAAGGGTTCGTCGGCGATGCCGCACAAGCGTAACCCGGTGCTTACGGAAAATCTGTCGGGGCTGGCGCGCATGGTGCGGGCCTATGCGCTGCCCGCGTTCGAGAACGTGGCGCTGTGGCACGAGCGGGACATTTCGCATTCCTCGGCCGAGCGGATGATCGGGCCAGACGCGACAGTAACGCTCGACTTCGCTTTGAACAGATTGGCCGATGTCGTCGATCGTTTGGTCGTCTATCCGGAGCGGATGCAGCGAAATCTGGATCTGCTGGGCGGGCTGGTGCATTCGCAGCGGGTGATGCTGGCGTTGACGCAGAAGGGTGAGGCGCGGGAGAGCGCTTACAGCCTGGTACAACGCAACGCTATGCCGGTGTGGGAGAATATGCATCACGGACGGAGCGGTACTTCGTTCCTGGAAAACCTCAAGGCCGACGCCGATGTCACCAAGTCGCTGCCGGTGAATGAACTTGAAGCGCTGTTCGACCTCGCCTATCACTTGAAGCACGTCGATACGATATTCCGCCGCGTATTCGGCGTCAGCTAAAACCGGAAAGTAGCACGCATGGGAACGCCGATTTCGTTGGGTAATGTGTTCGGCGTTCACTTGCGCATTGATATCACCGTCTTTCTCATTGCGGCGATGTTTGTCGTCAGCGGGCTTGGTCAAAGCGGATTGAGCGGCGTACTCGACGAAGTGACGTTCGTTATTTTGTTGTTCCTGAGCATCTACCTTCATGAGATGGGACACGCGGCCGGGGCGCGCGTTTTTGGCATCAGTACGCTCGATGTGACGCTGACATTCTTCGGCGGCTATGCGCGATTGGGGCGGCCGACGCGCGGCACTGTTGAAGAAGTTGTCGTGTCGTTTGCGGGGCCGGCTGCAAACCTTGCGATCGGTGGCGTGCTGTATTGGTGGCTTAGCAGCGCACAGGCGGGCGCGGTCTCCGACCATTCATGGCTGATTTTCAGGCGGTTGGCGGATGCCAATCTTGCGCTTGGAATTTTCAATCTATTGCCGGGATACCCACTCGATGGGGGACACATCGCGCGGGCGGTCCTGACCAATTTCATGAAACGCAATCGGGCGCGGGTGATTGTCGGCTATATCGGCGCCGGGATTGGTTTGCTGTTGGTTGGCCTGGGACTGCAAAGTGGCGGCTTGGGGTTCACAGTGTTTCTGGGAATTCTTCTGATCATTTCGGCGTGGCAGGAAATTCAGGCGGCAAAAAGTTCGCGGTTCTGAGGGGCACTGTTATAGTGGACGACCATGGCAATTCCCGATTCCAGCACTATAGGGCGTCTTCAGCGTCTGCTGTCCGAGCTTCAGCGGCGCAAGGTTATTCGCGTTGCGGCGGGCTATGTGGTCGCGAGCTGGATCATTCTGCAGGTCGCGGCTTCGCTCGAGAACGCGCTCACGCTGCCCGCGTGGTTCGACACGGTGGTGGTTGCGTTTCTCGTCGTCGGCTTTCCCGTCGCACTGATCGCATCGTGGATGTTCGAGTTTACCGCTGATGGGATCAAGCGCTCCACCGGCTCCGGCGACGGCGCACTCATACGGCCACACACCAGCGATTGGATTCTGACCGGTATGCTTGTGGTGGTGCTGGGCTTTGCAGTCAGCCAGTCTGTGATGCCGCGTTCGGGCGAAACATCATCGGCGTCGCAGGGTGTGCCGGAGGCCTCCGTCGCGGTGCTGCCGTTCGAGAACCTCAGCGCCGACAAGGACAACGCTTTCTTTGCCACTGGTATCCAGGACGAAATCCTGACGCGGTTGACGAAGATCGGGTCGCTGAAAGTGATCTCGCGCACATCGACGGCGCATCTTGCGAGCCGTCCCGACAATCTGCCCGAGATCGCCAAACAGCTTGGGGTTGCCAATATTCTTGAGGGCAGCGTGCAGCGCCAGGGCGATTCCGTGCGGGTCAATGTCCAGCTGATCAAGGCGGCGACCGACGGTCATCTGTGGGCCGAGATCTACGACCGCAAGCTCGACAATATCTTCAGCGTACAAAGCGAAATCGCCATCGCAATCGCCGAAGCCTTAAGCGCCAAGGTCACGGGCAGCGAGAAGCGGGACCTGGCCGTTGCGCCGACGAAAAACACGGCGGCTTACGATGCCTATCTTCGCGGGTTGGCGTTCTGGCGCAGGACCGAGTTCTTGAACGCAGAGCGGCAGTTGCAGCAGGCGGTCAAGCTCGACCCCAACTTCGCGGGCGCATGGGCCTTGTTGGCACAAGCCGAGGCGGGGCGTTTTCATGACGGCGACCGTGCCAATGCGCGCCGCGCTGCCGCACGCACGACGCTGGAGACCGCGCTTCGCTTGCAGCCCGAGTTGGTTGAGGTGCTGTTGGCGCAAGCATACCACCAATACTGGGTCGAACGAGATTTTGCTGGTGCGCGCCGCCGCTTCGAGCAGGTGTACGCCAAATGGCCCAACAATGGAGATGTGGTGGCGGCCCTCGGCTATATCGCCCGGCGCCAGGGAAGATGGGATCAGGCGAAAGACTATTTGGAGCAAGCTGTCGCACTCGATCCTTTGTCGCAAGTGGTGCGTAGTGCCGAGGTAGAAACGCTTTTACTCACACGTGATTTCTCTGCCGCCCAACGCCGCGTTGATGCAGCGCTGAACATCTGGCCTGACGTTCTCCAGTTGATCGGCATCAAGGCGCAGATCCATCAGGCGCTTGGCCAGTTGGATCAGGCGGATGAAACGCTCAAGGACATCCGGCTAGGGTTGGATTACGATTGGTCGCTTGACGCTGTCTTCTATCAGGCGGTGTATCGGCGCCGTTACCCCGACGCCATCAGCGCCATTCAGGCGGTGCTCGCGTTGGACGAAGCGGCGGGATCGCATGATGTGGCGTCCAGCCAATTTAATCTCTATCTGGGCGATTTGCGGCGCCTGTCCGGAGACGCAGCGGGTGCGAAGGCCAATTACATCCTTGTTCGCGATGAATTGTTGCCTGAACTGAAGCGGCAACCCGGTAACCCCGTGATCATCAACATGCTGGCGCTCATGTATTGCGGTCTCGGCGAGCGCGAACAGGCGATGGACTATGCCGAGCGTTTGGTCAAACTCGTGCCGGTTACAAAAGACGCGGTTGACGGGCCGAGGTGGGAGGCAACGCGGGCGCGGATCTGGGCCCGGTTCGGTGACCGGGAGCGTGCGATCCCGGCGATCACACGCCTGCTGAAACTGCCCGCGAGTCTTCTGACACCCACCATCCTGCGCCTCGACCCCAACTTCGACAGACTGCGCGGCGACAAGCGGTTCGAGGCGCTGTTGATGGAGGATGGCAAGCCTTGAACTTGAGGCTGGGGTGGACTACCTTGTCCTGGTCGGGGATGCGGCAGGCTCCCGGTGCTTTTCACAGATGGTCAGCCATCCAAGCTCTGCCTCGTTAAACACGAGGGCTTTGGTATGACCGTTTCTTCCCAGCTTCAAATCTTGTTCGGCGAACGGCGTCCTACGAAATGGGTGACGGGGCTTGTGATGTATGACGCGTTCTATGCCTGGATTCTTGACGCTCAACACGAGACACATGCGTGGCCACCGAAAATCGCCTGACTTCCATCCCGAGCTTTAGCGAAGCCGCGCGGCTTTGGGCGTATATCGGCTGCATCAATTTCGGCGGGCCTGCGGGTCAGATCGCGATGATGCACCGGTTGCTGGTCGACGAGAAAAAATGGATCTCGGACGCGCGGTATTTTCATGCGCTGAACTATTGCATGCTGCTGCCCGGGCCCGAGGCGCAGCAGCTGGCAACCTATGTCGGCTGGTTGATGCACGGGGTGAAGGGGGGATTGGTGGCGGGGCTGCTGTTCATCGTACCCGGCGCGTTGGTGATGCTGGGGCTCAGTATTCTGTATGTGAATTATTCCGACCTGACTGTTGTGTCGGCGATTTTCTACGGTATCAAGGCAGCAGTTTTGGCGATTGTTATCGAGGCGATTCTTCGTATCGGCAAGCGGGCGTTCACTGGGCCCGCGATGATCTGGATCGCTACGGGTGCGTTTGCGGCGTTGTTTTTCCTTGCAGCGCCCTTCCCGCTTGTGGTGTTGGCGGCGGCGTTGACCGGGTTTTTCGGTATGAAATATGCGCCAGAGCAGTTTCGCGCTTCCGGGCATGCGGCGAAGGGTGGGGTTTCCGGGGACGGGTTTGCGGTCGATGACGCTTTCGCGCGCGGTGAGCTGGCACACACGAAAACGACGCGTGGGAGGACGGGGCTTACGATTGCTGTCTGGGGTCTGATCTGGTTGCTGCCTGTGGTGGTTCTGGCGGCATGGTTGGGCGGGGACAGTGTGTTTACGAAGCTCGCGGTTTTTTTTAGCACAATGTCGGTGGTGACGTTTGGCGGCGCCTATGCGGTGCTGGCCTATGTGGCGCAGGAAGCAGTGGCGACCTATCAATGGTTGAGCGCTGCCGAGATGCTCGACGGGCTAGCGCTGGCTGAGACGACTCCGGGGCCGCTGATCCTGGTACTGCAGCATGTGGGTTTTCTTGCGGCGTTCCGGCAGGCGGGGATTGATCCGCTGTTGGCCGGCGTGTTGGGCGCTATGGTGACACTGTGGGTGACGTTTGCGCCGTCGTTCCTGTGGATTTTTGCCGGTGCGCCCTACGCCGAGCGCGTACGGGAAAATCGGGCATTGTCGGCGGCGCTGGCCGCGATTACGGCGGCGGTGGTGGGCGTGATCTTGAACCTGGCGATCTGGTTTGCGCTGCATGTGCTGTTTGGGACGGTGGATGTTGTGACGTTCGGGCCGCTGCAGGTGCATACGCCGGACGTGTTGACGCTTGATGTTGCCGCACTTGGATTGGCGCTGGTTGCGGCTGTTGCGCTCATCCGGTTCAAGATGCCGGTGCTGGCGCTGCTCGGGCTCTGCGCGGCGCTTGGGCTGACAGTCCGATACTTGGCTATTTAGAAAATTGGTTCACCGCGAAGGCGCGAAGGACGCCAAGGGAGAATTTTTCGCGTCCCTCGCGCCTTCGCGGTGAATTTTTTTCTAGCTGCGCCAACGATTGATCAAGCGCCAAAGACCGGCAACCGCGAGACTCGCGCCTCCTAAGATCAGTGCGAGGTTGAGCCACATGCGGCCGCCGGGGCGGTCAATGGTGCGAGACCACCATGAAGGTGCTTCGCCAGGTCCTGCTAGGCGGAATGCGACGAAGGTGTCACCGGGTTCGGTTCCGAGTTGGCCGTGGCCACCTGCCGCGATGACGACATACTGCGTGCCTTTGTACTCATATGTCATAGGGGACGCGAAGCCTGTTGCCGGAAGGCGGCCCTGCCATAGCTCCTTTCCGGTCTTGGCATTGAATGCGCGGAGATACTTGTCCATCGTCGCACCGATAAAGACGAGACCCGATGCAGTGACGAGCGATCCGCCCAAGGTCGGTGTGCCGGTCGGCAGCGTAATGTTCAGAGGCGCTAGCTCTTCAGTGGTGCCGAGTGTTGACTCCCACAAGATCTTGCCTGCCTTCAAGTCAATGGCCGCAAGGACACCCCATGGCGGACGATTGCAAGGAACTCCGAGAGGTGAGAGCACCACGTCACGGATCACTCCGAAAGGCGCGCCTTCTTGCTGTGAGACTTCCTTGTCGGGGTACTTCGCATCGAGTCCCTCGAATTTTTCTGCAGGAAACAACTTGATGAGATGCGGGCCGCGCGTGGTGTTGGCGTAGAGGATCTGGTTGACTGGGTCGAAGGTCACTCCGCCCCAGTTCACGCCGCCGCCCGTCATCGGGAAGAATATCGTGCCCTGTTCCGTGGGCGGCGTGTAGAGGCCTTCGCTGCGGGCAGAGGCAATCACATCACGGCAGGCACCCCGGTCCCAGGGAGTGAACCCGAACGCTTCTTCGGCGGTCAGCTTTTGCGGCACTAATGCGGGGACATGCGTCGGGAAGGGCTGCGTCGGCGACAGGGTTTCGCCCCTCACTCCACCCTGCGGCACAGGTCGTTCTTCGACGGGAAAGACGGGTTCGCCTGTGTCGCGGTCAAGCACGAAGAGAAAGCCCTGCTTGGTTGGCTGGATGACGACGTCGCGCGGGCCGCTTTCCAGGTTCAGCGTGACTAGCGTGGGCTGAGCCGGGTTGTCATAGTCCCATACGTCGTGGTGGACGGTTTGGAACGCCCAAACGAGTTTGCCGGTCTGGGCGTTGAGAGCAACGACTGAATTTGCGTGTTTGTTGTCACCCGGTCGCAGACCGCCGAAGAAATCGGGGCTTGGTGATGATGTCGGCAGGAATACAAGGTGACGCTTTCCGTCAGCAGACATGGGCGCCCAGACATTTGCATGACCGACATTTTTATTGCCGCCGCCCCAAGTGGCAGTTGCCGGATCGGTGTCGTCGCGCGGAATGGGATCCCAGGTCCATTTCAGCTTGCCGGTTTTGGTGTCGTAGGCTCGCACCGTCCCATGGGGGGCGTCTACCCGATTGTTGTCACCAATCGAAGAGCCAACGATCACTGCGTTACCGATGACAATGGGTGCAGAAGTAATCTGAAATTCGCCTGGCCACTTCAGGTCCATGCCCGGATCGATTTTCACTTCCCCATTGGTGCCGAATGATTTGCATCGCTCCCCGGTGAAAGGGTCGAGTGCGAAAATGCGGGCGTCGTTGGTGGCTGAGAATATGCGATTGTCGCAATGTCCTGCTACGATGCTTGGTGTGATGTAAACTGCCACGCCGCGACAATTGAACTTGTTGGCTGGGAACACTTTGTCGGTCTGAATTTTTGGATCAAACCGCCAAATTTGCTTTCCAGTGGCAGGATCGAGTGCGATTACTTCGTTGAAGGGTGTGCACACGACCAATTTGTTGGAAAAAAGCGTTGCAGTGGCTTGCATTGACGAGCGACGCATTGTTTTTGGGTCGCGTTTGTCGAGATCACCGGTTGAAAACTCCCAAGCACGGATGAGATTGTTGACGTTTTCTGGTGTAATTTGCGTTGCGTCGCTGTATTTCGGAGTTCCATCGTCAACATCTTCATAAATGTTGGTGAATTCAAACGTCCCCGGTATTATCTTTACGCTTGGTTGACTTGTTGATAATGGCGAGAGGGGGGCTGCTGCTGTTAAGTCCGCGCTCATAGCGAGCGCAACGATCAACGAGAAAATATGAAAATAGCGCTGCATGTTCCGTTCCCTGCGGTTGCAAGGATTGAACCTACCACAGTTGCCACTGTGTTTGGCATGGGGAGTGGCAGCTAGGGCTGTCTACCTAAATTTGTCACGCAATCCTCTACTGTTGTCATGGCCTGCCTTCGCACACCACGACCCAGTTTGGGAAGTTCACACCTTGCAGCTACGGACTAAGATTCAACCCGTAAGATTAGTAACTAAGTCCCCGACTGAACCTGTTCGACCGCGGTTGCCATCAGCTCTTCCATTTCGCGGCGGATTTGGTGGTCGGAGATGGCGACGCTTTTGGCATCGAAGTCTTTGCGGATTTTGCGGAAGACGTCGTCGTCGCCTGCTTCTTCGAAATCGGATTTCACGACTTCTTTTGCATATTCGGCCGCGGCGTCACCAGTAATCCCCATTTTGTCTGCGGCCCACAGCCCCAGCAGTTTGTTGCGCCGGGCGGTGGCTTTGAACTTCAGGTCCTGATCATGGGCGAATTTGCTCTCATAACCTTCGCGGCGCTTATCAAAACCGGACATGGGGTGGATAACTCCTATCAATGTGCCGCAGGCTCTAGCTCAATGATCCCAGTGCTGGCAAGGGCCGCGCATTGTAACGCCTCTTAGCCTTGCGCTAGTGTCTATTGGCATTTGTGCGCACGAACCATGGATTACCATATGAAAAGCCGCAAGCTTGTTTACGAGGGCAAGTCCAAGATCCTTTACGAGGGTCCGGAGCCCGGCACGCTGGTTCAGTATTTCAAGGACGATACCACCGCTTTGGACGCGACCAAGAAAGCCGTGCTCGAGGGCAAGGGAGTGCTTAACAACAGGATATCCGAATATTTGATGACGAAGCTCACAGATATCGGTGTGCCCAATCATTTCATGCGGCGCTTGAATATGCGCGAGCAATTGATCCGCGAGGTTGAAATCATTCCACTTGAAGTTGTGGTTCGAAATATAGCCGCCGGTTCGTTGTCGAAGCGGTTAGGGATCGAAGAGGGAACGACTCTCCCACGATCAATCATCGAGTTCTTTCTCAAAGACGACAAGTTGCATGACCCGATGGTGACAGAGGAGCATATCACCGCTTTTCAGTGGGCAGCACCGCAAGAGATTGACGAGATGGTCGCGTCGGCGATTCGCATCAACGACTTCTTGTCTGGGTTGTTCCTGGGACTCGGCATCCGGCTTGTCGATGTGAAATTGGAATTCGGAAGGCTCTGGGAAAATGATATGATGCGTGTCATTCTCGCTGACGAGATCAGCCCGGACTCGATGCGTCTGTGGGACGTTCGAACGAACGAGAAAATGGACAAGGACCGTTTCCGGAAAGATCTTGGTGGTGTGATGGAAGCCTACAGTGAAGTTGCAAAACGTCTCGGCATTTTGAACGAACTGCAGAACAGCGAACGCAAAGGACCGGTCCTCGTCAAATGAAAGCGCGCGTGACAGTGATGTTGAAGTCCGGCGTGCTCGATCCGCAAGGCAAAGCGATCGGGCAGGCTTTGGGCCGCTTGGGGTTCTCAGGCGTTGGTGATGTGCGTCAAGGAAAAGTGATCGAGCTCGACATTGACGAGACAGAGCAGGCACGGGCCCGGGCGCGACTGTCAGAGATGTGTGAAAAACTTTTAGCAAACACGGTGATCGAAAACTACGCGATTGAATTGCAGTGACAGCCTGAAACACGACAATCCAATAATCTGGTGAAAATTGGGGACCTCAAATGACACGCTTTTTCTCCCTCGCTGGCGTGGCGTGCCTTTCCTTGTTGCTTGCGCCTTTGACTGCCTCCACTGTTGCCGCCGCTCCTGTTACGGCCGGCGAGATGGATGCACGCATGGCTGCGGCCAAGGATTTGCTTGATGCCATGGGTGGCCGTGCCGCCGTGACCTCGCAGATTGCCCGCGTTATTCCGGCGCAGATGCAGGCGTTGCAGGCGCAATTTCCCCACATGACGTCCGACATGAAGGTTGCCATTGAAACATCGATGCGCGTGGAGATGACAAAGGGCGTCAACCAACTGCTCAATCAGATGGCCGGCGCGTGGGCGCAGCGGTTCAGCGCTGCGGACCTGCGCGAGATTGCGGCGTTTCACCGCTCGCCGCCGGGACGGCGCCTGCGGGCCGAGCAGGCGGAGTTGCAGCGGGAAATCTCCGAGATCGGGCGCAATTGGGGCGTTGAAATCGGCCGGCGCATTCAAGACCGGCTGAAAGAGCAAGTCGCAAAACCGCCCGCGCTGACGAGCTAGCAGTAAATTCACCGCAAAGGCGCGAAGCCGCAGGCTTTGCGCCCTCGCCTTTCAACGAGTGAGGCGCTATCAGTGACGCGCCAACGCGCGAGGAGATTCTTTCATTGAAAGCGGCCGTTGTTGTTTTTCCTGCTTCGAATTGTGATCGCGATGTGGCGATGGCGCTTGAACGTGCCAATGGCCGGCCTCCAGCCATGGTTTGGCACGGCGATGCCAGCCTGCCCGACGGGTTGGACCTGATCGTCCTGCCGGGTGGCTTTTCTTATGGCGACTATCTGCGCTGTGGTGCGATGGCGGCGCATTCGCCGATTGTGCGTGATGTGATTGCGCGGGCCAAGAAGGGCACGCCGGTGCTGGGCATTTGCAATGGCTTCCAGATATTGTGCGAGACCGGATTGCTGCCTGGCGTTTTGATGCGAAATGCCAGCCTCAAATTCGTTTCGCGTTCGGTCACGATGACGGTCGAAGGCGCCAACACGATGTTCACCGCGCGTTACAAACCCGGCCAGAAGATCAAACTGCCGGTGGCGCACGGCGACGGCAACTACTTCGCCGACGACGAAACGCTTGACCGCATCGAGAGCGAAGGCCTCGTCGCCTTGCGCTATGTCGAAGGCTGCAACCCCAACGGGGCGGCGCGCAATATTGCCGGCATCTTTAACGGCAAGCGGACCATCCTTGGGCTCATGCCGCATCCCGAACGCGCCGCCGAAGCGTTGCTCGGCGGTGTGGACGGGGCGGTGATTTTCGACAGTTTGGCAGGTGCGCTCCCGTGACCATAGCAACACTCACGCATGCCATCGAACATGGGCTTTCCGAAGATGAGTGGAAGCATGTTCTGCAGGTGCTCAACCGGGCGCCGAATCTGACCGAGCTTGGTATTTTCTCGGTGATGTGGAGCGAGCATTGTTCGTATAAATCTTCGCGCGTGCATCTGCGCAAGCTGCCGACGACTGCGCCCTGGGTGATCCAGGGCCCGGGCGAAAACGCGGGTGTGATCGACATCGGGGATGGCGACGCGATTATTTTCAAGATGGAAAGCCACAATCATCCCTCGTTCATCGAGCCCTATCAGGGGGCGGCGACGGGTGTGGGCGGGATCATGCGCGACGTCTTCACGATGGGCGCGCGGCCGATTGCGATGCTGAATGCGCTGCGCTTTGGCGAACCTTCACATCCCAAGACGCGCCATCTGGTGGCGGGCGTGGTGGCCGGGATCGGCGGCTATGGCAACTGCATGGGTGTGCCGACGGTGGGCGGGGAAGTGAATTTCCATCGGGCGTACAACGGCAACATTCTTGTCAACGCGATGTGTGTGGGTCTGGCCAAGACCAACAAGATTTTCCTGTCGGCGGCGAAGGGCGCGGGTAATCCGGTCGTCTATGTCGGCTCGAAAACGGGGCGCGATGGTATTCACGGGGCGACGATGGCGTCGGCCGAGTTCGACGATGCCTCGGACGAAAAGCGCCCGACGGTGCAAGTGGGCGATCCGTTCACTGAGAAACTTTTGCTAGAGGCGTGCCTTGAACTGATGGCGACCGACGCCATTATCGGCATCCAGGATATGGGTGCGGCCGGGTTGACGTCGTCGTCGTGCGAGATGGCCGACAAAGGCGGCTCTGGGCTTGAGCTCAATCTGGACAAGGTGCCATGCCGCGAGAAGGGCATGACCCCTTACGAAATGATGCTCTCGGAAAGCCAGGAGCGCATGCTGATGGTGCTCAAGCCTGGCCGCGAGGCTGAGGCTGAGAAGATTTTCCGGAAGTGGGAACTGGACTTTGCGATCATCGGAATCACCACCGACACCAAGCGCCTGGTGCTGAACTTCAAGGGCGAGACGGTGGCCGATATTCCGGTGGCGGCACTTGCCGACGAAGCACCGCTTTACGAGCGGCCGTGGACGGAGCCAGAGCGGCCGAAGGCGCTTGCAGAGCTGCCGGAGCCCACGTCAATCAGCGAGGCGCTGGCCAGACTGGTTGCCTCGCCTGACCTTGCAAGCCGGCGCTGGGTTTGGGAGCAGTATGATTCGACCGTCATGGCCGATACGGTGCAGAAGCCCGGTGGCGATGCTGCGATTGTGCGCATTCATCGCACCAACAAAGCGGTGGCCATGACCTGCGATGTGACACCGCGCTATGTGCAGGCCGATCCGTATCTGGGTGGCGTGCAGGCGGTGGCGGAGAACTGGCGGAACCTCACTGCGGTTGGGGCGCTGCCGCTGGCGATCACCGACAATCTGAATTTCGGCAATCCGCAACGCCCAGAGATTATGGGACAGTTTGTGCTGGCCGTGCGTGGCATTGGCGACGCCTGCCGGGCGCTCGACTTTCCGGTCGTGTCGGGAAATGTGTCGCTCTATAACGAGACCAACGGGCAAGGTATTTTGCCGACGCCGGCCATCGGCGGTGTCGGGCTTTTGCTTGATGTTACCAAGCATGCGTCGATTGCGTTCAAGGCCGCAGGGGAAACCATTGTCGTCATCGGCGAGACCAAGGGCCATATGGGTCAGTCGAGCTATGTGCGCGAGATCCATGGCCGCGAAGACGGTACGCCGCCGCCGGTCGACCTGAAGGCAGAGCGGCGCAACGGCGAATTCGTTCGCGGGTTTATCACTTCGGGCCGTGTCAGTACTGTGCATGACGTCTCTGACGGCGGGTTGGCGGTCGCGATTGCCGAGATGGCGATGGCGTCGGGCATTGGCGCCAGCGTGGCAGCGCCCGCAACTGTATCGCGAGCGGGCTTCTGGTTTGGCGAAGACCAGGCGCGCTACGTGTTGAGCGCCACTGCGGCGGAAGCGGAGCAAATCTGTGCGCAGGCCAAACAGGCCGGTATTGCCGCCTTTGTGCTGGGTACTACGCATGGTGAGGCACTGAAAATCGACGGAGAAGA
Source organism: Alphaproteobacteria bacterium (assembly GCA_034440175.1). Classification (GTDB taxonomy): domain Bacteria; phylum Pseudomonadota; class Alphaproteobacteria; order Micropepsales; family Micropepsaceae; genus SZUA-430. Next base: position 32,879 of record JAWXBO010000148.1, read on the forward strand.
CGCGTTTCCGGTCGCACGCCTGCGCCAGGGGCACGAGGAATGGCTACCCAAACTGATGGCAGGCGCCTAGATTACGCTCATGGCCATGAATGCTGGAGATATCGAGCGCCTGATCAAAGAGGCGCTGCCTGACGCCAAGATCACGATCCGGGATCTGGCGGGTGACGGCGACCACTATGCGGCTGAGGTTGTCTCAGCGGCGTTCACCGGCAAAACGCGGGTTCAGCAGCATCAGATGGTTTACGCGGCGCTCAAGGGCCGCATGGGTGGTGAGTTGCACGCCCTGGCGCTACAGACGTCAGCTCCAGTGACTTGATGCGGGCCGGCTTGTCACCTATGTCTCACTGCTACAGGCACACAAGGGAGCGGGCGCATGCCCGCATGCACACATGACCGGTATCCACGACCGCATCAAAACCGACATCGAGTCCAATGACATCGTGCTTTACATGAAAGGCACGCCGGCGGCGCCGCAATGCGGGTTCTCGGCGACCGTTATTCACATCCTCGATCATGTGGGGGTGAAGTATAAAGCGGTGAATGTGCTTGCGGACCCCGATGTGCGCAACGGCATTAAGGAATTCTCGCAGTGGCCGACGATCCCGCAGCTTTATGTGAAGGGTGAATTTGTCGGCGGCTGCGACATCATCAAAGAGATGTTTGAGAGCGGCGAGCTTCGCCCGTTCATGGTCGAAAAAGGCGTCGCGCTCGAGGCGGCGTGAGCCTTAGTCTTTCCGATATTCAGGCAGCCGCGGAGCGCATTCGCGGCTTTGCTGTGCGTACGCCGCTGCTTGAGGCGCGTGCGGCGGGTGCCTTGACGGGCGCGCGCGTGTTCGTGAAGGCCGAGGTGTTGCAGCGAACGGGTTCGTTCAAGTTTCGCGGGGCGATGAGCCGGTTGTCTTTGCTGATGGCCGACGAACGGACGCGCGGCGTGGTGGCGTTCTCGTCAGGCAATCATGCGCAGGCGGTAGCGGCGGCGGCGCGTGAGCTTGGGACAACGGCGGTGATTGTGATGCCGGCAGATGCGCCCGCACTCAAAATCGCGAACACGCGTGGGTTCGGGGCCGAGGTTGTTTTGTACGACCGGTTGACGCAAGACCGGGTTGCGATCGGTCAGCGCCTGGCGGCTGAGCGCGGCCTCGTGCTCGTGCCGCCGTATGATGATTGTCATGTGATGGCGGGGCAAGGGACAATCGGGCTTGAGCTTGCCGAGGACGCGCGCGCGTTGGGTGTGGTTTTTGACATGGTGCTGGTGCCGTGTTCGGGCGGCGGATTGGCGGCAGGGATTGCGACAGCATTGTCTGCGTTGTCGCCGTCAACACGGGTGATTGCGGTTGAGCCCGCCAATTACGACGACATGGTGCGCTCGCTGAAGGCGGGCGAACGCGTGGCGAATGCGCCTGGACCGCAATCGATCTGCGACGCGTTAATGGTGGACATGCCCGGCGCGCTTACGTTTCCGATTTTGCAGGCGCTGAAGGCAGGTGCAGCGGCCGTGAGCGACGACGAAGCCCTGCGCGCGATGGCGCATGCGTTTTACGAGCTGAAGCTCGTGGTGGAGCCCGGAGGGGCGGCTGGGTTGGCGGCGCTGCTTACGGGTAAGATCGAGGTGCAGGGCAAGACGGTCGCGGTGGTGTTGTCGGGCGGAAATGTGGACGCGGCGATGTTCGGGCGGGCGCTTTCCGCACAGCCCCCCATCGTCTGCAGCCGCTAACGCGGCGCAGCCACTTCTCCCGCAAGCGGGGGCAGATAACACATTTTCTGTCTTCCTCCGCTTGCGGGGGAAGTCCCTGCGCCCACCGAAGCCTCTTGGCGAAGGTGGGCTGCAGGGGATGGGGGACAGCGCATACTGCGTGTCAATTCTATGGGCCACTTACCGCGAGTAGAACTCGACGACCAGGTTTGGTTCCATGCGGACCGGATAAGGTACGTCGTTGAGTTTGGGGGTGCGGGCGAATTTCGCCGTTAGTTTCGAGTGGTCGGCTTCGATGTAGTCGGGGACGTCGCGCTCGGCCAACTGGATGGCTACGGCGACGATTTCGAGCTCGCGGGCTTTGTCGCGCACCGAAATCACATCGCCCTCTTTGACGACGTAGCTTGGGATGTTGACCCTACGGCCATTGACGTTGATGTGGCCGTGATTGACGAACTGGCGGGCGGCGAAAACCGTGGCCACGAACTTGGCGCGATAGACGACGGCGTCGAGGCGGCGCTCGAGCAGGCCGATCATGTTCTCGCCGGTGTCACCGCGTTTGCGTTGTGCTTCGGCGTAGATCTTGCGGAACTGACGCTCAGTAATGTTGCCGTAATAACCCTTCAGGGTCTGTTTGGCCTTGAGCTGAACGCCGTAGTCGGAGATCTTGGACTTGCGGCGCTGGCCGTGCTGGCCGGGACCGTATTCGCGTTTATTTTGCGGGCTTTTTGGGCGGCCCCAGAGATTGTCGCCGATACGGCGGTCAATCTTGTACTTGGCTTGCAGGCGCTTCGTCATCGCTGTTTCCTTGGGCGAATTGGTGAAAAACGTCGGAAACGCGCCCTCCTTTGCCCGAAATCATGGGCCGACAGACAGGGGCTTCCCTGTCGCGGGTGCTTTTCTTTCCCTTCAGGGAAGGCTGGGTTTTAGAGGGGGCGGCGTGTGGTGTCAAACCAGCATTCTGACCCAGGAAAATATCGGGTTTGTTGAAGAAATCGATGGAAAACCTGAAAACGACGGGCAATTGTCTACGCGATGTGCCGACTATTCGTCATCGGGCTTGGAGAGCGTGTCGATCAGCTTGACCGACCGCGCGAGTGCTGTGCGGTCATTCTCGCTCAAGCGGTCTAGTCGCGCTGCCAGAGGCGCGATACGGCGCTCTTGCCCTTCTTTGAGCCAATTCTTGCCTTTTGCAGTCGCGCGTACCAAAGAAACGCGTCCGTCATTCTTGTCGCCTTCGCGACAGGCCAATCCCGCACGCTCAAGCTCGTTGACGAGTTGACTGATCGTGGGACCCTTCACTTGCTCAGCCGCTGCAAGGTCCGAAATTTTGATGCTGCCGGAATAGACGATCACGGCAAGGGCCGAGGCTTGTGGGCCTGTCATCTTGGCGTGCTTGTCGGCTGCGCGCAGCTGGCGCGTTAATCGAATTGCGGCCAGAACGAGCGCGTCTGCCAGGCGTTTTGATGCTGTTGACATATATAGGTAGCCTACCTATTTATATAAACTGATGCAAGGGGAACGTTCATGACCATTCGCGAGTTTGGCATTTTTGGTTTGGCAGCCACGATATTGTTTGTTTTCAGCTTGGTTGTCTTTGCCGAACTTTCGCCAGGTTATACGCACGCCACAAAAGCGGTCAGTGAATTGGGTGCTATTGGAGCACCGCATCAACTGGCGTGGAACATATTCGGTTTTTTGTTACCGGGATTGATGATGGCGGCCCATGGTTGGGGTATAGGCGTTTCGGTGAATGATCGCGTCGCCAGCCTGCTGTTCAGCCTATCGGGCTTGTCGTTTGCGGTCACATCCGTTCCGGCCGACATGATGAACTATTCAGCGCCATCATCCCAGACCCACATCGCGGCTTCTATTGGGGTGTTTGGCTTTTGGCTTGCAGCGTCGCTCAAAATTACTTTGCGGCGAAGCGGTGGTCATTCGCCTGTGATTTGGCTGACTTCGGCGTCGCTGTGGTTAGCCGCAGTGGCCGCGGTCGCTCGATTTTCCGGTTATTTTTATCCCGGTACAGGGCAGCGCTTTGCGTTCGCTGCCTTTTTTGTGTGGGTTTTAAGTACGAGCCTTTTCATGATCTTTGCTCGACCTCGTACACTGCCCCTCTAACCGCTATGGCCGCTGCCGCTATTACTACCACTGTTGTCATCATCATCGTTGCCGTCTTGCTCACCACCGCTGCTGCCGCTGTGATCATCATCGGAGTCGCCGCCAGGTCCCGAATGATCATCTTCGACTGTCTCGATGCCCTCATGGTCATCGTGGTCGGAGACGGAGTCACCGTCGTCGCCACCATCGCCATGTCCTGATTGGTCGTCATCAACCTCGCTCACATCGCGATCATCTCGGTCATCGCGCGGCGTTGTGATGTCTTGATTTGGATCGTCGGAATCGCAGTCCTTTCTGCGTGAGCAGGGGTCGATGGCATCAAGATTGCGAACGCGGGACTTAATTTCATCTAGCAAGTCGCGATTGGTGTCGATGCGTTGAGGTTCAATGTTGGCGACGAGAATGCTTTTCTCCCGAGGTTCCGGGTCAAGTCCCTCTTCACTGAGAATGAGAGGCCGCGCGTTACGCCGTTTGCCCAACTGGCGGGTGATCGCGCGTTGATCGACATAAAAACTGTCGGTGCCGCGCAGCATTTGTACCTGCGCGACGTCCTTGCTGCAGAGTTTTTGCCCGATCGTTTTGAGTAGTTCGTCGGAAAGCAAGGCTGCTTGTGCGCCGAGGGATTGATTGGGGCAGTTGAACCCTTGTTCTTCAGGATAGACATTTGCACGCAATTGTGCCGATTGGGCGAACCCTGGAACAAGTGAAACAAGGTCCCAATCTGTGAACCCTGCCCAATGCGCCCATTGGCTTAAGGCGATCAGAAAGGCAGCAATGCCAACAACCGCAATCACACGGCCTGATCTATTTTGCACGGGAATCGAGATCTGCCCCACCATCGTTCACCCTTTTTTAACGTTTGATTGAGTCGGTGTTTTCGATTCTAGGGAGCGTGCAAATGTCATGTGTTAACACCCGCTGCGGGTGTTATGTCTGCTGCTTGCAGTTGAATGGTGAAAGAGGTTCTGAACTTGCTCCGCTCTCTTCAGATTGCGTGTGAAGAGTTGAAGTTCGGGGCTTTGTTTATGACGATGGATTGAGCCAATCTCGGAGCGTTTCGTTGATTAGCTGTGGCTTCTCGTACACGATCCAGTGGCTGGCGTCTGGCACGCGACGCACGTCAAGGTTGGTGACCCATCGCTCGAGACCGTCAACGCACCCCGGCAACAACGACGTATCTTGCATTCCCCAAATGACGAGTGTCGGAACGCGCACCATCAACGCCTCGTCGTTATAGAGTTCGACTTGTGGTGCCGCTGCATCTTTTTTTGGTGGGTCCATACGCATCGCGCGATACCAATTGAACATAGACGTCAGGACACCAGGCTCGCTCCAGGCTTTGATGAATTTGGCTCGATCATTGGCGTTTAAGTGACCTGCATCAGCCGTTTTTGATAGCGAGCGCCACACGAGTGCATAGTCGTTGGCGGCATAGCGTTGTTCTGCCCCTTCCGCGCGGAGTTCGTGAATGTATTGCGAGGCGTTGGCTTGCGCGGGGTTCTTTGCGATCTCGCGTTGGAACGCACCCGGATGAACGGCGTTGATGATGACCAGGCGATCAATGAGATCGGGGTGTTTGATGGCAAAGGCCCAAGCCAGTGCCCCGCCCCAGTCATGTGCAATCAATGTGAACTTCTTGCGGCGTGAGAATTGTTTGGCGAAGGCCACGACATCTTCGATCAGCCGCTTGGTGCGATAGCGCTCAACCTCGGGCGGCTTGGACGAGAGATTGTAGCCAGGCAGATCCGGCGCAACACAAAGATATCTGTCGCTGAGTGCGCTAAGTTGATGACGCCACGCGTACCAGAACTCCGGGAAGCCATGCAGGAACAGCAGCATATGGCCGTCTGTAGGACCTGATGCGGCGTAGTGAAGTTTAAGTTCGTTTGCTTCTGCAAAGCCGTGACGGATCATGGTTCGTCCTTCTTTCCGCCCCGTTTCTTCGCGCCTGTGAGCGAGCGGATCACGCCGCGTAGAGTTTGCACTTCTTGATAGGTGAGTTCCGCGCGGTGCCACATGTTTCGAAGATTCTGAACCATCGCCGGGCGTTTGGCGGGCGGGAACAGAAACTCGGTGCGATCGAGTTCGCGCTCGAGATGTTCGAAGAAGCCAATCATGTCTTCTTTGTTGGCTAATTTCGCGCGGCGGTATTTCGTCGGCACTTTAAAGTCGGGGCGGTCGTGGGTGGCCTTGAACCATTCATAGCCAACCACTGCAACCGATTGCGCAAGATTGAGTGATGCAAATTTTGGATTGGTGGGAACTGTCAGAATCGCATCGGCGAGCACAAGCTCTTCGTTGGTGAGGCCCGTGCGTTCCGCGCCAAACATCACGCCACATTTTTGCTTCCGCGCGAATTCTGCCGCAAGTTCGACCACAGCTTCGTCGGGCGTCGCGGTGCGTTTGGCCATTAAACGGTCGCGTCCGGTGGTGGCGAAAACGAGGCCCAGATCGCCGACGGCCTCCTCCATCGTCGCAAAAATGCGCGCGCTCTCAAGCACCGTGATGGCGCCCACCGCCATGGCTTCGGCCTTGGCGTTGGGCCAGCCGTCGCGCGGATTGACGATGCGCAATTCGGTCAAACCAAAATTGAGCATGGCGCGTGCAGTTGCGCCAATATTCTCACCCATTTGCGGGTGCGACAGGATGATCACCGGTCCCGTCTTGTCCGTGGTCATATGAATGGGTCCTTAGCCTTGCTTCACAGGGATACGGCGGCTACACACCTGCCGCAACTGGTACCGAATTCGAGAGAAGAGCTCATGGCAAAAATCAAGGTGAAGACCCCCGTCGTCGATCTGGATGGCGACGAGATGACCCGCATAATCTGGGACCTCATCAAGAAGAAACTGATCCTTCCCTATCTCGATATCGACATCAAATACTATGACCTTGGCATCGAACACCGCGACAAGACGGAAGACAAGGTGACGGAAGAGGCGGCGCTGGCGATCAAGCGCTATGGCGTCGGCATCAAATGCGCCACGATCACACCGGATGAAGCGCGGGTGAAAGAGTTCGGCCTGAAGAAGATGTGGAAGTCGCCGAACGGCACGATCCGCAACATCCTGGACGGCACCGTGTTCCGCGAACCGATCATCTGTCACAACGTGCCGCGCCTGGTGCCTGGCTGGACGGACCCGATCGTCATCGGCCGCCACGCCTTCGGCGACCAATACAAGGCGACCGACTTCGTTGTCCCTGGCAAGGGCAAGCTGACGATCACCTTCGTTCCCGAAGGCGGCGGCCAAACCATAAGCCACGAGGTCTTCAACTTCCCCGGCGGCGGCGTCGCCATGGCGATGTACAACCTCGACGACTCGATCAGGAACTTTGCGCGATCGAGCTTCAATTATGGCCTCCAGCGCGGCTGGCCGGTTTATCTGTCGACCAAGAACACGATCCTTAAGGCCTATGACGGCCGATTCAAGGATTTGTTCCAGGAAGTCTTCGACAAGGAATTCAAAACCCAATTCGACGCCAAGAAGATCACATATGAACACCGCCTGATCGACGACATGGTGGCGTCGGCGCTCAAGTGGAGCGGCAAGTTCGTCTGGGCCTGCAAGAACTATGATGGCGACGTACAGTCCGACACCGTGGCGCAAGGCTTCGGCTCGCTCGGCCTGATGACCAGCGTGCTGCTGACGCCCGACGGCCAGATCATGGAATCGGAAGCCGCCCACGGCACGGTGACGCGCCACTACCGCCAATGGCAAAAGGGCGAACAAACCTCGACTAACTCGATGGCCTCTATCTTTGCCTGGACGCGCGGCCTCATCCATCGCGGCAAGCTGGATGGCACGCCCGACGTCAGCCACTTCGGCGAAACGCTGGAGAAGGTATGCGTCGACACCGTCGAGGCCGGCGACATGACAAAGGATTTGTCGCTGTTGGTTGGTCCGGATCAAAAATGGCTATCGACCGAAGGGTTCCTCGACAAGATCGACATGAACCTGCGCCGCGCGATGAAGATGTAACTCACCCCGGAGCGCGGGCTTCCAGCCCGCTCTTCTATCTTCACTCCAGAAAGTGCGGGCCAGGAGAGGCTGCGAAGCAATTCCTTTTTCGTTGCGCCGAACATCTGCGCTCGCGGATTTCGAGCGATTTTTTCACTGCCGGTTTTCATCGGCTCGGGCAGGTGCGCCTCGATGGCCTCACACAGAGCGGCCCTTCAGATGGCCGCGGACTGAAGCTGCGCGGCCTTCGCGACCAGAAACGCCACTGCATGAAGTTGTAACCCAAGACGTACCACAGGCCGACGACTTGGACTTTTTTATCCCGCGCACCACAAGCCGGGTGAGCCCCCGGTTGCGCATATCGGCGTGAGGCCGCTCGGTCGCAAAGCGATTTCGGTGAAACGTCATGCCCGTCTCGCCCGCGCCATTCATTCGCTAACCACGCGAACATCTCGGCACCTCAGTGCGGTTTCATTCAGCGCCACTCTCCCACCTTCGTCATGGCAGGGCTTGACCCAGCACCAAGTCGTTGCGCGTCTGCGAAACGGAGTGAATTTTTTTTGCGCCAAAGAAGGAGCTCCTTTTCGACGCACCGGCGCGAACGGCCTGGGTCACCGGCTCAAAGCCGGTGATGACGAAATGAGGGGAGCGCCGAGCACCCACGAACGATCGCCGGCGTCTCAGTGCGCCTCGCGGCCTTCGCGGTGAAATCTTCTTGTTAGAACCTCAGCCACCTGTCGGCCTCAGTGGCAGACTCACAATCACTTTGTACATCGGCCTCTCGTCACCGTTGAAGCCGTCGATGGCAGCTTAGTGCGCTGCACGCTCCGCCGCCATCTGAAACTCGAAACCACTCAATCTCACTGCGGATGGCTTTGAATACCTTCGTCATCTCGCTGTCGATGAATTCGATGCGGCAGAACGGCGAACCGCCTTTAGTCATATTTACGGTGTGTGGCTCACCGGCCCCGTCGTACACATCCTGAAACAAGTGGCGATGGATCGACTTGTAGTGCTTGTAGTCAAGTTGACCGTGCGGCAACCCCTCGTCGGCGCGCGCAGCTGTGAAGCGGCGCTCAAACGTCGCCAGCTTGGCAGCATTGTGAATGCCGAGCAAATTCCGGAGCACTCGAGAGACTAGATACAAGTACGGATCAGTATCCGGCTCGCACATGCCTACTCGGCCGCAATTTCGACAGCTTGACCCTTCAAGTAGGCAATACGCCGGTCGTGCGACCATCGCTCGCGATCAAACATCGCAAACAACTCTTCATCTTCTGGGGTGAATACAATCCCTTCCACGGCACAGATCGCTTGATATTCCGCGCGTCGCTGTTTGATCGCAGCAATCTAGGTATCGGTCAGTTTGGCATCTACAGTCACACCTGACCCTATCACGAATCCGCCCGCGGCAAACTTGGAATCGGCGCCACAGCGATGCCCTCTTCGACCAGCTCGCGCGCGTCATCCAGCGTCGCCTCGCCGTAGATCTGGCGCTCCTCCGCGTCACCGTGGTGAATGGCGCGCGCTTCGTCAGGAAAGCGCCCGCCGACATACTCGGCGTTGTCCTCGACATGCTTGCGCACCTTGGTCACCCATTCGCGCATCGACTTGGCCTTCGCCGCAACATCTGCAAGCTCGCCCCGCTTCGAAACAGCGGGCGCCATCGGTGCCTTCGTCACGACTTTTGAATTGCAGGTCGGGCATGCCAAAAGACCCTTCCTCGCTTGCGCGTCATAGGCCGCACTGTCACGGAACCAGCCCTCAAAGCCGTGGTTCTTTTTACAAACGAGCTGATACCGGATCATAACGCAACAACTGTCCTTGGCACTGTCCAAACATGGCCGCAATCGCAGCAACCTGCAAGCTTACCACATCCGGCGCCCGCAAGGTTAAGAATGTGTAAAGCTCACGTAACCGCTTTGCGGGACTGGAACGCAGGCACATCCCAAGCCCGCGTTTTCATCACGCTGTCGATAATGCCGACCGCGTCATAAACGTCGATATGACGCGTAAAAGCGGGCGCCAATCCGAACCTCACGAGATCCGGCGCTCGAAAATCACCGACCACTCCTCGCGCGATCAAGGCCTGACAAATCGCGTAACCCTGTTCATGCGCCAGCGAGATCTGTGCGCCCCGCTTGCCGGCGTCGTGCGGACTTGCAAGCACGAAACCGTGCCCCAATAAGCGTTCGCAGGCGAGCGACACGAACAGCCGCGTCAGGCTCTCCGACTTCGTGCGCACCTGCTCCATCTTCACACCGTCGAACACGTCAAGTGCTGCATCCAGGGCAAGCAGCGACAGAATGGGCGGCGTACCCGACAACACCCGTTCCATCCCAGCCGCCGGAGTAAATTCCTCGGCAAACGCAAACGGATCGGCATGCCCAAACCAACCCGTCAACGGGTGTTGAAATTGGGCCTGGTGACGCTTGGCGACAAACACATAGGCTGGCGCGCCGGGTCCGCCGTTCAAATATTTGTAACCGCAGCCCACGGCGAAGTCGGCTCTCAACGCATCCACGTGAAGATCCATCGCACCCGCACTGTGCGACAGATCCCAAACAATCAGCGCACCTTTGTTATGCGCCGCATCCGTAATCGCGCCCATGTCATGAACGAAGCCGCTCTTATAGTTGACATGCGTCAGCGAAACGATCGCGACATCCTCATCGATCGACGCAATCAAGTCATCGGCGTTCATCCGAAGGAACCGCACCCCCGCAAATGCGGCAATGCCTTGAGCGATATAAGAATCAGTCGGAAAATCCCCGGCGACACCCAAAATCTTGGAGCGTCCCGCCTGCATGCGAATCCCGGCGGCGAGTACTTTGAACAAATTCACCGACGTCGAGTCAGTCACGATCACTTCGTCTGCGGCCGCACCAATCAGTGCCGCAATCTTTGCGCCCACCCGTTGCGGCGCGAGGTACCATCCTGCGTCGTTCCACGACCGGATAAGCCCTGTCCCCCATTCTTGGGCGACGGCTTGCACCAATCGCGGCGCCACTGATTTTGGCAGACACCCAAGCGAATTGCCGTCGAGATAAATCTCGCCCTCGGGCATAACGAAGCGGTCACGCAGATGCGCAATCGGATCGCTCGCATCCAGTGCCATACAGGCATTGCGATCCATGCTCATTTCGCCAGGGCGTCGATTTCAGTGCGGATTTTCGGCCACGCGTCTGATGCAGGATCAATGAGTTCGAAGTGCCCGGCGCCGGCGAATTTGAGTTCTTTGACCTCATCGCCTTTGGCGACCGCAGCCTTGGCATACGCGGCAGCAAATTGCGGAGGCACAATTCTGTCGAGTTCGGCCGACACGACGACTTGGCTGACTTTGAACGGAAGCATTCTGATGGGAGAGGTGTCGGCGTACAAATCTGTACCCGCTCGCTCCTTTGCACCAACCAGCGCATCTATGGTTGGCGGGCCTCCACACGCAGAAGGCCCCGTATCGCGATAGGACTCGAGGTCATTGATCCCCGATAAGCTCACAACCGCATTGATCGGCAAGGGAGACAACGAGTGAAGCGCGCTCGACTTTGCAATCCGCGGCCGGCCCGCAGCCCATGCCGCCAG
>JAWXBO010000149.1:0-19794 GCA_034440175.1 Alphaproteobacteria bacterium
CCCCCCATCGTCTGCAGCGCCTGGCGGCGCGCAGCCACTTCCCCCGCAAGCGGGGGCAGACACCAGACTCTCTCATCTCCCCCCGCTTGCGGGGGAAGTCCCTGCGCAGCACTTCGCTGCTGCAGGGGAAGGGGGCACTTCTCCCCCGTCGCGCTCATTAACCCGATAGTAGCCATACCCCCTCATCTTGGCCCCGGATCTCGTCGGGCGATGGGTTGGCTGCGTTCAGGCTTTAAGGGGGCAAGAACGCGGCCAAGCGCCTTCCAGATCGCAAAGAAATTCACGTGCGAAGGGTCAGGTCATGCGTAATCGAATCTTGCTGCTCTCAGGCGTCTCGGCGTTCGCCGTTCTCGCCAGCGTCATTCCCGCCAAAGCCGCCGACACGATCTCCGGCCTGGGCGTGACGCCCACCTACTCCAACGCCGAAACCGACACCGTCACCATCAACCTCGACGCCACGCTTGGCATCGACGCCAACAACGACAGCTTCATCAACAACATCCCGATGAGCTTCACAGGTCCAAACCTGATCATCGACGACAGCACGCTGGTCGGCGATTTGGTGAACGGCAGCGAGATGATCTCGACCACCGCCACCGCCATCCAGGTCCTCAACGACTCCCAGATCGGCGGCCAGATCGCGAACTCCGGCACCATCGACGGCGCCGTCATCGGCATCTGGGTCACCGACGACAGCACCCTGCTAAGCGGAATAGCCAACAGCGGCACCATCAGCGGCGGCGCCACCGGCATTCTGCTCAACAACGACGCCAGCATTTTCGGCGGCATTACCAATTCAGGCAACATCGACGGCGGCGCCGGCATCTTCGTCAACGACGCCCAGTCCGAACTCCACGGCGGCATCCGCAACCAGACCGGCGGCCAGATCGTCGGCACCACCAACGCCGCCATAGCGCTCTCGGGCAATGCTTACAGCGGCGGCATCACCAACGCCGGCACAATTTCCGGCCAGACCTCGGCCGACGGCATCTACATGACCGGCGGCACCTTCACTGGCGACATCAACAACACCTCCGGCACCATCCAGGCCACCGGTAGCAGCGGTATCGCCATCGAAATCACTGCGGGCACCTTTACGGGCGGCATCTCCAACAGCGGCAAAATCCTGGGCGAAGCCACCAACGGCGTCGCCATTCGCGTCCTGGGCACGACCGATTTCAACGGCAACATCACCAACACGACATCCGGCGCCATCCGCGGCGACGTCGTCGCCATCGTCCTCAGCAACACCACCTTCGACGGCAACCTCACCAACCAGGGCGAAATCACTTCCAACAACGGCGTCGGCGTCAGCATCTCGACGACAACTTTCACCGGCAACATCGACAACCAGTTCGGCGCCACCATCAACGCGCCCAGCACAGCCGTCCTCATCACCTCAGCCACCTTCACCGGCAATTTCACCAACGCAGGCAGCATCGACTCCGCAAGCGATGATGCCGTCATCATCAACGCCACAGCCTTCACCGGCAACTTCACCAACTCCGGCCACATCACAGCGTCTGACAACGCTGTCGTTTTCACCGGCGCTGTCTTCACCGGTGGCGTCACCAATTCCGGCGAGATCGCCTCTTTCGAAGATGCCCTGCGCGTTGAAGGCGGAACCACCGTCACCGGCAGCATCACCAACAGCGGCACAATCCACTCGACCAGCCAGGACGGCATCGATATCAACGGCACAGTCTCGGGCTCGATTACCAACTCCGGTACGATATTCGGGCTGCGCGACGGCATCGACATCGATGGCACCGTCACTGGTGGCGTCACCAATTCCGGCACCATCATCGGCGAGACGGGTGCCGCCATCGACGTCAGCGGTTCCGCCACCGGCCACACCATCACCCAGTCCAGCGGCCTGATCCGCGGCGGTGACGGCGGTGAAACCGCAGGCGTGGCCCTTGACCTCGGCAATGCCAGCATCGACACCGTCAGCGCCAATGGCGGCACCATCGACGGCGATATCAACGCCAGCGCCGGCGACGACGTTGTCATGAACCCCACCAACAGCTTCGTCTATCTGCGCGGCACCGCCACCGGCGTCGATCGCTTCGACATGAACGGCAGCGGCACGGCATTGCTCGGCGCCCCCGCGCGCGGCAGCGACACGGGCGTGGGCGTCACCATCAATGCGGTGCGCATGAGCCACGGCGGCGAAGGCACGCTCTACCTCGATGACAATACCGATATCAATCTCTCCGGTGCCTACACCCAGACGGACGGCACACTGGAGTATTACCTGACCCCCGACACCACAACCCACGCCACGATCAACGCCGCGACAGCCGCCCTCGGCGGCCGTGCTGCGGCCTTCATCGATCCGCTCGCCTTCGCCGTCGCCGGCGGCGCCAGCGGTCCGACCTATGTCTACGAAGACGTCATCACTGGCACCACAGCGGGCACCTTCAGCAATGCCGGTACCATCGACACCAACTCGATGTTCTTCGAAGGCGAAGCCGACGTACACGCCGCCGCTGTCGACATCATCCTTACGCGCCAGGGCTTCTCCAGCACGCTCCTACTGCCGGCCATCACCCACAACCAGGCCGCCGTCGGTGGCGCGCTGGAAACGATCTTCGGCAACGGGCTCTACGGCAGCGACTTCGAAGACCTCTACGCCTATCTCTTCGCCCTGCCCGAAGGCTCCGAACACGATCTTGAACACATCTACGACGAACTGGCCGGCGCCGAACATGCCGACAACCAGGAAATCGGCCTGCGCATGAGCCACGCCTTCGACAACACCATCGCCGAGCGCCTCGACGATCTGCGTTCCGCGTCCGCCCATTCCATCGAAGCCTCCAGACTGCGCCGCTATGCCCAAGCTGACGCGATGGTGGTCTCCGACTCCATGCCCGCCAACGAATTAGGCGGGTTGCGCGGCGCGCAGAGCCTCGGAATTTGGGCCCAGGCCTACGGCGATTGGACCGAGGCCGAAGGCGACTTAGAGGCCGCAGCCTACGACCAGGACACGACCGGCATCGCCGGCGGCATCGATGCGGCCATCTCGCATAACATTCACGCAGGCGCCGCAATCGGCTGGTCGCAGGCCGACGTAGAGTTCGCAACTCCTGGCGATGAAACGGAAGTCGACGCCTTCAATGCCGCCCTTTATGCGGCCTTCGAACAGGGCCACTTCTTCGCCGACGCAGTGCTAAGCTTCGCGTCGCAGGACATCACCACAGCGCGCGAAATTGATCTGGGCTTCGGCATCTTCGACGCCGCTTCGACGTATAACGCCACGACCTGGGGCCTGCACGGCGAAGCAGGCTGGGTGGTCCGCTTCAACGGCGGTTCGTTTGAACCGTTCGCAGGCCTGCACTATGCAAACCTTTCGACCGACGGTTTCAGCGAAACGGGTGCCGGCGCCTACAATCTCATCGTAGCAGGCCAGGACGCCGATACGTTGACATCATCATTGGGTGCCAGACTTGCCGGCAACTGGACGGATGGCGGCGTGCGCCTGATCCCAAGCCTGGAAGTCTCCTGGCGCCACGAATACATGGACGAGCGCCAGTCGTTCCTGGCGTCGTTCGAAGAAGACCCCACCACGCGCTTCCAGATCGTTTCCTCGGCCCTCGCCCGCGACAGCGCCGTCGTCAAAGCAGGCCTCGGCGCCGAATTCGACCGCGGCTTCATGGTCTTTCTCGACTACAACGGCGTCTACAACACCTCAGCCAACTCCCACGGCGCCACCGCCGGCGTGAGAGCGTCATGGTAGAGAACGAGATGCACCGCGTAGGCACAAAGAAGTAAAAGATTCACACGAAGACGCAAAGATACCAAGGCGCAAAGAAGAAAAAAGTGAGGCCACACATTACTGCTTCGCGCTCGATTGAGTTCCTCGGCGAGCAAAGCTCGCATTACTATCCTTTCTGCCTAGCGCCTTGGTATCTTTGCGCCTTCGTGTGAATCTCTTTCTACTTCGTGCCTTCGCTACGGCCGTTACAAGACGTAGTTCATCTGGCGCACGGGGTCGCCCCGCACACGCGAGTCAATTCGGGCTTGTTACGGCGTGGCGGCAGGCTTTGCTGGCTTCACCGCAGGCTTCACCGCAGGCTTCGCAGCTGGCTTGGCGGGTGCTGTGATGATGCCGTTGGCCTTGTTGTAGGCGTCGACCAGTTTGTTGAAATCAAGCGACAGCACATCGCGCTCTTCTTGCGCGCGATTGAAAACAAAAACGATGTAGTCGGTGTCTTTTTCCGACAGACGCGCACCAAGCGTCTTTTCCAGCGTCAGCAAACATTTTTCATAATAGCTGACCTCTGAGACATAATCCGTGACCGCTTTGCGCGTGCGTTTCATGTCCTCGATCGTGGCGGTCTTCGCATCGATGGCGATAGTCGGTGCGTAGGGAAACCCGCCGCAGCTACCCATAATTTCTTCTTTGATTTTGACCGGCTTGGGCGCGGTCGCGCCAATGCTCTGGCCAGCGTTTGCCACAACTGCGAACACAACCAACGCCGCAACAAACCCGTTCCGCATGACAATCCCCAATCTCAAATTCAATTCTGGATTGCTAAGTAGCGTAAACAGCGCTCCAAATCCATGCCTATCCGGGTGAATTGGTTTCCGATGCCGTTTTTCAAGCCAAATGTGGCAGCCGAAACGCCGCCGCCCAGCTCTCAACCCCTTGCCCCGCCTCATAGCGTGACACGCACTCAATCAGGCTGGAAACCTCGAATTTGTGGCGCGCCGCCAGAGCGCGCAGGTAAATTTGGCTGTGCTGAAAGCGCCGTTTTGCGCCTAAGGCGAAGTCAGCGGTTTCTCCGCGCTCCGTTGTGAAAAGCCACAACCCGCCAGGATTCAATCGGGCCCGCACGCCACTAAACAGTGTCTCCAGATCTCCCAGGTAAACCAGGACATCTGCCGCAATGATCAGGTCGAACGGGCCATCGAGTTCACGCGGAAGTGATTCAACGTCCCCCTCAACAAGGCGTCCGTAAATGCCAAGGCTGCGCGCCTTGTCAAGCATGCGCGCCGACAGATCGACCCCGGCAAGCGACTTGGCCAAGCCATTGAACGCGACGCCGCTCAACCCCGTGCCACAACCAAGATCAAGCACATCGAGCTTGCGCGCCGGATCAACCAGCATCCCCGCGAGCCCGCGCAGAATCCCCGGCGCCGCATAGCCAAGTTGCTGCTGCATGCGCGAGTCATAGTCGCCAGAAAACTGATTGAACAATTCCCGGACGTAGCCGGCATCCGCCCGCGCTGCATGGCGCATGGCATCCGCGCGCGCCCGCAATGCAGCGACGGACGCTTCACTCGCACCATCGAGTTTTAACGCCACTTCGGCGGCGATCTCCGCCTTGCCCGGCTCGCCCGCCTCAAGCCACAGAAGCGCGATCTGCCAATGTGGGCGTCCATCATCGGGCGCAAGCCGCGTCGCCCGTTGAAATTCCGCAATTGCGGCTGGCAACGCGCCTGTTGCTGCCAGCGCTTCACCGAACGCCAGGCACACCTCCGCCGTGTTCGGTGAAAGATGGCAGGCCTCGCGCAAACCTTCGACCGCCTCCGGCGCCCGCCCCAGCGCCACCAGTGCCCGGCCAAGCGCCACCCGCGTGAGAATGCCCCCGCGCCCGCGTGCCAGCAACGCCGCGCAGCGCGCCACAACCTCCAGCGCGCGGCCCGCTTCGATCAGTTCCCCAGCCTCGCCAACCGGATCGAAAAAGGGCTCGTCCGTGCTCAGTTGGTCAACGTGCATTTGCCGTTGTTGAGCACAACCAGGTCCCGCTCCTTCACCTTGGAGCGGAACGAAACCACGCTGCCGTCCTTCCACATTTCGGTGACGATGGTCTCGCCCGGAAATACCGGTGACGAAAAGCGAACATCGAAGCCTGCAATCAACGCGTGATCATAGCCGCACATCGTTTGCAGAACCGCCCGGCACGCCGTTCCATAGGAACAAAGCCCGTGGAGTATAGGCCGGGGAAAGCCTGCCATCTTCGCGATACTGGGGTCCGAGTGCAGCGGATTGCGATCACCCGACAACCGGTACAACAAAGCCTGATCGATCCGCGTATCTGTCTCGCACACAGCATCCGCCTTGCGTTCAGGAATCTGATGCGGCGCGGGCCCGCCGCTGGCAGGTCCTCCGAAACCGCCGTCGCCGCGCGCAAAAATCGTACCGCCCGTGGTGCACAGCAATTCATTGCTGCCCTTCAGCCGGATGACCTTCTCCGTATAAATCAGCGCTCCCTTGCCGGCGCCCTTGTCAACCGCGGCCACAACCCGTTCATCCGAGATGATCGTCGCCGACGCCGGCAGCGGTTTGTGAACGGTCAGGCGCTGCTCCCCGTGAACGACCATCAGATAATTGATGCCCGATTGGCCGATCGTCCGCTGTCCCCAGGCAATGACGCTGGCCATTGTTGGGACGGCCCTCAGGTCGTTTTCGTAGACATAGCGCAATTCGTCGGCGTTCAGCGGATCGCGCCCCATCCCGACACCCAGCGCGTACAGCATGGTTTCGCGGTCGGTATAGGTGAACTCATCGCCAAGCGCTTTCAGCGACATCAGACTGTCATAGGTTACAGGCATCAAGACATCTCCTATTGCTCAAGCCGCGCACTCAAACCCGGCAAGTTGAAAAAGAGCAAGGCCAACTTGCAAATTTCCAGTAGCTAATGTTTTGGAGTCGTTATAAAGTACTTTCCGTATGGTCCATGTAGAGCTCCCACTCGCAGAGTCCGCACACACGACAGGAACGTATCATCGTATCCTCGACGTGGCCGAACGGCTTTTTGCTGAGCGCGGCATAGCGGGCACATCAATTCGCAACATCACCGATCAGGCAAACGTCAATGTGGCGGCGGTGAATTACCATTTTGATTCAAAAGAAAACCTGGTTCACAAAGTGGTGGAGCGCCGCTTCATCGACTTGGAAAGCGCCCGCTCCCAGTCATTGGATGAAGTCCAGGACCGCTGCGAGAGGGAGCGGCGGGCACCAGCAACGGATGAACTTGTCAGGGCCCTCATGGAGCCCCTGTTTCACAAAACGCAATCCGGCGACGAGGGTTGGCTAAACTTTCTCAATTTTGTCTCGCGGCTGGCATGGGAACCTGGGGCCGAGAAATACTCTCCTCCCAGTACCTCGCTGGAAATATTTGAACGCTTTGACAGAATGCTCCAGGTTGCCGTTCCAGGGTTAAGCCAGGACAAGGCGCGGCGCAGTTGGCGGATTGCCTTTATGCGCGCCGCATCGCAACAAACTCTCTTGATGATCGGAACCGTGCGCTCGGGCCGGACCCCCAATGCGATGGCATTTGTCAGCGACCTCAACAAACTATCGACCGAAGAAATCAAGAACGAACTCATCGCCTTTGTTGCCGCAGGCCTTGCTGCAAAGTAACCGTGCGTCAGATGATCTCGCCTTCAAGTGGCACGGGCTGACCACCAAGCCAGGCCTCGATCATCGCATTCACTTTCTCGGGCGCCTCTTGCTGCACCCAGTGCGAAACGCCCGGCAAATAACGCAACGTCAAATCCTTGACATAATCTTCAGTGCCCAACGTCGTTTCTTTGCCCAGCGCCGTGTCGTTCTCGCCCCAGATCATCAGCGTCGGCACATCGACCGTTCCAGGCTGCGGGTTCATGACTTTACTGCCTGCCCGCATGGCGGCCCGGTAATAGTTCAGCATCGCCGTCATGGCACCAGGATCGAGCGCATTGCGGCGGTACTCGCCGGTGACCGCGACCGGAAACCGCGTTTTGTCGACGGCCATGTCTGAAAACGCGCGGCCAATCGCCTCCGCACCACGTGCCGCCAGCAATCGTTCCGGCAGCCAGGGAATTTGAAAGAAAAACACATACCAGGATTTTCTGAGCTGCGCCCACGTCCCAAGCGTACGATTAAAACAAGCCGGGTGCGGCACATTCATGATCACAAGCCGCTCAAGTGGCCGCATAGCTTTGATCGCAAAGTTCCAGGCGATGATCGCACCCCAGTCATGCGCCATCAGCAGCGTCTGCCTGGCGCCCGCAGCATCGATCAACCCGGCCACGTCGGCGCTCAGATGATCAATGTGATAGTCCGCCACCGCAGAGGGTCTGGACGTCCGGCCATAGCCGCGCAGATTGGGCGCCCACACCCGATAACCCAACCGCGCCAGCAACGGCATTTGAAACCGCCACGAAAATTTCGATTCGGGAAATCCATGCAGCAGCAGCGCGAACTTGTCGCCCGTACCGCATTGATCGACCTCAAAGCTTAAGCCGTTGGCTTTGACAAAAGCGGTGGTGACGGCGAATTCACTCATCAGCAAATTACTCTCGCCGGAAGATCTGGTCGACCAGCACATTGGCCCACCACTTCGATTGAAACTCGGCCTTCACGGCAACCGGGTCGTAGTGCCGCTCGGCCCAGTCGAGCAGGGACAGACCCGAAGTCCGGCTGTGCTCCAGATATTTCTCGAAGAAGAAATCCAAAACGCCAGTCTTGCCTTGCCGGATGTGCCCATAGCGCAAACTCAACATCCGCATCGCCTTGTCGATGGGTTCACCCTTGCGAAAATGCAGATAGAGGACGCTCGCCAACCCGGCCCGGTCAGCCCCCGACTTGCAGTGCAAAAGCGCGGGGTAGGTGATGCTGTCAAAAACCTTTTTCGCTTCGTGCAACTGCTCGACCGTGGGCGCGCTGCGCGAGGTCACGGTGAAATCCACATGTTTCAGTCCCACCTGCGCGCAGGTCTGGCGTTCAAGCTGATAAAAGCTGGTGCCAAAGCCCCCGCGCAAATTGACGATGGTCTTGATACCTTGCCGCGCCCAGCCCTTGATCTGATAGGGCCACGGCTGGTTCGTGCGCACCATTTCATCCGATATCCAATGCGCATTCGTCCACCAAACGCGCAAAAACGCATGATCCCGCCACGCCATATCGAAATGCGCGGAAATCCGTCCGGAACTGTTTGTGAGGTCGAACTGTGCCATGGAGCGACGGGGTCAATAGCCGCTGGGCTCGAAAAAGGCAAAGCTTGGCTGAAACCCGGTCTCGTAAACCTTGCAAACCCGGAACCAGCCCCTTAGGTTCCGCGCCTGCCCGGATGCAGTTGTAGCTCAGTTGGTTAGAGCGCCGGATTGTGGATCCGGAGGTCGGTGGTTCAAGCCCACCCAACTGTACCATTCGGTCAGGGCATCTCCTTTTGCCGAACGAAATCCGGTTTCTCGCGCACCACACAGTCCGGACAGGCCCAGTCGGCGGGGATATTGTCCCAAGTTGTGCCTGGCGGATAGCCGTCGCGCGAAAAGCCCTTCCGCTCGTCGTAGACAAAACCACAGCCCGGGCATTTGTACGATCCCATGGGTGACCTACGCCGCTTTAGCCAATCCGTGGCGTGAAGCCCACGCGGGGTCGACATTGACCTTCGTCATATCGCCATTGACGTTGGCAATCACGCGTTCGTCCATCAGCGCCCGCCAGAGCGGAGGAAAATACGACACGAAAAACATCATCGGATAACCGCCGGGCAATGTCGGCAGGCCGTCAAAATTGCGCAGACATTGATACGAGCGCACCGGGTTGGCGTGATGGTCAGAATGGCGCTGCAAATGGAACAGGATCAGATTCGAAAACACGCGGTTGCTGTTCCACGAATGCTCGGGGCGGCAACGCTCGTAACGCCCGTCCGGGCCTTTCAGCCGCAAGAGACCATAGTGCTCGACGAAATTGGCCGACGTCAGCTGCCACCAACCGAACGCCATCTGAATCGCCATGAACGGAACGATAACAAGGCCAAAATAGGAGATCAGCGCGCCGTAAAGCACAACTGTGATCAACAAGGGTTGCAGCACTTCGTTTTCAAGCGACCACACGCTTTTGCCGCGGCGGGTTAATCTTTCGGCTTCGTGACGCCAGGAACGCATGATGCCGCCCGGAATTTCGCGCAAGGAAAAGCTGTAAATGTTTTCACCGAAACGCGCACTCGCCAAATCGTCGGGGGTCGCGACATCGCGATGGTGGCCGCGATTGTGCTCGATCAGGAAATGGCCGTAACCAACCACCGCAAGAACGATCTTGGCCATCCAACGGTCAAGGCTGGCTGGCTTGTGGCCCAACTCGTGACCCGTGTTGATGGCCAGACCGTTGGCAATTCCAACCGACAAGGCAAGCAAAAGAACTTCCCACCACGCCATGGGCAACGTTGCCACCGCCCAGGCACTGACGAGCAGTGTGACATAGTGAACGGGCACCGTAAGATAGGCGAGCACGCGGTAATATCGGTCGCCTTCCAGGCGCTCCATCGCCCCATCCGGCGGATTGGATTCGTCTTCGGGAAGCAGCGCATCGACGCCCGAAATAATCACGTACCAAAGAAAAATGGTGAAGCCGAAGAAAATACCCCAACCCGTTTCGAGTGCGAGGCCGATTCCGATCACCGGCACCAATGGCCACAAGATCGACAACGCGTAGAGATAGCGCTTGCGATCAACGAAACTTTCGCGGCGCGTCTGCTGGTTGGTAACGGTCAAGGAGCCTCCAGGCGCCCATCACGGGCCTTGTGACGAGTCGCACTCTGTTCCTTATTGATAAGGTTGTCAATAAATGTGAGTCTCGCGCCGGCTCAGTGGGGCTCGCATGCAGATCGATGTTGAGAGTTTGAAAGAAAAATCAGGGCGGCGCCTCACGCCTGAGGCGCGGCGCGCGCAGCTGTTGCGCTGCGCAGTCGCGGCGTTCGCCTCCATGGGACTGGAGCGCGCGACCCACGCCGAGGTCGCGAAACTGGCAAAAGTGTCGGTACCAACCACATTCGTCTATTTCCCAACGCGTGAGGATTTGGTCGCGTCAGTTCTGGGAGAGGTTGAGCGTTTTCTCGAGAAAGTCGTCGGGGGCAGCATGAACCTCGACGCTTCACCGCAGCACCGGCTGACAGCTCTGGCGCAGGCGTTCGCGCATGCAGCGGACGGGCCTGGACACCTGATCCGCGTCTGGCTCGATTGGAGTACCGCCGTACGCGCCGATGTTTGGCCCTCCTATGTAAAGGTGCAAGAACGCATCGTGGCCCAAGTGACGCAAGCGGTGACGGAGCATCGCGCGGGCAAATCCAGCAAGCCCGTGCTCGCCGACCAATCGGCCGCGCGCATGTTTGTCGGCAGTGGACACACCGTGGCGCTGATGAAACTCGCGCGTGCACCCGAAAAAGAAGTCGATAAACTCATCGCCGTCGTTGTCGCAGCAACGCTGGCACAGTGCGTGAGATCGATCTAAAACTCACACCCTAAGACGCCTGCTGGCAAAATCACGGCACACCGGGGTAAGGTCGCCCGCAAAAAGGAAAACCCATGGATCTGGCATACGGACCTCAGTACCGCGCCTTTCAGCGCGAGGTCGAAACTTTCCTGGAAAAGAACAAGTCGAAGGCGCCCAAGGACGGCAGCGCCGCCGGGCGCCCGTCGGCCCAGGCCTGCGCGTGGCAGCAATTGCTGATCGAGCACGGCTACGCGGCGCGCACGATCCCGCGCGAGTATGGCGGCTATGGCGCCGAGCCCGACATTTTGCAGTCGCGCATCATCGCCGAGGCGTTTTCGGCGGCGCGCCTGCCCGCCGCACTTCAGAACCAGGGCATTTCGATGCTGGTGCCGACGCTGCTTGAAATCGGCAGCGAGGAGCAGAAGCGCAAATGGATCGCGCCAACGCTGCGCGGCGAGGTGGTGTGGTGCCAGGGTTATTCCGAGCCGGGCTCGGGCTCCGATCTTGCGAGCCTGCAAACCAAGGCCGTGGTCGACGGCTACGATTTCGTCGTCAACGGCCAGAAGATTTGGACGAGCACGGCCAGGCAGGCGGACATGATCTTTTGTCTGGTGCGAACGGAATCGGAAAAGCGCAAGCACGAGGGCATCAGCTATCTGATCTTTTCGATGAAGACGCCGGGCATCGACGTGCGGCCGCTCAAGACGATGACCGGCCAGTCGGAATTCAACGAAGTCTTCTTCACCGATGTGCGCGTGCCGGTCGATCAAATCGTGGGCGAGCGCGGCCAGGGCTGGTTCGTCGCCAATGCCACCTTGAAGCACGAGCGCGGCATGCTGGGCGATCCGGCGGCGCTGGAAAGCCGCTTCCAGGCATTGGTCGATTTGATGAAGACCGAGACGGTCGATGGAATCCGGGCAATGGATCATCCGGTGCTGCGCGACCGGCTGGTGGCGCTGCAGGCCGAACTGGCCGCGATGAAATTCAACGGCCTGCGGTTGCTGACCGGCGCCGCCAACGGCGAGGATGGCGGACTGGCGCGGTTGGTGGTGAAGTTGCAGTCGTGCGAGCTGTCGCATCAGATTGCGGCGCTGGCGATCGACGCGATGGGCGAGTTCGGCCTGCTCTACGACGACAGTCCCTATGTGCGCAGTCACGGCTCGTGGCAGGCGACCTATATGTTTCAGCTGGGAATGATCATCGGCGGCGGCACGGCGCAAATTCAAAAGAACATCATCTCGGAACGCGGGCTGAACATGCCGCGCGAACCGCGTTCAGCGGGTTAGGAGCACGACATGGAATTCGGTTTGTCGCAAGAGCAGCGGCTCTTTCAGGACAGCATCTGGCGTTTCCTCGAACAACATTCATCGTTGGAGCGCGTGCGGCGCGCGGCCGACGCCAACGACACGGCTCCGAAGGAATTGTGGGACGGGTTGTGCGCGATGGGCGTGCCGGGCTTGCTGATCCCGGAAGAATTCGGCGGCATGGGGCTGGGGCTGCTGGATGCGTCAATCGCCTATGAAATGATGGGCCGGCATGTGACACCTGCGCCGTTCGTGGGCACGGGCGTGATGGCGCCGTTGGCACTCATGCATGCGGGCAGTCCGGCGCAGAAGGAACAGTGGCTGCCCAAGCTTGCCGCGGGCAAGACGCGGGCGGGCGTTGGCATCAGCGAAACGATTGGTGCGCGCGAGAGTGCCGGAGTGGATGCGCGCGGCGGCAAGCTGAGCGGCAAGGCTCTGTTCGTGATCGACCAGGCCGGCGCCGACATCTTCATTGTCGCGGATCGCAATCGCGCTTTACACATCATCAGGGCGGATGCGGCGGGGTTAACGACGCGGGCGTTGAACACGATCGACAAGACGCGCTCGGTGGGCGAACTCGTCTTCGAGGGCGTCGCGGCCGAGCCGTTGCCCGGCGCCGGAGAGCAGGCGATCGCGCGCATGCACGACGCGGGCCGCGTGATGCTGGCCGCCGATACGCTGGGGGCGGGGCAAATGATGATCGACAAGGCGGTCGCTTATGCGGGCGAGCGAAAACAGTTCGGGCGCGTGATCGGCTCGTTTCAGGCGGTCAAACACATGTGCGCCGAGATGGCGGCGAAGTTGGAGCCTTGCCGCTCACTGATTTGGTATGCGGCGCATGCCTTCGACGAAGGGCTTGCCGACGCACGCGTGGCGGCGTGTCATGCCAAGAGCCATCTGTCGGAGGTAGGGCGCTTCGTTGCCCGCACCTCAACCGAGGTTCACGGCGGCATGGGCTTCACCGATCTGCTTGGACTGCACTATTGGTTCAAGCGCATAGGCTTCGACCGCCAAATTCTGGGCGGGCCGGAACAGGTGCGCCTTGAAGCAGCGCGGTTGCAAGGCTGGGCCGCGTAAGCGGTTAAGCCGGACACGCCCCGCCAATCATTTGAGGTCAAGTTGGGCCGCAACGGCATCGATGCGCGCGCGCGCTTTTGGGTTGCCAGCAAATAATTGTCTCGCGCGTTCAAGCGCCGCGCGGGCAGCAGCAGGGTCGCCCAAAACGTTTCGCGACCGCGCCAGCATCAGCCATCCCTCAAGGTCATTGGGATTGGTGCGCAATCGTTTCTCAAGCCCCGTCACCATGCCCTGGATTTGTTTGATTTGCCCTGTCGTTACACTTTGCGAGGCCGCTGCCACCTCGCTGGACGTCACGCCAGGAATTTCCGCGAGTGGATCGAGCTTGAGCTTGACGGCCAATTCGATCGCCCGCTGGCGTAGCGCGGGCATCCACGCCGCATCGGCCTGACCTTCGCGAATAATCTTCACCCATGCGCCAAGGGCTTGCCTGGACTTGCCACGCTGTTCCAATGCAAGGCCGAGGAAAAATCCCGCACGTGGCTCGTCAGGCGTGATGGCACGCGCCCGCTCAAAGATCGCTTCGGCTTGCGCTGTCACCACGCCATCGGCCGCACGCACCAGCGCCTCACCATACTGCGCGAGCGTGTCAGCATTTTTTCCGTCCAGTGCGACCGCGCGCTCATAGGCTTTGACCGCATCCGCATGGCGGCCAAGCGCGGTATAAGTCCATCCAAGCATCCGCCACCCTTGAGCGTCGGAAGGATTTAGCTTCAGGCGTTCAGCCAGATCGGCCGCCAGTTTTTCCACGTCAGGCGTTTGTGATGCTTCCGGTGGCTCGCTCGAAAATTCTTTACCGGGAAGGCCGGGCTGGCCAATCATCAAATACAGCGCCAAAGCCAGCGCCGGCACTCCGGCGCCAACAAGAACGCCCAGCATACGCGTCACGCGCTGCGGGTTGCGCGCAGCCTCGCGGACAGGCGCGACGGCAAGCATCTTGCGCTTGATTTCAAGTCGCGCGGACTCCGCTTCAGCGGGGGCAATCATGCCGCGCGCCAGATCGGCATCAAGTTCGCGCAGCTGATCGCGATAAACCCCAAGCTCCGACGTTCGCGCCTCGTTGACAGCAGCCCCAGGCCGCAAAAACGGACGCAAGAGCAGAAACTGCGCGATGCCCGCAAGGGTTATGAAGGCGATCCATACCATCTGCTGTCGCTAGCTTTCATCCGCCAGGCGTTTCAGCTCTGCTTCTTCCGCGGCGCTGAGCGGCTCGCTGCGTTCGGCCTGACCCGCCAACCGCCGCAAATAGCTCCACACCAGCGCGGCGCCAACAGCTAAAAACAAAAACGGCGACAACCACAGCGCCAGCGTATCCAGCTGCAGCGGTGGCTTCAACAAAACAAAATTACCGTAGCGTTGGACCAGAAAGGCGCGAACCTGATCATCGCTGTCACCCTGCTTGATGCGCTCACGCACCAGCACCCGCATGTCCTTGGCCAACGGTGCATCGGAATCATCGATGGATTGATTCTGACAAACCACGCACCGCAGTTCCTGTGAGATGGCGCGGGCGCGGACCTCCAGCGCCGGATCGTCAAGCACTTCATCCGGTTCAACCGCAAAGGCCGAAGTGGCACTCAGCCCAAACAGCAAAAGCAAGACATAAAGCCAGCGGCTCATTGATCCCTCATTCGGCAGCAAGTGGCGGTGCGGCAAGCGCTACAGCACGGCGCGGCGCGCCAACCCGCAGCCTGCGATCACTGAGCGACAACACGCCGCCCCAAACCATGATCAGGCAGCCAGCCCAAATCCAGGTCACAAGCGGATGATAATACAGCCGCACGGTCCACGCGCCAGACTGCGCCTGCTCGCCCAGTGTGATAAACAAGATGTCAAGCGGGCGAACGCGAATGCCGGCTTCGGTCGTTTCGCTGCCGGGAAACGGATAATACCGGCGCTCTGCAATCATCTCGCCAAGTGACCTGCCATCGGCTGATACGGCGAATTCGCCGATGACCGTTTCGTAGTTCGGACCGTTCGCCCTAGCGACAGAATTCAAGCGAACCTCATAGCCGCCAACCGAGGCCGTCTGCCCCGCCCGCAACTGTGTCACTGTTTCAGTTTGCCAGGCCGACATGCCGGCAATTCCGGCCGCCACGATAGCGATCCCGGCATGTGCAACCGCAAGCCCATAAACCGAGCGCGGCAAGCCCCTCGCCCGCTGCCACATCGAAGCGAGGGAGCCGCTGCCAACATCGAGGCGTTGACCAACAACCATCAGCGAACTCACAAAAACCCACGTCGCCACGGCAAAGGCCAGCACCGTGAACGATCCATCCCCCAAGCTCAACCACAACATGCTCACGGTGATACCCAGGGCAGCGACGGCGGCCGCACGCAGCCGGAACAACGATTCCGCCAAGTTGCCGCGTTTCCAGCTCAAGTACGGACCCACACCCATCGCGATCATCAGAACCAGCATCACCGGCACAAAAATCATATTGTAAAACGGCGGCCCGACCGAGATCCGGTCGTCGCTCGTCGTCGAAACGAACAAGGGATAAAACGTTCCGACGAACACAACGCCAGTGATCGAGACCAGAAGCACGTTATTGAGAATGAGGCCCGCTTCGCGGCTGACGGGCGCAAACAGGTTTCCCAGCCTCAACGCCGGCGCGCGGATCGCATAAAGCACCAACGCGCCGCCGGTGGTCGCCAGCAACAGGCCCAGAATAAACACGCCGCGCGTAGGGTCGGTGGCAAAAGCGTGCACGCTCGTGATCACGCCTGAGCGCACCAGAAACGTTCCAATCAGACTAAGCGAGAATGTCAGTATCGCAAGCAAGATTGTCCAACGCTTCAAGGCATCGCGCTTTTCAACGACGATGGCAGAATGCACCAGCGCTGTGCCTGCAAGCCAGGGCATCAGCGAAGCGTTCTCCACCGGATCCCAAAACCACCAGCCGCCCCAGCCCAGTTCGTAATAGGCCCACAGGCTGCCCAACATGATCCCGACGGTCAGAAAACACCACGCCGCAAGCGTCCATGGGCGAACCCAGCGCGCCCAGGCCGGATCGACCTTGCCTTCGATAAGGGCCGCGACCGCGAAGGAAAACGCCATCGAAAAGCCAACATACCCCAAATAGAGAAAAGGCGGATGGCTTGCGAGGCCGGGATCCTGAAGCAACGGATTGAGTCCATTGCCATTCAGCGGCGCCGGATCAAGCCGCTCAAACGGGTTCGAAGTAAAAATCACAAACGCCAGAAACCCGACGCCTATCATTCCCTGAACTGCGAGTACGCGGGCCGCCAGCGACGACGGCAAATTCCTGCCAAAAACAGCCACCGCCATACCGAACAGGGCCAGGATCAACACCCACAAAAGCATTGAGCCTTCGTGGTTCCCCCAAACGCCGGAAATTTTATACATCAGCGGTTTGTCGGAATGCGAATTCGCCGCCACCACCTTCAGCGAAAAGTCGGACGTCACAAAGCAATAGGTCAAGGACGCAAACGCGATCACGACGAAAAGACACTGCGCCAGCGCGGCCGAGCGTGCGAAATGCATCAGCACAGGCGTGTTTGACGCGGCGCCATAAAGCGGAATCGTAGACTGCGTGATTGCAATCAGCAGCGCCAGCACCAGAGAGAATTGGCCAACTTCCGCAGCCATAAAAATATGTTCCTATTCGGCGCGCGCGGCTTTCGGGCTAAGCCTGCACGCCGCCCGCTTCTACTTTCGGCTGGCCCATCTGGATCGTCGGCAAATAGAGCAGCACGCACGACGCGACGAAGATCGATGAATACGTGCCGATGACGATGCCCCACAAAATCGTGGCGGCAAACCCGAACAAGGCATCGCCGCCGAACAATATCAGCGGAATGACGGACAGCGATGTCGTAAAGCTGGTCAAGAATGTCCGCGACAAGGTCTGGTTTGTCGACACATTGATCAGCTCGGGCATCGCCATTCTTTTGAATTTGCGCCGGTTCTCACGGATCCGGTCAAAGATGACGACCGTGTCGTTGATCGAATAACCAGCAAGCAGCAAAAGCGCGGCGACGGACGTCAGGTTAAAATCGAATTGCAGAACTGAATAAAGACCGACTGCTACAAACACGTCATGACCGGTGGCAAGCATACCGGCAAGGCCGAATTGCCACTCAAACCGGAAGGCCACATAGACGCCGATCATCAACACGCCAAGGACGGTCGCGATCACACCGCTCTGAAACAACTCCCCCGACACTTTCGGCCCGACCGCTTCAACGCGGCTGAACGTGTAGCCGGTGCCCAGTGCGGTCTTGATCTTGTTTGCAGCCGCCTGTTCGTTGGCTTCAACCGAAGCTGTCGGTTTGATTCGGATCAGGATTGCATTGTCGCCGCCGAAGGATTGAACGGCAGGGTCTAAAAATCCTATGGCAACGAGCTTTTCGCGCACGGCCTCGACGTTGATAGCCTTGTCGCTTTTGGCTTCGATCACGACCCCACCGGTAAAGTCGATCCCCAGGTTCAGGCCTTGAAACCAGAGCGACAAGATGGTGATGACCACCAGTAACCCGTCGACCGCAAACGCGGTGTAGCGCTGGCCGACGAAATCGATCTTGGTGTCGTCGGGGATAATAGTAAGTCGGGCCATGGCGTGAGGATCAATCGCTGAGCGGTGGTGAAAGGTCGCGGATTAGACCGGTTAGCCCTCCCCAGCACAACCCCAAAATGACCAGATCCGGGCGCGTAATGACGCGCGGGAACGTGCATTAATCTTTCGCATCGACACAAATCTTTACACCCGCGCAATACGCCTGAAATAGCAGCCTTGCATATAAAGTCCTGCATCCGGGTAAGATATCCGGAAAGTCCAAGGAGATCGAAACATGACTGAAGAAACCACCATGCGGCGCAAAAGATTTGGCTTTCTGGCACTCTTCCTCACCCTCGTCCTCGGCATCATTGGCGGGGGAATTGCAACCGCAGCCTTTGCGCATGGACCCGGGATGGGCGGCATGCACCGCTGGGGCGGCCACCACCGTATGCACGAACCCATGAATCCCGAACGCGCGCACAAGCATGTCAGCCGCATGGTGGGCCACCTCGCCCGTTCTGTTGATGCGACGCCGGACCAGAAGCAAAAACTCACGGCTATTGCTGAAACCATCGCCAGGGAAATGCCCCCTGTGCACGAAAAAATGCGCGCCGCGCACAAGAAGGCACATGACCTGTTGATGCAACCCCAGACTGATCGTGTTGCGCTGGAAGTCTTGCGCGTCGAACAGATCGCGCTCGCCGATGAAGTCAGCAAGAAACTTGTGCAGGCTTTGGCCGATGCCGCTGACGTCTTGACGCCTGAGCAGCGCGCCAAACTTGCGCAACGCTGGGATAACTGATTGCCTCCCGGCCACGACAACACGCGAACAACCCCGTGGCCGAACGCATTCTTCTGATCGAAGACGATCCCCGCCTTGCTCGAATGGTCGAAGACTATTTGGGCGAGGCCGGCTATCGCGTCCAGCACGCCCCAACCGGCAAGGAAGGCATCGCAATGACCACGCGCGACACCTTTGACGCGCTGGTGCTGGACCTCATGCTGCCCGATATCGACGGCCTGGAGGTCTGCCGCCAGGTCCGCGCCAGGAGTCAAATTCCGGTCTTGATGCTGACCGCCCGCGGCGACGCCATGGATCGCATTATCGGCCTGGAAATGGGTGCCGACGACTATCTCCCAAAGCCGTTTGAGCCGCGCGAATTGCTGGCGCGCCTGCGGGCAATCCTGCGCCGCTCGAACACCTCGGCGCCGTCCACGATCCTTCATTTCGGCCGCCTGGAAATCGACAGGGACGCGCGCGAAATCCGTATCGACGGCCAACCCCGCGCCCTCACTGCTCACCAGTTCGATATCGTGGCGGCCCTGGCCGAAAGGGCAGGGCGCGTTCTCTCCCGCGACGGGCTTTTCGAAATTGTCAAAGGCGAATCGCTCGAAGTCTTCGACCGCTCCATCGACGTCCACATCTCGCGTATTCGCGCAGCCCTGGAAGACAATCCCAAAAAGCCGCGCCGTGTCTTGACCGTTCGCGGCGCAGGCTACGTTTTCGCCAAGGCGCAGGACTAAGGCGATGCCAATCTTCAGTCGCTTGTTTTTGAAAGTTTATCTAACCGTAATTGGCACGTTGTTGCTCGCAGTCCTGGTATCGGTTGTCGTGTGGCGCACCGGACCCGAGATGGAAACCGCGCGCAATGCCTTCGAGATGGCCTCGGGCGTGGCGGCGGCG
>JAWXBO010000150.1:0-13459 GCA_034440175.1 Alphaproteobacteria bacterium
AATGCCCGGCAGCTTGGGACGATGAAGCGGCCCCGACGCCAGGCAGACAAATTTCGCCCTGATGGCGTCATTGCGATTGGTGCTGACGATCCAGCGCGCCGACGCCTCATCCCAGAGCATGCCGTTGATTTCGGTCTGAAAGACAGCATCCTTGTAGAGATCGAATTTTTCACCAATGGCGCGGCTGTGTTTCAAAATCTCCGGCGCACGTGAATATTTCTCGACCGGGACGTAGCCCACTTATTCTAGCGGCGGCAGATAAATGTAGGATTCGATATCACAGGCAGCCCCCGGATAACGATTCCAGTACCAGGTGCCGCCGAAGTCGCCGCCCTTCTCGATGATACGAATCCGCTCAACGCCCGCTTCCCGCAATCGCGCACCGGCAAGCAGGCCGCCAAAGCCGCCACCGACAATGACGACATCGACTTCGTCCGTGAGCGGTGCCCGCGTGCTGGGCGCGACATAGGGGTCAACGAGGTATTGAGCTAAGCCGCCCTTAATTTCCTGGTACTGGGCATTGCCCTCGTCGCGAATACGCCGGTCACGTTCGGCGCGATATTTCTTGCGCAGGGCGTCGGGATCGAAGGCGAGGTCAAGGGAGGAAGTCATTGGTCCACTCGTGCAATTGCTTTGATGATTTGAGTGTGCCGGGTTTTGCCGCAATGATCAAATCAGCCCGCCTTCCCCTGATTGACCTGCGCTTGCGCTACGGAAGCGCGGACGATTGGGATGTCGTCATCGGCAAGTGCCGGCATGCGCACTTTGCGCGCCAGCGCGGCCTCGATGTGGGGTGCCAGGCGGCTCGCCTTTGCCGCTTCGCGTTCTTCCACTTGGGCTTTGAATTCGGGCATGACTTCGGCGGCGAACAATTCCAACGAAGCACAGATGTGGTCGTGGCGATTGCGCCCTGCCTGCTGCATGAAGATCACCTGGTCGACGCCCGCCGCCTGAAACGCGCACAGGTGCAATCGCATATCATCGGGCGTGCCGATGCCCGAACCGCTGGGCGCGCGGTTGGCGGCAGCCGCGAGCTCTTCGGTGCGGTTGCCGCGCAACGCCAGATACTCGCCCCATAAATTCGTCCGGCCAGGAACAGTGTCGCGTGCCACCAAGGCGTTCAGCGCGTAGCCAAAAAACTCAAAGCCCTCGTGGCCGCGCCGGATCGCCTCGGCCCGGTCGTGGTGCATTGAAAACGACGACACCATCGCAATGTTGGCGTTGACCGAATGGCCGATAGGCAGGCAAGCGTCAGAGGCGATGATGCCGTAATAGATCTCGCTCCAGGCGCGGGCCTCTTCCGGATTGACAAAGGCAAAGGCGAGCGCGCCCACGCCCAGTGACGCTGCCACTTTTATCGTGTCCCGATTGGTGCAGGCCATCCACATCGGCGGATGCGGCGCCTGCACGGGCTTCGGCAAAACATTGCGGCAGGGCATTTTGAAATACTTGCCTTCAAACCCCGGATAGGGGTCCATAACCATCATGTTGGCGATCTGCTCGCCCGCCTCGATAGCCATGGCGCGTTTTTCCCGCGCCGGAATGTAAAAGCCACCCAGCTCAAGCCGCGTCGCGCCTTCACCGATGCCGAAATCAACCCGCCCGTCCGATATGATGTCGAGTGTCGCCAAAGCCTCGGCTGTGCGCGCGGGGTGATTATAGTTGGGGATCACCTGCCGGATGCCGTGGCCCAGGCGAATGCGCCTTGTGCGTGCGGCGGCGGCAGCCAGAAAAACCTCCGGCGCCGAGGAATGCGAATACTCGTCGAGAAAGTGATGCTCGACTTCCCAGGCATAGTCGTACCCCAATCGGTCAGCGAGCTCGACCTGCGCCAGCGCCTCATGAAACAGCCGCCGCTCGTCGCCCTCAAGCCACGGCTTGGGCAATTGCATTTCATAGAAGACGCCAAATTTCATGGTGCATGCCCTTCAATGACTAGAGGCGACAGTATGGACATGCCCCCCTCACACCGCGCAACGGTCATCTTCAACGCGTCTATCCCAAAGCCTTGCCGCCCGGTTGCCAAAGCTGGATCGGATTGCCTTCGGGATCGGCAGTTTTGGCAAAGCGGCCATTGGGATAAGTTTCAGGATCAATCTCCACCGCCGTGCCGCTCGCCCGCAATTGCGCCGCCATTTTATCGAGATCACGAACCCGGAAGTTGATCATCCATTGCAGCCGCATGTCGCCGAAATACGACGTGTCTTGTGCAAATGGAGAGAATACGGTGGTCCCCGCCTCCGTTTCCCAGGCTGGCGCATCGTAGCTGTCAGGCACGAGCGCGACACCCAGAGTCTCATTGTACCATTTCGCCAGCCCCTTGGGGTCCATTGCCCGGAAAAAGAAGCCGCCAATTCCAAGAACACGTTCCATTGCCTTTTCTCCCTTTGCCGCCAATCCCATTGCGCTCGCCTGTACTATTGCCACCGCTCCCGCCGCAAGTACAAGCACCCCGCGCCGGGTGAAATCATCATCTTGCATTGCAATTCTCCTTATAGCCGTCCGCTCTCAACCCTTCGCCGGGGGCCGCACACATCAACTTTGACATCTGGGGTGTGTGTATGTCATTTTGCATGCAGATATACATATAAGGTGATTATAAGTTCATCTCTTCGCTCAAACCCTTGAGTTATTGCCGCCCCAATTATCTGCAACTTATCTGCAAGTTATCTGCACGGACATTCTGTTGCAGACATCCATCAAGACCCTGCCTGCATTTAAAAGCGCCCCCCCCCCTCCCGCTCTATCCCGAGCAGAGCCCGGATATTGGCAGGCCACACGTTCAACTTCCAACCATGGTAGATTGCCAGACCCTTCGTCGCGGCAATCCATTTGGAACATACTATGAACTTTCTGGGGGTGGCAAGTAATATCTTTGGTTGATCGCTTCCTCGACCTGTCACGACCTCGGTTGAGATGACGGGCTGAAGGAAAGAACGCAGAGTTGATACTCGGTAGCGTGCTGCCGCAGGTATTGCGTATCCGCCAATTATGAGTCCGGCTACGACAAAGTAAGGATTTCGCCGCTAAGCGGCGAAGGCCGCAAAGAAAAGAAAAAATCGCTGCGTTCCGAGAGCTAACGCGTCGATGCGAAGCGCCAGCCACTTTCCTCTTTGCACCCTTCGCGGCTTCGCGGCGCAATTTCCGTACTACTTGCCGCCCCATACCCAGAAAGTCCGTATTAGCAATCTTTGACAATGGGTCTAGTTGGAACCCCGGCAGGTTGTCGAGCGTTATAAGACAACTGAAAGGATATTCTTATGACGCACGTGCATTACCATGTCGTCGAGCACGACGGCGGATGGACTTACAAAGTGGGCGACGTCTTCGCCGAAACCTATCCCACGCGAGCCGATGCCTTGGCCGCCGCCAATCAAGCTGCGAGCGAACAGCGGGTCGAAACCGAGCCGCACGACATCGAGTTCGATAACAAGGAAGGCCACTGGCACATCGAACACTCCGACGGCACAGCGCCAGAGACGGACGTGCGTTGAAGCTGCCGTTGCAAAATGGCTCTGCTTGATCGTTAGTGAATTTGGGAAGAGGCGCGTGTTGCCTCTGGCTTAACTTCGTCCAGGACATTTGCGCGCGCAAAACGTGCGATCTCGCGAGCGATTTCTTCGGGCGACAGGATGAAGTCGATATACCCGGTGTCGATGGCGCTGTCCGGCATGTCAGGCTGGGCCGCGGTTTCCGGCCTTTGCGCGATAGTGATTCCCCCAACTTCCTTGATGTCGCGCAATGCGGCTGCACCATCACCGTCGAAGCCCGAGACAATAACGGCGATAATTTTGCCGTCCCAATTTTCCGCCAGCGAGCGCATAAAGACAGTAATCACGTCCGGCCAGCCTCTGGGCTTTGAGATCGGCTTGAGACGAAACTCTCCGTCGAGAACGTGCAAGTCACGCAGAGCGGGGATAATGAAGACGCTGTTGGGCTCGATGTCCAAGCGCTCCGTGATCAGTTTGACCGGCATCGTCGTATATTTCGGCAGGATCTCGTGAAGAAGGGTGGAAACGGTTCTTAGGTGATTAACAATGACAACGGCGACGCCCATATCAGCAGGAAGGTTCTTGAGCAGCCTGATATACGCGTCCAGGCCGCCCGCCGAACCGCCCACGCAAACCACTGGAAAGTCTTTGGCGGCAACAGGCGTCGTCATGAAGGGTCACTCCCATGCAGGCATGCTCCCGCCGTTATATAACGCGCGAGACGCGCAGCGGTTGCCAGCAAGAGGCGAATTTTACATCCACGATGGGCGCCGGTATTGACCCGTTCGCCGAACCGCCAGCCGCAAGTGCAGCTTCAGACGCACTGGCCAGAACGTCCGGGCAAGTCTAAGAAAAGCGCATCACAACTAAACCTGAGGATACATCATGGCAATCGATTTCGAAATTCCTGCCGAAGCCAAAGCGATCCGCGAGAAAGTCCGGGCTTGGGTGCATGACGAGTGCGTGCCGGCCGAGAAAGCCTTGATGGAAGGCGCGGACTACAAAAAAACGCTCGCCGCTTTGCGCAAAAAGGCGCGGGCGCAGGGGCTTTGGTGCCCGTTCATCCCGAAAGCGCATGGCGGCATGGGGCTGGGGCCGCTCGCCAATGCGCTGGTGCAGATGGAGCTGGGTGAGAGTTACGTCGGCGCCTTGTCGATGAATACGCAAGGGCCAGACGACGCAACGATGCTGACCTTGCTTGAGCATGGCACCGACTTCCAGAAAGAGAAATTCCTGAAGCCCCTGCTCAACGGCGAAAAGCGCATCTGCTATTCGATGACCGAGAAGGTCTCCGGCGCCGACGCCACCGGCATGCAGACGCGCGCCGACAAAGTTGGCAACGACAAATATGTACTCAACGGCGAGAAGTGGTTTTCGTCAGCCGCAAGCGTCGCCGACATTGCGCTCGTCATGGCCAAGACCGATCCCGATGCGCCGCGCCATCAGCAGTTCTCGACCTTTCTGGTCGAACTCCCCAATCCGGGCTATCGCATTGTGCGCAATATTCCAACCATGGCAGCGGAAAGTCCGCTGTCGCACATTCTGGGCGGCGGGCACGCGGAAATCGACATCAAGAACCTCGAAGTGCCGGCGGAGAATTTGCTCGGCGGCGAAGGCAAGGGTTTCAGCATGGGCCAGCATCGTTTGGCGTACGGCAGGCTGCGCCATGGCATGCACAATGTGGCGATGGCGCAGCGCGCCCTCGACATGGCAGTGGCGCACGTCACCACGCGCACGACCTTCGGCAAAAAACTCGACGAGCGCCAGGCGGTGCAGTTCATGCTGGCCGATTGTGCCAGCGAACTTTACATCGCGCGCCTGATGCTGTTGCACATCGCCTACAAAGCCGAGAAAGGCATGGATCTTCGCCAGGAAAACGGCATCGCGAAAGTGTTCCTCGCACACATGGTGCACAAGGTCGTCGATACCGCCATCCAGCTGCACGGCGCCCTGGGCTACAGCCGCGACACGCCCCTGGCCGCTTGGTACACCCACATCCGCTCGCAACGCCTCGTCGACGGCCCCGACGAAGTCCACCGCTGGACCACAGGCCGCAACGTCATCAAAGCCTTCAAAGCACACGGCACAACCGCGAGTGCTGCGGGTGGGGATTTGATTTAGCAAGATATCTTCACCGCGAAGACGCGAAGGCCGCGAAGGTTTCCTACAATCCCCACCGTCGACATGGCCGCTTGGTATTTTTGCTTCGTGACTTTTTCGCGGCCTTCGCATCTTCGCGGTGAAATTTCTTTTCTACAACTTCGCCAGATTGGTCTGCAGCCAGTCGATTGTTTTTTGCAGCCACACCATGACCTCGCCAACTGTGTCGCGCAGGGTTGCCGCTGCCTGTTGCCCGATCAAGGGTGACAAATCCATCATCTGTGACGCGGCGATGATGCCTGCTGCTGCCAGTGTCAATAACATCAGAGCCAAGCGGGCTCCGGGCCTCATATCGCGGACCCAGAGATACGAGATCTGCACCACCACGCTCAATGCCAGTGCCCCATAGAAAGCGAGGTGCGGGACATCGACGCCCACCGCATCGGCCACGAGCAATGCACCGATGAGAACGAGAAAATTCAACGCAATAAGTTTCACGATCGGGAAGCGCTCGATAAAATTTGAGATTGGATTGACAAGGAAAAACATGACCGCAGTGGCCGTCAGGATGGCTGCGACCATGACTTCAACATGTTGCGCAATACCGATGGCGGCGATGACACTGTCGAGAGAGAAAATCACGTCGAATATCGCGATCTGCAGGATCGTGATCATGAAACCCGCGTGAACGGCCTTCATTCCGGAACCTGCATGCCTCCCACCGGAGCCAAGCATATTTGCAATTTCAACAATCGCCCTCCAGATGAGAAACAGACCGCCAAAACCAAAGACCAGTTGGCGCGGTGTGACGGCAAGCGGCATGCCGCCCACCTCGAACGCCAGCGGCGTTTCCAGATGAGAGAGCCAGAACAACGAGAACAGAAGCAACAACCGGGTAGCAACCGCCACAAAAAGCCCCAAGCGCCGGGCCAGTGCACGTTGGTGCTCAGGCAGCCTGCCGGCCAAAATCGCGATCAAAACCAGATTGTCGCCAGCTAGGACGATTTCCAGAAAGGTCAACGTCAGGTAGCTTGCGACATGCTCTGACGCAAAAAATTCAAATCCCGGCATACAATCCCCCAACGCGGACAAACATAGACTCCGCGTATAGAGCCACAACTTCCGGCCGTTGGCCAAGCAAAACAGCCGCACATCGAATAATGTGCGGCTGCGGACTGCAGTTCGCGTTAGAGGCGATTACTCGCCGTAGACTTCAACCTCAGCCCGGCCAATGAACCAGCTGGTTTCCTCGTACTTGAACTTGATGCGGTCGATGTTGCGTTGCCCGCCGTTCAAATCAATGTTGCGGGTGCACTCGCCGGCGTTGATGCGGGAACGGACGTTGACGTCCTGGTGGCCGCCATTGCGGAAGAAAATGTCGAAATCATAGAAATGAACCGGATTGCCTTTGACGCACACTTTCACGCGGCTGAATTTCCGGTTGCCCGGCAGGTGAATGACATCGACGTCCAGGCGGTCGGTCACAATACGCTCGCCAATTTTGTCCCACGCCAAAGCCGGCGAAACGCCTGCAAAGGTTGAGATCAGAAGTGCTGCGGCCGTGGCCAGTAAGGTCTTGCTCATAAATTGTCTCCTCAATTTGATCCCCGTTTTGGGTGCGTGGAAATTGACGCGCGGCCCATGAACCGCAGATGAAAACAATTTGGGGCAATCGGTCAACGCAGGAAACTGTGACTACGGTTACAAAGACCGGAGCCTAGGCCTCAACCACCAATCTCTCCAGCCCCCTGAATCCCGGCATCGAGCGCCAGACGAAATCCTGCTTGGCGAGGTGCAGGTTTGGATAACGCTCGAACAACATCGGCAGCGCCACTTGCGCTTCCATGCGCGCCAGAGGGGCGCCGATGCAGATATGGGCCCCGCCGCCGAAGGCGACGTGGGCGACGTGCTTGCGGGTGATATCGAAACGGTCGGGGTCGGCGAACACTTCCGGATCGCGGTTGGCGGCGCGCAGGTAAGTCATCAGCGGTTGGGTCTTGTGCACGGGACAGCCACCGACTTCCATTTCGCGCGAGGCGACGCGCGATGTCAGCGAGATCGGCGATTCAAAGCGCAGGATTTCTTCGACCGCGTTACTGGCAAGCTTTGGATCGGCTTTGAGCTTGTCGAGTTCACCTGGATTGTTCAGCAACGCATAGACACCGTTGCCGATGAGATCGGTGGTGGTCAAATTGCCGCCGACGAGCAGGGCAGAGGCGTTGATGCAGATCTCCGCGTCACTGAGCTCGGCGCCATCGGCCTGGATTTGCACCAGGTCGGTGATCAGATCGTCTTTGGGACGGCGCCGCCGCTCGTCCATGGCCGCCAGGAAATATTCGCGCAGCGATTTTTGGGCCGCCAGCATTTGTACAGTCTGCTCCGGCGAGCGCCCGATATGCAGCCCCAGGATGACGCCTTCGGACCACTCACGGAATTCGCGCAGACGCTCCTTCTCGACACCCAGGACTTTGGCAATGACAAGGATGGGAATGGGGATACCGAAATCGTTGATGATGTCGAAAGAGCGCCGGGCGCCCAGATCGTCCAGCACCTCGCGTACGATCGCCTCGACATCGCCTCGCATCTTGCCAGCGCGCTTGTAGAACACTTTGGTCAGCGGCACGCGCACGCGCGCATGGTCGGGATCGTCCATAAAAAGAATGGATTCACCGTCGTTGGGTTCAGGGCGCTGATCGATGAAGCGATGAAACATCGAGTTCGGATCGGCTTCGCGCGGATGGCGCAGCAGAGTGCGGTCGTTGACGATGGCCTTCACGTCTTCATAGCGCGTCAAAACGTATTGATTGAAGGCCGGATCAAGACGCACCGGACACCGTTCCCGCAACTCAGCGAGGCGCGCATAGGGGTCTGCGCGATAGGCAGGATCGATCTCGAGCAGCTCGAAACCTGTGGGAAGCGGTTTGTCGGTCATGGCGGGCTCACGGTCAGAAGGTTGCGTGTCATAGCACATTTTGTGCATACTGATTTCTGTTTAGTAGGGATTGTGCCATGGCGCATGTGAAAGAAATCTGGCGGTATCCGGTCAAGTCGATGGGCGGAGAGCGGCTGAAAGTGACCGAACTCACAAAAGGCGGCATTCCATATGATCGCGGCTGGGCACTGCGCGACGAAGCAGATCAAACCATTCGCGGCGCCAAACACTTTGCCGGACTGCTGAACTGCTCGGCGCGGTATTTGATGGACACTCCCGCCACGCCAGTCCCGCAAGCCGAGATCACTCTTCCCGATGGGCGCCGCATCAACACCAGCGATGCGAAAGTGCACTCGACCCTTTCTGAAGTTGCCGGGCGGGCAGTGACTCTGTGGCCGCTGCAACCGCGCGAGAACACGGCGCACTACCGCTCCAACGCCCCTATCACCGATATCGAAGCCTATCTGCGCAAGATTTTCGCCCTTGAAGCCAGCGAACCCCTGCCCGACCTCAGCACATTCCCGCCCGATGTCCTGCAGGAGATCACCGTCTACGCTTCGCCGCGCGGCACGTATTTCGATGCGTTTCCGGTCAACGTGCTGACTGAGGCGTCGCTGCGCTATATGAAAAACCTGTTACCAGACTCTCTCATCGACGTGCGGCGCTTCCGGCCCAATTTCCTGACCGCCGACGACAACGCGCCCGCCGCACCTGTCGAGTTCGACTGGGTCGGGCGCGAAGTCGGCTTGGGGGGCGCCCGCATCGCCGCCATCATGCGTTGCCCGCGCTGCATCATGACCACCCGCGCGCAGGAGCGACATGATGCGTCGCTGCCACGCGACTCGGCCATCATGCGCGCCCTCGTGCGCGAAACCGCGCAGAACCTGTCGATCTACGCAACGGTTACGAAAGAGGGCGCCGTCGCTGTTGGTGATGCGGTCACAGTGGGCTGACAGCGATGCCGGACGACTCCCGCTCCGTTGCCAACCGCGCTTCCGCCGCGGCCATCATCCCCTTGAACCGCGGGTGGTCACGGACGGAATCAAAATCCGGGTCGGCCTTGGTGTGAGGAAAGCGATCCTTGCCGAACCTCGCGAGTTCAGCTTTGTGTGAAATTCTTTTCTTACTGAGTTCCCGTGTCACTTAATTCTGATGTTGGGTACCAGAGCACGGTTTGCCGAATTGGAGTTGCGCATCGCAGCAAATTCACGCCAATGCCGTCGGGCTGTTTACCATTTGACTGGCGCAAAATCGACAGATGGTCTGTGTATATACCAACGCATGCATACGTGCATATAAGGGGAAAAGACCGTTATACTTCATATGTTAAGCCCCAAAAAACCACCTGAAAAATCAACATGTATGCATGCAGTCGTCTCAAGCCAGGGGCGGGGCGTGGGGCGCGCACCCCATCAGATTTCGCGCGCACCTCATCCGTTCCCCGCCTCCCGGGCAGGGTTGCAGGGTCTATTCAAACTTCAAGTCGCAGCTGAGCATCGCCCATTTTTTAGAGCGATGCCAGAAGCATAGAACATAAACAGAACTTTTTTGCCGCGTCAACCTGAATTTCAAGTGGTCCCCAAAAGCCTGGTGACCTTGTCACGTTACTGATCGTATGTTCCGGCGAAACCCACCGGCTCTCACTCAACATGCCTTCCTGCTCTTGTCGAAAGCGCTATTCCCAGACCACGATCAGGCCGCTGACTTGCGTCGCATATCTTCCCGATTTCGGCATCCGACATGTCCGCCGCCGCAGCGTTCCCTTTGGCCCAGATGGGATGAAACTCCCTGTCGGTCATTGTGTCGATGTGATGCAGCTCCGTGGCGGCGCGGCTTTCGTGCATAGCCGCCCTGGAGTTTTTTGCCGCCTGCCGCGTCTGGAGCGCGAGATAGACGAGAGAGGCGATCACGGCGACAGCCGCAATCGATTGGCTGATGAAGTAGATTTCCTCGAGGGTCATGCGGCGTCCTCCGAGTCTGGCAGTGGCGCAAAGTTCGCTCGCCCAGGTTTGCGCCAGCATTTGGCGCACACTCCAAACATGCGTCAACGTTTGTAGGACCTTCGAAATGTGATACCTCGTTCATTGCGCCGGCGGCATTCTGGAACTAAATGATCTGAAGCTCTTTTAAGGAACTCGCACGTGGACAATACGAAACTTGCAGAGGCATTGTTCGACGCGCTCGCGAAATGCGACGACGACGCGGTGCGTAAGCTTTGCGCGCGCGATTTCCGCGCCAATCAGAATGGCGGCCCAGCGATGGACCTGGAGACGCTGCTTGGTTTCAATGCCGCGGTTCACAAGGTCGTTCGCGACTTCCGATACGAAAACCCTGTCCGGTCCGCGACGGCAACCGGCTTCGTCGAGGAACATGCCGTGCGGGGCAAGCTTGCCGACGGGAGCCCATTGGAGCTCCATGTCTGCGTTGTCGCCGAGTTGAGCGATGGCAAAGTCAAAGCGGTGCGCGAGTATGTCGACAACCGCGCCGCCGCGGGCTTGATCCGGGCTTTGAACGGCGGCTAGTCGAAGATCAAGTGCGATGGCCCTTACTTGTGACAGGGATTGACCACCGGTGGGTCCGCACCTACCCTCCTCGCTCATGCTCAAACCGACATTCATAGAACCCGGAGAAGGCCGAACCATCCTGCTGCTTGTCGCGCATGCGGACGATCCGGCACTCTTCCTCGGCGGGACAATCTTGCGTTGGGCCGATGCAGGCTGGCGCGTGGTCTGCGTGCGCGTCACCGATGATCGCTGGGATTCGGTCGGACTCACGGAGACGGAAACGATTGCACGAAATGCGCTGGAGTTCCGCGCCGCAGCGCGCGCGCTCGGAATCGCCGAGATCGTCGAGCTCGGCTATTGCACCGACGTTTTGGGCGATGCGAGCGAGGTCACGCTGCGCGCGCATTTCATTCGCCTGATACGGCAGTTCAAGCCCTATGCACTCGTCAGTTTTGATCCCTACGCGATGTTCGGGGAGGACAATCAGGATCATGTAAAAGTCGCAGCTGCGGCGGATGAGGCTTTTTGGACGAGCCAATTCGACCTCCATCATCCCGAACACTTGGCCGACGGCCTGGCACCCCACGGCGCGTTCGAGCGCTGGTATTTCGGGCGCAAGGTTATGGATGTCACCGATGTGATCGACATCCAAGGCGTGCTCGAGCGCAAGATCGAAGCGGCGCTGAGCCACGAAACAATGCTTCGCAACATCGTCAACCAAACCCGGCTGCAGGCCGAGACGGGCGGTTGGAACGTGCCCATGCTGGACGACATCGCCGCGGGCGGGCCGCTGCGCCCTTTTGTTGAGATGTACCTCAATAGCGCCGCCAAACGGGTCGGTCAAACGCATGGCCTCGCGGCCGGCGAGGAATTTCGCGTCGTGCGCTTTGGCGGCATGACCGGGCTTTTGGAGCATTTCGGGCGGCGAAGGCACGCCGTCAAGTGAGATACAGGGACGGCACACTTGTTCCCTAAGCTTCCACATTCAGGGGCACCCGACAAACGCCGGCGATTGAGGCGGCGTCAGGGACTAGACAACAAACGCGCGGGGCATGGCGCATCGACCCTGACGGCGGCGGCCGTGGAGACACGGGGACTCTTTATAATGTCCCCGCCTGTTCGTCCCGTAACAACCTCATCGCCGGAGTTTGTCACGTGTTCCGCGATGTCCGTCTCCAATGCAGTTGATGCAGCGCTTACTGAGTGAGCGTGGCTCACGTCGCTGGCGGGCGGCGGTCCGCCTCTTCCTGCGCCTCGCGAATGAGGCCGTCGATGAAGGCGCGGAACTCGTTGCTGAGCGAGATCGGGTTGGCGGCCCACCACGACTGAAAGCCCGGAAAGGTGACGGCCCATTTCAGCGTCTTCAGCTCCGCATCGAACAGTTGCTTGTCCAGGGTGCCATTCTTGTATTGGTAGTAAAGCGTTTCGAAGATTCGGAAGTTGGCCAGCAGCATGTAGTCAGCGGACATGCGTTCGTCTTCGTCCAGCTCCTTTGAACCTGACATGGCGAGCCGCAGGATGCGCGCGACCTTTGGATCGCTGAGGATGAGATTGTTGATCGCGTTGAAGCTGTCGGTGATGGCGTGATGCGACGTCGCCTTCACGGCGCGCGTGTTCTGCCGGATCTGCAGTCCCACAAAGACCAGCGAGCCGAAGATGGCGGCCACGGCGAGGATCTGGCTGATGTAGTAGGCGGTTCCAAGAGTCATGATTTTGGTACTCCGCTTTGCGTTTTGACTTCCGGCGTCGGGGCCGCGTTGCCGTGCAACGCACTCACATCCCACAGCACAACGTTGGTGGTGTCGCGCCGTCAGACCGGCTTGCCGGCAGCCGCGGCTTCGACCTCCGCCTTAGCTGCTTCCCAGGGCGGGAAGTGGGTCCATGCCGGAGGAAGTGAAGCTGATTGAGCCAACCGCTTGTTCAACGTGTCGCGCAACAGCGGCGAGAAGAAGAACTGCGACTCCAACCACCATTCTGCCCCACCTGCGTGATGAGGACGCCGAGCATGTTGTGGACGAAGGTCAGGGCCTGCCCTTCATCGATCAAATTCTGCAATCGCATGTTCAGGACAGCGTCAACATTGACCGCCATCTCGACATTATAGGCGTGTATGCGCAGCTTTTGCTCCCTCGACAATCCGGTCCAGGTCTGAAGCGCAACGCTATACAGCACTGCGAAATCGGGATCGGTCCTGAATGTCCGGAAGTGATCAGAAAACGCGGACATCGCCGTCAGGTACAGGTCCGATCGCGCCACCCGTGACTGCTGGCGGATCTGGACGAACACGCCAACCAATGATGCCAGGATCGCGATGACCGCAACGGTCTGTGAGATGTATTAATCCGTCCATAAGTAGATTCATCTTTAGGCGGCGTATTTGAGCGATGGCTTTTGAAAGAAAGAGATGATTTTCCGGCTGTCGTTTTGCAGAT
>JAWXBO010000151.1:0-5602 GCA_034440175.1 Alphaproteobacteria bacterium
ACTGCCACGACGGCGCTTTCGATGCTTTGGCGTTGCATATCTTGGGTCTTTCCGGGCTGGTATTTCATGTATAACAGCCTGGCGCGAGATTGGCGACGGCCAACCATTCGAGGACGCACATGGCCTATCAGGAACGCAGTGGCGGCGGGCGGAAACAGTCGCAGCGCAATGTGCTGGGCGGTGAATTGCAACCGTGCAGCTTTGAGCCCGTCACAGGCTTCTTTCGTGACGGCTGCTGCAACACTTCGCCCGAAGATACGGGTTCACACACGGTGTGCGTTGTCA
Organism: Alphaproteobacteria bacterium; assembly: GCA_034440175.1. Classification (GTDB taxonomy): domain Bacteria; phylum Pseudomonadota; class Alphaproteobacteria; order Micropepsales; family Micropepsaceae; genus SZUA-430. Next base: position 286 of record JAWXBO010000151.1, read on the forward strand.
TGACCGCTGAGTTTCTGGCGTACTCGAAATCGCGCGGGAACGATTTGTCGACGCCGATGCCGCAGTTTGGTTTTCCCGGGCTCAAACCAGGGGATCGCTGGTGCCTGTGCGCCCCGCGCTGGCAGGAGGCGTTCCTGGCAGGAAGAGCTCCCAAAGTGGCCCTGCTTGCCACGCAAGAAGGGGCGCTTGAATATGCGGAGCTCGCCAACCTCAAGGCGTTCGCAATTGACTTGAACTAGACGTCGTTAACGCCCGTTCGAATTGGTAGCGGATATTCACAATGTGTGGTTTGACCCGCCTTGCGAATTTGACTAGCGTTGCGGACAGTTTCAAACTTTGACAAACGCCCGAGGCAAGCAGTCCAAAATATGAGCCAAATCAAAGGTTTAATGAAGGGCAAGCGCGGCCTGATCATGGGGGTTGCGAACGACCGTTCGATCGCCTGGGGCATAGCCAAGGCCGTGCACGACCAAGGGGCGGAGCTCGCCTTCACCTATCAGGGCGACGCCTTGAAGAAGCGGGTGGGGCCTTTGGCTGAGAGTATTGGCTCGAAATTGGTGTTGCCGTGCGACGTGTCGGACTTCCCTTCGATTGATGCGGTCTTTGCCGAGCTGGAACAAAAATGGGACTCACTGGACTTCGTAGTCCACGCCATTGGCTATTCCAACAAGGAAGAGCTGCGCGGAAGATACGTTGATACGAGCTATGACAATTTCGCGCTGACGATGAATATCTCCTGTTATTCGTTTACAGCCGTCGCGCAACGGGCCGAGAAGCTGATGACGCAAGGAGGTTCGCTTTTGACCTTGACCTATCTGGGGTCGGAAAAAGTGATGCCGCATTACAATGTCATGGGCGTCGCAAAGGCGGCACTTGAGGCCAGCGTGCGCTATATGGCCGAGGATCTGGGCAAGAAGGGTATTCGCGTCAACGCGATTTCTGCCGGGCCAATGAAGACACTGGCCGCTTCGGGCATTGGCGATTTCCGCTTCATCTTGAAGTGGAACGAACTGAATGCACCGTTGCGGCGCAATGTGACACTGGAAGAAGTCGGCAGTTCGGGTCTCTATTTCCTGTCCGATTTGGGGCGCGCGGTGACGGGGGAAATCCATCACGTTGACTGCGGCTATCACATGATTGGGCTGGCTGCGATCGACAAGGTCAAGGAAAGCGCGACGCTGTTGACGACGTTGTCGCCGGACGAATAGGCGTGTCGCATAACACCTTTGGCCATCTGTTTCGCGTTACGACCTGGGGCGAAAGCCATGGGTTGGCGCTTGGGTGCGTTGTTGACGGCACCCCGCCGGGCATCGCCTTGAGCGAGGCCGACATTCAGCCGTGGATGGAGAAGCGGCGGCCGGGAACTTCGAAATTCGTCACGCAGCGGCAAGAGACGGACGTCGTCAAGATTCTGTCCGGCGTGTTCGGCGACAGCGACACGGGCGGTCAAGTGACGACGGGTACGCCGATCGCGCTTCATATCGACAATGTCGATGCCAAGTCTAAAGATTATGAGGGCATCAAGGACAAGTTCCGGCCGGGTCACGCGGACTATGCCTATTTCATGAAGTACGGCGTGCGCGATTATCGCGGCGGCGGGCGGCAATCGGCGCGCGAAACGGCGGCGCGGGTAGCAGCAGGCGCCATCGCGCGCAAGGTGCTGGATCACATTGTGGACGGTAGAGTCCAGATTCGTGGGGCGCTGATTCAAGTGGGGCCGCACAAAGTGGACCGCGATAACTGGGATTGGGCCGAGGTCGAGCGCAATGCGTTCTGGTCGCCGGATGCCAAGGCTGCCGCGTTGTGGGAGAGCTACATCGACGAGCGGCGCAAGGCGGGCTCTTCCTGCGGCGCCGTGATCGAGGTGGTGGCGTCGAACGTGCCTGCCGGATTGGGCGCGCCGGTCTACGGCAAGCTCGATGCCGAGCTCGCGGCGGCGATGATGTCAATCAACGCGGTCAAGGGCGTGGAGATCGGCGCGGGGTTTGCGGCGGCGGCGCTCAGCGGCGAAGAGAATTCCGACGAAATGCGGATGAAGGATGGGCGGCCACATTTTCTATCGAACCAGGCGGGTGGAGTGTTGGGCGGCATTTCCACTGGGCAAGACGTCGTCGTTCGCTTCGCGGTGAAGCCGACGTCGTCGATTCTCGCGTCTCGCAAGACGATTACACGCGACGGCCAGAACGCCGAGATCCAGACCAAAGGCCGCCACGATCCGTGCGTCGGCATTCGCGCGGTGCCGGTGGGCGAGGCGATGATGGCGTGCGTGCTGGCGGATCACCTGCTACGGCATAGGGCGCAGGTGGGGTAACTGGTTCGGGAGCGCGGACATCCGAGGCTGTGAAGAAATTCAGAGTTGCAGAAATTCATCGACTTCGACCTGAATCTATTCAATCGGTTAGCTGCACCCTCGCACAGCAAAATCGTCGAAATACCAATTTCTTCACACGCTCCCCTGCCCGCCCCTTTTGAATCAGAACGAAAGAGCGGGCGGGGCGCCCGCGCTACCGGGGTTAGGTCTGCTTCTCGAACGCGGCGACCTTCGACAGGAACGCCGGCGTCGATGATGTCATCTTCAGGCCTGCTTGCTCGAACCCCGCGCGGATGTCCCAGGCGAGGTAGCTTTCGAAATAGGGTTCGTGGAAGGCTTGGGGGAAGAATTCGGTCAGGGCTTCGAAGCCGGGGGTGTCGCCGGGTTGGATGGAGTCGACCATGACGAAGAGGCCGCCGGGCTTAAGGACTCGGGCGATTTCTTTGGCGACGATGGGGCGGATTTTGGGCGGGAGCTCGTGGAAGAGGTAGGTTGCGGTGACGATGTCCTGGCTGGCGTTCTCGAGTGGGATTTTTTCGACGTTGGCTTCGAGGAAGGTTACTTCGCGCCACGCCTTGAGAGATTTGCGCGCTTCATCGAGATATGCGGGTGACAGATCAAGCGCTGTGGTGTTGAGCTTTGGCCAATTGTCTTTGACGAAGGTGAGGAAGCGTCCGGTGCCGGTCGCGACGTCGAGCAAGTTGAGGCCGCGCTGGTCCCTGCCCTTCAGGTATTCGGCGATGGGTACGAGCGCTTGCCTTCGCATGGCGTCGGCGGTGCCTGCGAACAAGGTTTCGACCTGGAAGTCGTAACGTTGGGCGGAGTCTTCGGTCAGCCACCCTCCCGACTGATAGTGGAAGTTTTGTAGATAGTAGCGCGGGAATTTTTCGTGGGAATCCTCGTCCAGGACTTCGCCGTGGACATGGTCGCGGCGGCGGCGGGCGACTTGCGGTACGTCGCGCAGAAAGTCGAGGGACTTGCGCAGCGTGGCGAGCGCACTTTGATCGAGTGCCGCCGGCGCGGCATAGAGGTCCGCTTCGATGTTGGCCCAGTCGCGTTCGAACAGGGACTGCATTTCTTTCAGGAACAGATCACGACTTGGGTATTTGTGTTCGACCTTCACGCCTGCTTGGGCGAAGGCAGTGCGTTTGCCCAGGCGGTTGGCCAGGATGTGATGGCCGCCGTACCAGGCGACGCGGGCGGATTGGCTGAGGCGGTAAGCTGTGCGGGCAATGAGGCTGGGCATTGCTAAGTCCTCAAAAACAACGCTGCCAGCTCTATGTGGGCCGACCAGAGGAATTGGTCAATGGGGGTCACTTTTTCAAGCGTGTAACCGCCATCGATGAGAATGCGCGCGTCGCGGGCGAAAGTTGCGGGGCCGCATGAGATGGAGACGATGCGCTGGACTTTGGAGGCTGCCAGTTGCTCGCATTGCGCTTTCGCACCGGCACGTGGCGGGTCGATGACGACAGCGTCAAAGGCGTTGAGTTCGGATGCCAGCAGGGGCCTGCGGAACAGATCACGCCGTTCAGCGGTGATGGGCTTCAGTCCCTGGGCATTGCGGAGAGCCGCTGTGAGTGCGGCAATGGAGTCTTTTTCACTGTCGTAGGCAGCGACCGCAGCTTTCCTGGCCATCGCCAAGGTGAAAGCGCCGGAGCCGCAGAAGAGATCGGCGGCGCGCTTGGCCGAGCCCACGCCTTTGACGGCCAGTTCCTGCAGTGTGGATTCCGCTTCGGGGACTGCTTGCAAGAAGCTGCCCGGCGGTGGCGTGACATCGACACCGGCCCAGCGAATGGTGGGGGCGTGGGCCTGGGCTATGAGTTCGCCGTTGACGGTCAGGCGCGCCAGTTCGAGCTTAGCGGCAAGGCCCGCAAGTTTTATGCGCAAGGGGCCATCGATCTCAACGCGCGGCAGGCCGAGGGTCATGTCGATACCGCTATCGGTGCGAAGAACGTCGATTTCCGCACGGCCTTGATCGGGCAATATGCCGATGAGCAGTTGCCTCAAGGGTGCCAGCACGGCCATCAATTGCGGGTGCACGACATGGCACTCTTCGAGGTCGACGATGAAGTGCGTACCGCGCTCTTGAAAGCCGATCATCACGGCGTCGTGGACGATGCGCCCGGTAAACACGGCGCGGCGGCGGGTGCGCGGTTCGAAGGTGACGAGGTCTGCAATCTCGACATTTTCGATGCCACGCTGGGCGAGCGCGTGAATGACTTGCTCGCGCTTCCACTCCCGATAGGCCACAGGCGCGACATGCTGAAGGGCGCAGCCACCGCAGGTGCCGAAGTGTTTGCACGGAGGTCTCGTGCGGGTTGGTCCGGGCGACAGGACTTCCGCCAGGCGGGTGCGCTCGCCCACCACTTCCGCAGCGACGATGTCGCCGGGCACGGTGAAGGGAACATAGAGACCTTCAGCGGTTTCGCCGTCGCCACGATGGCCCAGGCGAACGATCTTTTCGCGCGTCAGTGGTGCTGTCACGCCCTAAAGCCAATGATGGCCGAGGCGCCACCCAACGCCGTCAAAGCAGTGGCCACGATGTGCTGGGCATTCAGACCTGCCACATCGTATTGTTTTTGCTGGGTATCGTGATCAATGAAGATGTCGGGCAAGATCATCGGGCGGAATTTGCAGCCGCGGTCGAACATGCCTTCCCCGGCCATGAACTGCATGACGTGCGAGGCGAAACCGCCGACGGCGCCTTCTTCGATGGTGATGAAGACTTCGTGGTTTTTTGCCAGGCGGCGAATGAGGTCTTCGTCGAGCGGTTTGCAGAAGCGAGCGTCGGCGACGGTGGTCGACAGGCCGCGCGCGTTGAGGTCGTCGGCGGCTTTAAGGGCTTCGGCGAGCCTGGTGCCATAGCTTAGAATCGTGATTTTAGTGCCTTCGCGGACGATGCGACCCTTGCCGATCTGAAGCGGAATGCCTTTGGCCGGCAGCTCGATGCCGATACCTTCGCCGCGCGGATAGCGCACAGAGGACGGGCCGTCATCGATGGCTGCT
>JAWXBO010000152.1:0-7560 GCA_034440175.1 Alphaproteobacteria bacterium
AAGGGATTCCATCCGCCTCCGGCGCAAAACCGCTGGGTGGGACGACGAATATCTCGCCAGCCTCATCGCCGCGTGATTTCCTTCACCCGATTCCCCTGCGACCGAAACCCACAGCAAGGTTTCCGAAAGCCCTGTGATCGTTTTAAATGCGCCAATCTTGATCTTAAAGTGGAAATGTATTACTCTTACTTGTAAGAGTAGGAATGGAGAGCGAGATGCGAATTACGTCGAAGGGGCAGGTTACGATTCCGGCACATATTCGGGAGCGTGCGGGACTATTGCCGGACACTGAGGTCGATTTTGAGTTCGACGGCAAAACCGTCCAAATTGTCAAGGCTCGCAGGCCGGGCAAGACCTCGCGTGGCGCCAAACTGATTGAGCACATGCGCGGGACGGCTACTGTCAGAATGACGACAGATCAAATCCTGGCGCTTACGCGCAAACTATGACGGCGACGTTGATCGACAGCAGCGTTCTGCTTGATATTGCAACACAAGACCCGAACTGGTTCGAGTGGTCAAGCCGAGCGTTGGCAGAGATTGCAGACTCCTCGCGCCTTGTGATCAATGTTGTGGTGTTTGCAGAAGTCTCGGTTGGCTATGCGCAGATCGAAGAAATTGAGGATGCGCTGCCTGCCCAAATCATCAGGGAAGCGATCACTGAAGAGATGGCCTTTCTCGCGGGAAAGGCCTACGGCGCGTATCGTCGGCGCGGCGGCATTAAACTTTCGCCGCTTCCGGATTTCTTTATTGGGGCACATGCCGCCATTTCGGGCTATCGGCTCATCACGCGTGATCCGATCCGAATTCGGACATATTTTCCTCAGGTTCGATTGATTACGCCAAAACCCACAACATAACCGGCATCGTCATCATCGCTGTCAGCGTTTGGGTGGTGGTGATGCCGGCCATGAGGGGGGCGTCGCCGCCGAGCTGGCGGGCGAGGATGTAGGACGAGGGAGCGCCGGGGACGGCGGCGCAGATGAGGGCTGCGGTTTTTGCGGCACCGTCTACTCCCAAGAGTGTTGCACCTAGGGCGACCATTGCAGGCATGGCTAGAAGTTTCAGAATGGTAGCGGTGGCGATGGCGGCCGGCCGGGCTCGCAAATCGGCGAAGTCAAGGCTGGCGCCAACGGCCAGAAGGCCGAGCGACAGTGCGGCCTTGCCGATGAGATCGATGGTGGTGCTGGCGACCTGGGGAATGGGCAAACCGGTAAGCTGGACGGCGATGCCCGCGATGCAGGTGAGGATCAGCGGGTTTCTGATCAGCTGTTTGGAAAGCATCACCAAGCCTGGTTCGCCTCCGGCAGCGTGACGCACCAGGACAACGACGCACAACGTGTTGGCTAGAGGCACCATGATGGCGATGGCGATGGCTGCAAGTGCGAGGCCTTTGCTGCCCAACACAGCAGCGATGGCACCGAGTGCGACATAGCTGTTCCAACGCACGGCGCCCTGGAACAGGCTGGTGAAGGCGGGGCCGTCAAGTTTGAGTGCATTGCGAAAGGGGTAGACGATAACGGCCATGGCGATCATCGCGGCCGACAGCAACAGTGCCAGACGGCCGATGGGTTCGTTGCTGAAGTCGGCGAAGGCGATGGCGCCGAAGAGGAAGCAGGGGAACAGGACAAAGTAAGTGAGGCGTTCGACGGCGCGCCATATGCCGTCGGTCATAAGCTGTAGCCGCCGCAGTCCGGCGCCGATGGCGATGATGGCGAATACGGGGATCAGGGCGGAAAGGACGTCGATCATGGGTGCTTCGCCGAAATTTCTTCCAGCGACTTTTTTGCGGTTTCGGGCAGGAACCAAATTGCGAGCAACGATAGGGGCGTCAAGAGACTGAGTATTGCGATCGAAGTTCCGTGCGATCCCCAACGCTCATAGAGTTCTGCTTCGACCAAAAGCCCGATGCCTCCTGCCGCCAGCCAACACAACAGGCGCAAGGCCGAGGCGAGGGAGCGATGCGACGTGGGGAACAATTCGGCGGCAAGACCGGCTATCAAAATGTCGGCGGCAAGATAGGCAAACAGTCCGGCTGTCCAAAACAACACCAGCCACGGCCCCGTGGCCCACGTGTAAAACGAAGCAAAGCTCAACGTCGAAGCGGCAATCATGGCCGCGAGTACGATCCGTCGGCCAATCCTGTCGCTGAGCGTGCCCGCCACAATATTGCCGAGAATGGCGATGGCGCCGGCTGCAATCACCAGGACAGAGACCTGTCCCGGTAACCAACCATGCGTGGATTGAAGGTGTTTGGAGAGAAAGACGACGCTTGAGGCCATGCCAAAGGCATAGGGCATGGCGATGGCCGCCAGGAGCGCCATGCGGCCGGGGTAGTTCGTGATCAGGCTTGCGAAGGGGTGAGTTGCGTGCCCTGATTTTTTGTGATCCTCAAAGCGCTTTGTTTCCTTCAGTTTTCGCCGGGCCCAGAGCAACCACAGCAACGGAATGGCGCCCAGAAAATAAATGGCACGCCATCCGAACGGCAACAGATTGACAAAGCCGAAAACAAGGGCGGCAAAGCCGGCGCCGAATGAGGCAAGCGCTCCCAATTGCCCGATCGCCCAGCCACGCGTTCGCTCGGAGAATTCTTCCGCGATGACGACCACGCAGAGCAATTCTTCCGTGTAGGCAAACACGCGCGCTAACGTTTGGGCGGCGACGAATTCGGGAAGGCTTTGGGCAAACGAGGTCCAAATCGTGCAGGCCGTTGCGCCTGCCAGCGTGAGCAGCAGCAACGAGCGGCGTCCGATGCGGTCGGCGAGATAAGACAAGAAAATGGCTGGGATCATGCCCAGCCTGAAAATGAAGATGATGCGGCCGACGTCGGCTTCGGGGATGTTGAAGCTCTTTTGGATCTGGGGAAGCGCCAGCCCGTATATGTTGAGATCGTAACTGGCGATAAAGATTGCGGTGCCGACCAGCAGCAAGAGCTTCTTGTGTTCGTCGGGTACGGGTTCCGGCGGACGGGTATAAATTTGACGGAGTGTACGCCCAAGATGCTTGCCGATGCTCATGGGTGGGCCTGCAGTCTGGAATCCAAAACCCCTTGCAAGATGAAGGCTGCCGCCATTTTATCGACGACCTGTTTGCGCCTGGCGCGCGACATGTCGGCGTCGATGAGTGTGCGGGTGACGGCGGCTGTCGAGAGGCGTTCGTCCCAGAGCAGGATCGGCATGGCGCGATGAGCGTCGAAGTTTCGGGCAAAGGCGCGGGCAGATTGCGCCGAAGGTCCTTCGCTGCCGTCCATGTTGAGAGGCAGCCCGATGACGAGGCCGCCGACCCCGTGTTTGACGATCAACGCGACCAGGATTTTGGCATCGGCCGAGAATTTGGTCCTTGGCAGCGTCTCTAACGGAGACGCCACAGTCCGTAATACGTCCGAAAGCGCTATGCCGATGGTCTTTTCGCCGAGATCAAGGCCAAAGAGACGTTCTCCGGGCTTTAGTGCTTCGGCCAATTCGGCGGGGGTTTTGACTATCACGCCGTTCTCACGCTCGCTCCTTGCAACGGTCCGGGGAGGTTGGTAGCAAAGCCCCCGTTCCACCACAAGAAATTGATCTCCAAGAGCTCCCTATGTCCGTCGATAAAGACACTGTCAGGCGCGTGGCCAAGCTGGCGCGTATTGCTTTCCCCGAAGAGCGGCTCGAGCCGATGGCGGGCGAGCTGAACCGTCTTTTGGCTTGGGTCGAGCAATTGAACGAGGTCGACACATCGAGCGTCGAGCCGATGACCAGCGTGGTTCAGATGCGGCTTAAGATGCGCGACGATGTGGTGTCGGATGGCGGCCAGGCCGAGGCAGTGACCAAGAACGCGCCGTTGGGCGAGGATCATTATTTCGCGGTGCCCAAGGTGGTCGAATGAGCGATCTGACCGGATTGACGATTGCCGAAGCGCGCGACGGCTTGCGTAAAAAGGCGTTTTCTGCGCGCGAGTTGACCGAGGCGCATATCAAGGCGATCGAGAAGGCGCGGGCGCTGAATGCGTTCGTGACGGAAACGCCGGAGATCGCGCGCGCGGGTGCGGTCGAGAGCGACAAGCGGTTGGCCGCGGGACGGCCAAGGGCGCTTGAGGGCATTCCGCTCGGCATCAAGGATCTGTTCTGCACCAAGGGCGTGCTGACGACCGCGGGGTCGCATATTCTCGACGGCTTCAAGCCGCCGTATGAGTCGACCGTCACGCAGAATTTGTGGAACGCGGGCGCTACGATGTTGGGCAAGCTCAACATGGACGAGTTCGCCATGGGCTCGTCGAACGAGACCAGCTACTACAAGCCCGTGATCAATCCGTGGCGGCGCAAGGGTTCGAACACCGCGTTGGTGCCGGGCGGTTCGTCGGGAGGATCGGCGGCCTCGGTCGCGGCGCGTTTGGTGTTGGGTGCGACGGGCACTGATACGGGCGGCTCGATCCGGCAGCCTGCTGCCGTCGTCGGTATCGCCGGCATCAAGCCGACCTATGGGCGCTGTTCGCGCTGGGGGATTGTTGCTTTTGCCTCGTCGCTGGATCAGGCGGGGCCGATGGCGCGCACGGTGCGCGACTGCGCGATCATGCTGAAGACGATGGCGAGCCACGACCCGATGGACTCGACCAGCGCGGATGTGCCGGTGCCGGATTACGAAGCGGCTATGACGGGCAATGTACGGGGCTTGCGCGTCGGCATTCCGAAGGAATATCGCATCGACGGCATGCCGGGCGAGATCGAGGCGCTGTGGGCCAAGGGGATCGAATGGTTGAAGGCGGCGGGTGCTGAAATCGTCGACGTCAGTCTGCCGCACACGAAATACGCGCTGCCGGCCTATTACATCGTGGCACCTGCCGAGGCGTCGTCGAACCTGGCGCGTTATGACGGCGTGCGATTCGGGTTGCGCGTGCCGGGCAAGGACATCACGTCGATGTACGAGAACACGCGCGCGGCCGGGTTCGGGCGCGAGGTGCAGCGGCGCATTCTGATCGGCACCTATGTGCTGTCAGCGGGATATTACGACGCCTATTACATCAAGGCGCAGAAGCTGCGCACGCTGATCGCGCGCGATTTCGATGAGGCTTATAAGAAATGCGACGTGCTGCTGACACCGACGGCACCGGGCCCTGCGTTCGGGATCGGCGAGAAAAGCGACGATCCAATTGCGATGTATTTGAACGACGTGTTCACGGTAACGGTGAATCTTGCGGGCCTGCCGGGGATATCGGTGCCGGCGGGGTTGAACAGCGAAGGGCTGCCGCTGGGTTTGCAGTTGATTGGCAAGGCGTTCGACGAAGCGACGTTGTTCCGCGCGGGCGAAGTGATCGAGAAGGCCGCCGGGATGACGCCGCGGCCGCAGGCTTGGTGGGAGGTTTAGGCGTCTCCGCGTTTGTCTCGTGATGAGTTTCAATCTTTCTTCCCAGGGGGCTTGCCCGCCTGTGTGCCGGCTATCGTGCATCTGCGCAGGGTATATAACCGGGCGGATTATGTGATCAACTCACCCACGAGATCTCAACTGATGACGAACCTGATGAGCAACTTGATCCAGATCGTAGTCTGCGCTGGTCTCCACTGTGACCAGCGATCCGATTTTGAGCGAGCCCAAAGCCGCGAGGCGCTCAAACTGTCCCCTTAAGAGTCCCAAGCGTGCAGCGTCGTTGTGCCCAGGATGCCGTTGCCGCACTTTGAAACGCTGCTCGGCAAGTCTTGGTGGGCAGTTGCAATGCACTTCAACAATGTTCGACGACAATGTTTTGAGCCAATCCGTTGGCGTACCCGAAGAACCGGCAGCGCCTTCGTGACGCCAGAATGAGCACAGGCTCGGCCAGCGAGCCCCGTGAACGTCAGGAAAGAAAAGCGAGTTTTCGATCCAGTGCTTTCACGTTGACGACCCATAATTCTTTCAGGGCCGGGGTGAAAATTGCGAGTAGGAAGATCAGACGGGAATGCCCGCGCACCCCAACCCATACAATTCTACGGGGAATAATTCTGGGGTGCTTCGTTGGATTGGGCTTGTGTTCACCTTGTTTAGTGCTCAAAGGGCGCTAACCACCGGCTATCTCTCTGGTTTTGGAGGGATAATCTTGCCAAAGCAGCAAGGTCGGTGCAAATGGTGATTCGGTTTGGCGCGACTACTGGGGTTGCATATGAGCGCGAGTGTCTTGCGGGTGGAATGGGTGCTGTTTTTTGCGGCGCTTGCGATTGCATGGCCGGGCGCCGCACAGGCCGCTGAGACGGTGGGCGCTGCGTCAAGTTTGCGGCCGCAAGCTTCTCAGACTCCACAGAACGCCGCGCGGGCGGACATTTCGCTCAATGCACAAATTTACCGCAATGCGGTGCTGACAACAGCGGCGCAAGGCCGGTTGGAAGTGACGTTTCTTGATCGCAGCAAGCTGAGCATGGGTGGCGGCTCGAGCCTGGTCGTGGATGACTATGTCTATGCGGGGTCCGGCGGTTCAGACCGGCAAGTGCTGCGTTACACCAAGGGCGCATTCCGCTTTATCTCGGGTGGCATTCCCAAGGCAAATGTTCGCGTTGAAACGCCGACGGTGACCATCGGTATTCGCGGCACGACGCTCAGAACCCTGGTGACGGACGACGGGACGACCACCGTCGGCCTTGATTCCGGGGACGCCTTCGTAACGTCCAAGCAGACCGGACAGACCGTGCACCTCACTCCCGGAGAAAAAGTGACGATCAAGCCGAGTGGTGAAGTGGGCAATGTCGAGTTGGGGAAGGTTGAAGGCTGTGATTAGGTTCAGCGGTCATTGGCGAACAGCTTCTTCGCTTGCGCTTGGTGGGGCTCTGGCGGCTCTTTCGGCCCTTGGCCCGGCGCTTGCGAATGAATCGCTGTCTAACGCCGACATCTTCCTGGACATTCGCACCGACAACGCCGCTATCGAGACGTTGACATCGTTCGGCTTCGATAATTTCAATCAAGGAACGCACGTCTCGGACTGGGGCTTTATGCTCGATGGTGTATCGGCGACGTTCCAGAACAACACGACGAGCGGCGGCGGACTCCCGTTTGGCGTTCTTTCGAATTCCGGCGGCATTATCAGCGGTAGCGCAAGTTACACCTATGGCGCCTACGCCATCACGGTGACCCGGCAGTACCAGATCGTGGGCGCGGGCTCGGTGTTGGTCACGACGACCATCCAGAACACCGGCCAATCCATCGGAAGCTTTCTCGGCTACGACACTTTCGATCCCGACATCGGAATTGCCAGGGCCGGTCCCTTTTCAACATACAACGATGTTTTCACCGATTCGGGAATCTTGATCGGTTTGGCCTCCGATACCGTGACAACGGGCTATAGCGTTGCGCTGGGTGTGACGGATCCCCGTGCGGTGGTCGCAGCAGGGTTTCCATTCCAAATCAATTCGCCACCAAGCCTGACGGGTGTTGCGACATCGGCGTTCGATGGTAATGGGGGGCTCGCGGACCAGGGGCTTCACATCGTATTTTCCGCCCCGCTTGCCACCGGCGCGGGCACAACTTTCCAGTACTTTCTCAACTTCGGCACCAGTCCTGCCGGTGCTCTCAGCGCTTTGCAGTCGGCGATGACGAGCGTTTGTCCGACCAGCGTTGCTGCCGAC
>JAWXBO010000153.1:0-5559 GCA_034440175.1 Alphaproteobacteria bacterium
TAACGCAGGGTGGAGCAGCCCGGTAGCTCGTCAGGCTCATAACCTGAAGGTCATAGGTTCAAATCCTATCCCTGCACCCAGTTCAGATGATAAATAAGAACGATAGCATCACCGCCAGAAAAGAAAACTCGATATCTCTGCAAGAGGCGCGCAGACTAGCGCTGACAGCGCAGGGGTTTGGCGCAAAGCCTACTACGCAAGCGCCGTCTGCGACGAAAATGCTGCAAACAATTAGGCGGATTGGTTTACTGCAGCTCGACAGCGTCAATGTCCTGGTTCGCTCCCACTACTTGCCGCTGTTTTCGCGCTTGGGGCCTTATCCGAGAAGTGCCCTTGATGAGTTGTCACAAAAATCCCCGCGCGCATTGTTTGAATATTGGGGACATGAAGCATCTCTTATTCCCATGGAGATGCAGCCCCTGTTCAGGTGGCGCATGGACGAGGCGCGCAGTGGAAAGCGGATCTGGGGCGGGCCATCGAGTCTGGCAAAAAACCAGCCCGATTTTGTTGCATCTGTCCATAATCAAGTTGCTGATCTCGGTCCGCTTACCGCTGGTGAGGTACTCGACGGCGGTAAATCCACAGGCAATTGGTGGGGATGGAGCAACGGAAAACGTGCGCTGGAATATTTGTTTTGGACGGGTCAGCTTACTTCCGCAGGCCGGAGAGGGTTCGAGCGGCTCTATGATCTGCCAGAACGAATCATTGCACCGGACCTCCTCAACCAATCGACGCCTTCCAAAGAAGTCGCTCAAAGGGAATTGCTGAAAATTGCAGCTCAGGCACACGGTGTCGCCACCGAAACGGATCTGCGCGACTACTTCAGGATTCCAGCCGCTGATGCAAAAGCCCGCATTGCAGAGTTGATCGAATTGGGCGGGCTCAGCAAGGTGACAGTTGAGGGCTGGAAGCCAGCGGCCTACACACTCCCAAAGCTGAAAATTCCTAGAGCCTCCGAGGCACAAGCCCTGCTCTCGCCATTCGATTCATTGATTTGGGCCAGGCAACGCACAGAACGGCTATTTAATTTTCATTATCGGCTCGCATTCTACACGCCGAAGGAAAAACGGACCCAAGGATACTACGTTATGCCGTTCCTGTTGAACGGTAAACTGGTTGCCCGCGTAGATCTGAAGTCAGACCGTAAGGCCAAGCGCCTGCTGGTGCTGGGCGGGCATGTAGAACCCCATATGGAGCCCAAACACATTGTCGGCGAGCTTTCCACCGAACTCAAATCACTGGCTCACTGGCTTGGTCTTGAGCGCGTAACGATCAAAGCCCGCACTGAACTCGCACGCGCATTGCGCCGTGTTTAACAGGCTCTCGTCCTTTAACGGCTACGCGCGTACAAGCAGCGCCTCGGCTATTTTTCCATGGATATAGCCAACCACCCGCGCCAGATGCAGCGTGAACAGTATGCCGACAAGGCCAACGATGACCAGCAATACCAATCCTGGCGGTGTATTGAGCAATGCGTCGAGTTCAGGATAAGGGTCGATGCGCACCACGTTTTTGCCTGTTCCCAACTCATAGAATCCGCCTGCGATAAGCGCACCTGAGGTCACACCAAGCGTCACCGCTATGGTGAAATAGATGATACCCAGAGGCAGCTGCAGGATCATATACAACAACGAACTCCAGGTCCGGCCGTCCGCCAATACGCGCTTGATCCGCGTCCAAAGTGTCCCGCCCTCTTCTTGCGCCGGTTGACGCCGTGGCATACGGACACCGAGCAAGGCTTCAACGACCCGCCCTTCAATCCAGCTAATCACACGGATCGAGCCAATAAAAAGTAACGCAAACGGAATCCCGATGATCAGAATGGCTAAGCCGATCGTGAGGCTCAACCCTGTGACCGCCCATGTGAAATAGAAAATACCTGTTGCGAGCGACAACAGCATGTAGATCAACGCGCCATACGCTCGCGGATCGACCAAAACGCCGAAGAGCCCTGGGGCTCTTTCGGCCGGGGTGTTGTCATCGGTGCGAGCCGGGAAGGGGCTGTTTGCAGCTTGTTCCATAGCGATATACTCCTCAGCCACTTCCTGTGGCGTTCCATAAGATTCGACAATGCGCGCCAGCAATTGCTGCTCAGTTTCTTCCTGAGACTCAGCTTGCTCAGCTCGCAGATATTCTTCGGCGTCCGCGAGCGCATCTTGAACTAGCGCCGGCGGTTGACCCTTCAGGCACGATTTGAGGGCGTCCAGATAAGCCTTGATCGTCGTGGGGTTGGCGAACGGAAGAGAAGCGTTAGCCATTGGCCTCTCCCGGTTCGATGAGAGAACTCACAAATCCACGGAGTTCACCCCAAACCTCTCGCCAGGCGACAAGTGCTTCACGGCCTTCATTCGAAATCGCATAGTAGCGCCGCGGCGGACCCGACATTGACATTTCAACCCTGCTCGAAAGCATGCCCGCAGCATGCAAAGAGCGCAAAACCGGATAGATCGCCCCTTGCTTGAGGAAGGACGCCCCCCCGGCCTTTGCGCTAATCTCTTTGGCAATTTGATAGCCGTACATTTCGTCCCCCGACCGCTCCAAAAGCGCCAGCAGCACCATTGCAGCAATGCCGCTATGAAGCTCTTTGCGGAATTTCTTCAGATGTACTTCGGCAGATGTCACACCACTCTCCCGCAGGGTTTCCCCGGCGCAGTCCACCTAAAAGACTCTGTCTCTTCGGTATCATGCACACCCATATAGTACCAACTTGATACTAGTCAAGCATAGTCAGGGTTAACCCCTAATTGATCACGAAAACGTGGCCCTAGAGCAACCCTTTCCTGAACAATGGCCACAAGCTTGGCCTGGCGATTGACCCGGCCCTCCCAAGCGTTAGCTTGAATCCAAGGGTTGAGGGCTTTGGGGGAACATTCGCGTGC
The DNA here is from genome assembly GCA_034440175.1 of Alphaproteobacteria bacterium. GTDB lineage: Bacteria > Pseudomonadota > Alphaproteobacteria > Micropepsales > Micropepsaceae > SZUA-430. The sequence goes on from JAWXBO010000153.1 coordinate 2,880, forward strand.
GCCACGTTCAGTTACGCCGGGTTGTTGCCGGCGTTTTTTTGCTGTTTGGATTCGTGGGCCACGCAGCCTTTGCTCAAAACACTTCGACATCGATCCGCGTGCTGCGCGAGAGCTGGACCGTTGCCGACGAGCGCGGCTATGCGGAATTCATTCTGGCTATTGGCAACACGCGCTGCGGCACAATCGATAAATGTCTGAAGAGCGCTGCCAATCCATTCGCCCGCACCGATCCGCCCGGCACCTACTTCAGCGCTGACTGCGCCGACTTGCCCTACTTCCTGCGCGCTTACTATGCGTGGAAGCGTGGCCTGCCATTTTCTTACGCCTCATCCGTCAGTCCACGCGGCCGCACGCGCGACATCCGCTACACCGCCAGCGGCAACGAAATCTCAAGCCGCCGGGATATCCTCTCAGGTTCGACAAGTGGCCCTCAGCTCCTCGTCGATTTGCGCAACACCATCTCAAGCGCCATGTACCGCCTGCATCCCGACATGGAGGCAACCGACCTCTATCCCGTGCGCATCGACCGCAAATCTCTGAGGCCAGGTTCCGTGCTCTACGATCCCAACGGCCACGTAGCGGTCGTCTACAAAATCGAAGACGACGGCCGCGTCCTTTACATGGATGCCCATCCCGACAACTCCCTGACCCGCGGCACCTACGGTAAAAAGTTTGTCCGCTCCTCGCCCGGCATGGGATCAGGTTTCAAAAACTGGCGCCCCACGAAGCTGGCCGGCGCCACAAAAACTCCTGAAGGAATTTTCATTGGCGGGCGCATCGAATTCGCCAAGAACGCCGAGCTGCCGGATTACTCGACCGAGCAATATTTCGGCAACGTCGCACGGCCCGCCGCTGATCGCGAATGGTCCAGCGGCCCCTTCATGCTCGACGATCAAAGCGTCGACTACTACGACTACGTCCGCGCCAGGATGGGCGGCGGCTCGCTGAATTACGAGCCCGTGCAAGAAGTCCGCAACATGATGCGCGCCAATTGCGAAGACCTTCGCTATCGCGCCGAAGCCGTCGACCTCGCGATCCAGCGCGGCATTCATGCCAAGTCCCAGCCTGGCCGCTTGCCGCAAAATATCTACGGCACCGAAGGCGAATGGGAAGATTTCTCAACCCCCTCGCGCGACGCCCGCCTGAAAACTTCGTTCAAGGAATTGCGCGATCAGACCCAGCGCTTCGTCGAATGGCACGCGGCCGCCGACCGGAGGGTCCACTATAAAGGCGCAGACCTGTTGATGGACTTGCTCACCGCTTACGACCAGGAAGCAGCACTCTGCACCATCACCTACCAGCGCTCGAATGCAACGCCGGTGCAGCTGGGTTACGAAGAGATCCGCCGCCGCATGTTTCTGCTCTCGTTTGATCCCTACCATTGCATCGAGCGCCGCTGGGGTGCCACCCAACCGGCCGAGCTTGCAACGTGCAGGGACGATGCGACGAAGGCCGCCTGGTACCTGGCCGAGCAGGGCCTGCGCAACCAGCTCGACCGCACCTATGATGTGCGCATGGACTTTACGCTCGCCGATCTCAAGGCGGGCCCCGGCCCCGGCAAAGGTGTCCCCCATCCGCCCAACATCGACACCAGAGGCTTGCTGGTGGCTCTGATCCAGCAGCGCCAGGCAACCCCCCGTCCACCCCAGCAAACCACCACCAAATAGGCACTTCGCCAAAATCGCTGTCCCATTCCGGCCAAAAAACGGCGCCTTTCCGCCACCAATTTTGAGACAAACAGGACATCGGACACTGTCCCAGAAACACTGTCCTGTTTGTCCTGTCTCAATTGTCCTACTGACCCACAAGACGCAATTCCCCCGTCACGGCCAAAGCCGCCAAAAAATTCCGCTCCACAAATGTCAAGTCGCAGCGCCCGGAAGCAACGCGCCCCGGGCGAAAATCAAGACAAAAAATATAAGCAACACACCAAGCAGAACATATAAAGAACACAGCCGCCGCTGTCAAGCCCGCTTCATCGGTTGTTCTGGTCGGCGCAAGTCCGCCATCGCCCGCGTCCAAGCACGGACCTCGGCCGAAATTGCCGAGCACAGGGGTTGACAGTTGGAACCCCTATCGGTGAACGCCGTAGCCAGCAAATGTTTTCACGACGTCGCCATCGATCGCCTCAGCGGCAGTGATGTCAACATCTCCACCCTTTACGGCGCCCGCGCGCCGTTTGGCGATCCCCCTTAGGTACAGGGCATAAGACAGCTTCGCATCGATTTTGAGCGCGGCGCTGCAATCCTCGATGGCATTCATAGGCTCGCCCATTTTCACGCGCACTAAGCATCGGCTCTCTAGGGCGCTCCCATTCTTGGGCTTCAGGCGTAGGGCCTCATTGTAGTCTGCAAGTGCAATATCCAAAGCCGTGCCGGGCAACGCCCGTGTCCAACATCGTATGTCGTAAACACTCGAGTCATTTGGTCTCAGTTTGATCGCCTGATTATAGTCCTCAATGGCCCTCGAATATTGACCCAGCCGACGATAGGCTGTGCCTCGATTGACGAAAGCTCCAGGATAGCCCGGACGTCGTTTGATCGCGTTATCGAAATCATCGATTGCGCGGCGATAGTGCTTTTTTTCTGAGTATGCCAAGCCGCGCTGATTGTAACCGGGCGCGTAATCCGGCATCAGTTCAATTGCACGGCTATAGTCGGTGATTGCCTGATCGTAGTTA
>JAWXBO010000154.1:0-3135 GCA_034440175.1 Alphaproteobacteria bacterium
ATCCTTCCGGTATTCACCCTTGCGCCCCCGGACAATGGGCGCCAACAGATAAAACCGCGTTCCTTCGGGCAGGGTCATTACACGGTCCGCCATCTGACTGACGGTTTGGCTTTCTATCGGCAATCCGGTCGCGGGCGAGTAGGGCACACCGACACGCGCAAACAGCAGACGCAGATAGTCGTAAATCTCGGTCACCGTGCCGACCGTTGATCGCGGATTGCGCGATGTCGTCTTTTGCTCGATCGAGATCGCGGGCGACAACCCGTCGATATGATCGACATCGGGCTTTTGCATCAGCTCCAGAAACTGGCGCGCGTAGGCCGACAGGCTTTCGACATAACGCCGCTGCCCCTCGGCATAGATCGTGTCGAAGGCCAGCGACGACTTGCCCGACCCCGACAGCCCCGTCATCACCACCAGCTGGTCGCGCGGGATGTCGACGTTGACGTTTTTCAGATTATGTTCGCGCGCCCCGCGAACCGAAATGTTCTTTTGCATGAGCCCCTTAGATGGTCCTGACCGCCCCACGAATCGATTCCGCTCCACAGATTTGAGCGTTGATAGCTTGACTTTCAGAACGTAACAAGAACAATATACCTAGAAGACCACCACTTCCGGTGGTTAATGTCTTCAGGTCAAGCGCAAGAAGAAGGAACATATCGATGGCGGGCGTCAATAAAGTAATTTTGGTAGGAAATCTGGGCCAGGACCCTGAGGTGCGCCAGATGCCCTCAGGCGGCTCGGTGGTCAATCTGAGTGTGGCAACCTCGGAATCCTGGCGGGACAAGACGTCGGGCGAACGCAAGGAAAAGACCGAATGGCACAAAGTGGTGATTTTCAACGAGAACCTGACAAAGGTTGCCGAAAAGTACCTCCACAAGGGCTCGAAGGTCTATCTGGAAGGCCAGCTTCAAACCCGCAAGTGGACCAACAAGGACGGGCACGACCAATACACGACCGAAGTTGTGTTGCAGCGATTCCGTGGCGAACTTGTGATGCTGGACGGGAAGGGCGGCGACAGTGGTGCGATTGAAGGCTCATCAACTGGCGGCGGCGGCCGACGAGCGGTTGCTGCGGGCGGCCGAGGCGAAGCGCAGGACTTCTCCGCCGATCCGAATGATGAGATTCCGTTTTGATGGGTTGCTGAAAAATTACCCAGCCCTACATCGTCCACGGCCTCGACCTTTCCTATTTCACCGGAAAGCTCGAGGCCTATTTTCGCGCCAAAGGAATTGCTTACGAACTACGCGAGATGACGACGCGCAGTTTTCGCGATTGCGCACGTGCGACAGGCGTCCGGCAGATGCCTCAAGTTGAGTGTCCTGACGGAACCTGGCTCACAGACACCACACTGATCATCAGGCACTTTGAAAAAACCAGGCCCGATCCAAAAATCACACCTCGCGACCCGGTGGTAGGATTCATCGCGCGCTTGATCGAAGACTTTGGCGATGAGTCGCTGTGGCGGCCGGCGCTTTATTACCGGTGGGCTTTCGCCGATGACGCGCGGCTGATGAGTGGCCGGATCGCGCGCGGCATGTTGCGCGATTTGAAGCTTCCCTATTTTCTGCGCCGCCAGATTGTCCTGCGCCGGCAGAAGGGCGTGTATTTACGGCAGGACGGCGTAACGCTATCAACCAGCCATGCAATCGAAAAGCTGTATTTTGAAACACTGGCTGCAATGGAATCCGCGCTTGAGCACAGTCAATTCGTGCTTGGCGCACGGCCCTCCGAGGCCGATTTCGGATTGTTTGGTTCAATGTTCCGGCACTTCTTCTCGGATCCTACGCCCGCCAAAATCATGCGCGACGTCGCACCGCGCACACTCGCGTGGGTGGCGAGACTGTGGGCCCTCGAACCTGGCGACTTCATCTCGGCACCGCAGCCCGGGTTGATTCCGCTTGCGTGTGGACCACTGCTGCGCCTGATCGCCGGCACGCATCTTCCCTACATGCGCGCCAATGCAAAAGCAGTCGCGCAGGGCGCAATGTCAGTGCGCTTTGAAGATCGCGGTGCACACTTCGAATGTCCCGCAAGCCCCTACCGCGCCTGGTGCCTGGGTGAACTTCAAGCCGAGTTTTCGACGCTCGATCTCTACGCGCAAAAAGCTGTGACGGACCTTTTTCCGCCGGATGAAACGGGCAGGGTGCTGTGTCAACCGCGCTATGCAATGGCGTTTTGGATCCCGTCATTACCAATAACTCCGGCTGGCCGGGCGCACGTGCGCGATCGAAACTGGATATAGAAAACAAGGATGGAATTCAGGTTAACCAGTGCGTCTCGAGCACCAGACGCAAGCACATATTGATATATCGAAGTTTATCTATATATATGCCCGTATGTTCGAAACAGACCGCATATTCAAAGCCCTGAGCGACCCCGCCCGGATCAAGATCCTGGAGTTTCTGCACTCGCCCCAAGCAGGGTGCTGCACGTTTCAGGGACTCATCTGTGCCTGCGACGTTGAGCGCATCCTCGATGTTTCCCAAGCGACAGTCAGCCACCACATGAAATTGCTGGTCGATGCAGGGTTGGTGCACGCAGAGAAACGCGGGCGCTGGATGCACTACACTATCAAGCACGACAAGTTCGCTCAGGCGATGGACTGGTTGTCGCCGTTCTCGAACCAACCGGCCAAGGCAGAACCTGCGTGCCTGCCAGACTGTGTGAGCGCATGAGTATTGCACCCGCGATGGAAAGGCCTGCGCCACACAGTGTGGTGCCGCTGCAGGATTTGAACAGCAAACTCGCAACCGTGGAAGTTGTGGTGTCGCGCGATGACGCGCGGACGATGGACGATGTGGTGGCGGCTGTTCACCAAGTTGTCGCGACCCCGGCCTATCAGGCCGCGTCGCTGGCTTGGGCGCCCGAGATCGCACGCAATTCATCTCAGCGCGTGTCCGGATTATTCTCTGGGTTCGATTTTCATATTACGCCCGATGGCCCAAAACTGATCGAGATCAACACCAATGCCGGCGGTGCCTTCTACACAGCGTTGATCGACGACATGCAATTCCAGCGCGGGCAGCTTGAGGCAAAGCCGCTGGGACATTGGTCGAAACTTTTCGTCGAGCACTTTCGCACTGAATGGGCGCTCGCCGGCCAAGGCCAATTGCGCACTGTGGCGATCATTGA
>JAWXBO010000155.1:0-20242 GCA_034440175.1 Alphaproteobacteria bacterium
AAGTTTGCGTGCGTCGTCTTTTCTCATACGCTCAAAGAATCATTTCCGATTCACAGCGTCAAGAAGAAAATGAACATACTTATTGACGGATTAATACTTTGGGTGCCGTTAACCTTCATCAAGGAACTTGGTGCCAAGACCAAAGATAGGCGGACTGGGTGGATTGGACACATTCGCGCAAAACTGAAACCAGAAATCGACACTATGACCCCGGAGTTCCAAATCGTGTGCCACTACGATTAGAAGGGGGAAGAATTCGGTGACAGTGCAATTAGCTGTCCTCCTTCTCCTCCGCCTCGCGGTCGTCGGTTACCAAGGCCCGCCCGCCGTAGCAACATCTGTTGACTAGTTTCGGTGACAGTGCACTTAACTCTCCTCCGCCTGCGGCGGCGGTCCGCGCTTGGCGGGATTCAGGACCCTGGCGCTTTGAATACGGCGACGGGTATCGGTGTCCCAGTGAAAACGAGCCGGGACACCGATACCCGTCGCCGTGGTCCAGACTCCATTTTTTCCCGGAAATACGCATCATGTCACCGTATTTTTCGGAAATTACCGTGTCTCACTCAAGGGGTGCAGTCCCGTGCATCCTATTGATTATATCGCATTTGATAAAACGCACGAAAGGGAGGGGCAGCATACACATTCCTCTCTGCTCGTCCACTAGCTGCAAAGCAGTAAACGGCGCGCGGGCCGCCAGCGCCCCCATACATTTTGGAGTCGCAGTGGACAGACGCTTGGTGCTCACCCGCGCAATTGGACAAGGTGCTTGGCTTGGGCGCTGACGACGGCGCTTGGGCGCATGGATTGATCGAAGGTTACCAGACGGCCGTTGTTCCTGACCGCGAGCGCGAGAAGGTAGCGGTCTGTGATCTGCTTTGGCCCGAGCAGCGCGCCCGCGTCAAAGATCGATGCGTCCGTGAGACTGACGTCGTCGGGCCAGAAGCGGTGATCGCCGCCATCCATCGCTTGGGCGAGGCGCAACAAAACCCCGGCCACTGGCAGCGGATTTGGATAGCCGGGGCTCGCCATGATCCGCGCGGTGCCGTTTTCGGTGATTGGGCAGGATGCCCATCCCGCATTGAGATTGTTCCGGAACCAGTCCGTCGACGCGCGGTGGCCGATGTGCTGTTCGTCCAGCAACGCGATCATAACTTTACGTCGAAGAGCGCGCGGAATGGTGCGCCCTCGTCCTTAGTAGGTATCGTTTTCGCGCAGGCGGTCGATCTGGTCGTTAGTGACGATCCCACCGCGGCTCTTGAACGGGACGAAGCCGCCGACGCCCTTGTATTCCTTTTTGCCGCGCCGTGCCCGCGATGCCGTTGTCAGTGCACGGCGGGCGAGATCAGACAAAACGGCGCCCGCAGTCCGGTCGGTTTGCCGGGCGAGCGCCTTGGCCGCCTCAAGTACATCATTGTCGATGTCGAGCGTCGTGCGCATTCCGGTTTTCTTCCCGCCCATGTGTTTCTACGATTCCAAACTGTAGCATCTGATGCGTCTGCATCAAGTGCAATTTTTATTGCCCGAATTAGCGGATTTTATCCTACTTTTGTTCTAACTCGGCGACACCAAGATGAGGGTCGGATACGCCAAAGATTGCCAGTGCTCGCGATGAGTGCGGGAACAACGTCCGGGCCCGTGATCGAGAGCGGTTTGGTTTATCGCATTGAGGTAATTTCGGTGACAGCACTGGACCGCATCTGCTGCTAAAACGTTGTGTACCAGAACGGGCGTCGCCTGGTTTGCGCTGCGCAGTCCATGGCATATCATTGGTACGCATCTTGAAGGACCAACTATGCAGCCCACCATCCGCCTGTCGTTAGCCTTGCTCTTTCTCGCACTTGCCAACTGTTCCGAACCGCCTCGCAGAAAACCGACGGTGCCGCCGGCACAGAACCAGCCGCCGCAACCCGCGCCCGCCCAAACGCTCATCCGCGAAGGCGTCGGCGTGGCAGGCGCGGAGCTGGGCATGACGGTGGCACAAATCGAGGCCACGCTCGGTAAACCCGAACGGCAAAACAAAGCAGGCGACCAGGTCGTGTTCATGTCGTTCCACAAGACCGGCAATTTCGGGGTGTACTTCAATGCTGAGACCGGCCGCGTGCGGATGATTATCGTAAGCGTCCAGGATCAAACCTGGTGCACGTCGTTCGATGTCTGCCTCTATCGCGAGGGCGACTTGGCAAAGCTGAAGGCCCATCACGGCGCCAAGCTGTTGCGCTTCGTCGATCGCGATGGCTCGATCACCTACCGGCTGTTGACGCCGAACACGGGAGGGCAAGTGATGACGGAATACACGCCAGTCGAGGATCGCAACGGCATCGTGCAGGCGGCGATCCTCTATTGGCCGGGCTCGATCGACCGCTCGAGTTTCGAATGACCGGCGGCTGGGAAGAATCGGCGGCGGCATGGATCGCCGATATGGGCGAGGAGGGCGATTTCGGGCGCCGCTTCGTGCTCGACCCCGTGATGATGGAGCGCGTGCGCCTTGCGCGTCCGGCCACGGCACTCGACGTCGGCTGCGGTGAAGGACGGTTCTGCCGGAGGCTGAAAGCACTCGGTATCGCCACAACCGGGCTTGATCCGACGCAAGCGCTGCTGGCGCAGGCGCGCAAGTGTGATCCCGGTGGCGACTACGTCGATGGCGTCGCCGCGTCCTTGCCGTTTGCAAGCGGCGCCTTCGATCTGGTCGTAAGCTACCTGTCGCTGATCGATATTCCCGGCATCGCGCCCGCGATCGCCGAAATGACGCGCGTGCTCAAGCCGGGCGGAAGATTGTTGATCGCCAACTTGAACGGCTTCAATACCGCCGGCGATGGCATCGGCTGGATCTGCGATGAGGAAGGCAACAGGCTCCATTTCGCGTTCGATGGCTATCTGGCCGAGCGCTCGGCGTGGATCGACTATCGCGGCATCAGCGTGCTCAATTACCACCGCCCCTTGAGCACCTACATGGTGCTCCTGCTTAAGCAGGGACTGCGCCTAGACTATTTCGCCGAACCCGCCCCCATCCCAAGCGCCCCCGCCGAACGCGCAAAGTCCTACGTTCGGGCCCCATGGTTCATGGTCATGGAATGGTCGAAGCCTTGAGGCGGCTTGGCGTTGAGCTTGAGCCGAACCGCGTTGCAGCACGCTCAAGCAGGCCGCTGGTTGTCGATGAGCGGCTGGATTTTCAGAAAAGTCACTGGACATATCGCCTGTGATATGACATATTGCAGGCCATATGAGGGTGGTTCTCGACACAGATGTCATGGTTTCTACATTTCGCGCTCGACATGGCGCATCATGAGCGTGGTTGCGCGCGGCGTTGCAGGGCGAAATCATACTATTGCTGTCGGTGCCGCTCGTGATCCAATACGAAGAAGTTCTGACACGGCCCGAGCATTTGGCGGCGGCCGGCACCGACGTGGCGACTGTCTTGCGAATACTGGACGCGCTCTGCCACGTAGGCGAGGAGGTCGATGTCTCGTTCTTGTGGCGTCCCGTGCTCAGCGACCCGACCGATGAAATGGTCTTGGAGGCCGCAGTGAATGGCCGGGCCGACCAGCTGTTGACGTTTAACACTCGGGACTTCGCAGGCGCTCGGCGCGTTGCGGTGCATGTATCGACGCCGGGCCCGGCGTGGCAAAACTGGAAGGAACGACAAGCATGAGTCAAACCAACTACGCCCTTCGTCTCCAGGCCTCGCTCAAGGCCGAGGCCGAGCGCATCGCAAAAGCCGAAGGCACGACGCTCAATCAATTCATCAACGTCGCCGTGGCCGAGAAAATTTCGGCTTTGCGCACCGCCGATTATTTCCGTGACCGGGCTGCGCGCGGCGACGTCGCTTTGGCGTTGAAGTTATTGGATCGTGCCGGCGGCAAGGAAAGGCCGCGCCGCGGCGACGAACTCCCGGCGAAAAAATCCCTGTCATCCCGGACGCGACTTTTCCCGAAGCGAAGCTTCGCTAGGAAAAGTCAGCAATCCGGGACCTAGGGCCAGTGCACGCTAGCGTTCGGGATGACTAGCTTTTTTGAGTTTCGGAATGTACGAAATGATGGGTGCATGCGGTAGAAGCTACAGCGCTCCCATAAACGCCTCACGCTCAGCTGTATTGCGAATGCGAACCAGCCGCCCTCTGAAATGCCGCGCGATCAGCGCTTGCGCTTGCGGCATTTGCTTGGAGCGGTAGGTCAGGATATAGCGGTAGAACTCAAGGTCGAACTTCTCCGGGCACCCCGGCGCCAGTTCCGGCCGCGTTTCGTCGCGATAGGTAAGCCACCGCTTGACAGCGCGATACAAACACACACGCGCCGGCAAATCGAGCAACACCACCACATCCGCGCGCTCGAACCGCGCTGGTCCCAAGCTATCAAAAAACCCGCCGTCCAAAATCCAGCGCTCGCCAGCAACAATGCCGTTCACACTTTCGCGAAAGCTCGAAATGTCGGGGTTGGGCTTCCAGTCTGGCTGCCAGTAAAGCCTATCCAGATGAAAGGCCGGGATGCCGGTTCGCGCCGCAAGCTCGCGCGTCAGCATCGACTTGCCCGCCCCCGAAAATCCGATAACGGCGATCCTGTTCATGCCGCTTTGCCCCGATGCCGCTCTCGTGCGAAGATAGCGCGATGATTGAAATCAGAAAAGCCATCGCCTCCGATGTCGCAGCCGTCGCGGACGTTTTCATGGCCTCGCAGGCCGACGCGCTCGCGTTCCTGGCCAAACTCCATACCCCGCTTGAGGGTTTGGCCTTCATCGCCAACGAGGTGTTTCCGCAGTGCGAGGTCTGGGTGGCGCTCGACGGCACCGCGATCGTGGGCATGATGGCGCTCAACGGCACTCACCTGGATCATCTGTATCTGCAACCCGGATTTTACCGCCGCGGCATCGGCACAATTCTGTTGGACCAGGCCAAGCGCCTGAGCCCGCACAGCCTTACGCTCTTCGCCTTTCAGGTCAACGCGCGCGCTTGTGCGTTCTACGAACACCACGGCTTCGTAGCCACCGAGTACGGCGATGGCTCAGGCAACGAAGCCCGCGAACCCGACGTGCTCTACGAGTGGAAACCTTAAGGGCGCTTGCGGTCTTTCGGCGCCAGGTGTTCCTGCAAGCGCGGCATGATCTCGACAAAGTTGCAGGGACGGTGCCGCGAGTCGAGTTGCCATCTGAGAATCCCGTCCCACGCGTCCTTCACCGCACCCGTCGAACCGGGCAGGGCAAACAGAAAAGTCCCCGAAGCAACCCCGGCACAGGCACGGCTCTGAATGGTCGAGGTGCCAACCTTCTCGAATGAAATTTGATGGAACAGCGCCGAGAAGCCGTCGATCTCTTTCTCGAACAGCGGCCGCATCGCCTCCACCGTCACATCGCGCCCGGTAAGACCCGTACCTCCGGTCGTAATCACCACATCGATATCGGCCGAAGCGATCCATTTCATCAGCAGCGCGCGAATATCTGGAACATCGTCGCGCAACAACTCACGCGCCGCCAGAACATGTCCGGCCCCCGTCAGCCGCTCAACCAGCGTGTCACCGGAAGTATCCTCCGCGCGCGAGCGCGTGTCCGACACCGTCAGCACCGCAATGCGAACGGGGATAAATTGCCTGGTTTCGTCGATCCGGCTGGCCGTCATTCAAACCTCAGTGCGAAAGCGCTGCAACCCGCTCGCGCGCGTTCCATTTCAACACCGGCCACTCGCCGCGCGCAAGCTGGTCGAGCGTGGTTTTCTTTTCGTCGAGCCGATCCTGATAGATCCAGTAATTTGCCACCACGCGCTCGACATAGCCCCGCGTTTCCCGCGACGGCAGGCTCTCTATGAATAGCAGCGGATCGCCCCGATGCTCAACTTCTTTCAGCCATTTCTGCAAATTGCCCGGCCCGCCATTATACGACACAACCAGCTTCACCAGATCGCCGTCCGGCTCGACGAACGAAAACATTTTCTGCAGATAGCGCTGTCCTATACTCAAGTTAAAGGCCGGATCAAACAGCTTTGCCTTGGCGCCCGGATTGTCCAGCGTCGTGTCTTTCATCGTGCCTGCGGCCGTCGCCGGCATCAATTGCATGAGCCCGCGCGCATCAGCCGAGCTCGTCACCCGCATTTCAAACTTGCTTTCCTGGCGCACGATGGCATGCACCAGCGCCGGATCAACCTGCCAGCCATCGGACGGCTTGATGCTCATCACCGGATAGGCCGCCGCTTTCAGATCGGGATCACGTGCCGCATGCGCGCCCAACAATTGTATATGTGCAAACCCCATTTCGTGTGCCAGCGCAATGAACGGCCGGTCGAGTTCTGTGTTGAGCCGCCCATGCGCACGCGCGATCGAACCCTCAGCCGCCTCAAGCTCGCCCACCTGATACAGCGCCACGCCGCGCGCGATCGCCGGAATTTTCAGCAGGCGCTGGAAGCCTGCCTTGTCAAGCGTGGGCTCGTTCCACGACAACGGCGGCTCACGGCCCAGCAGATGCAACGCCAGCAATCCATAGAAGGTGCGCGGCTTGCTGGCCGAAATCTCCAGCATCGCCGAAACTTTCTCCGGTTGCCGCCCAATCAGATAAGAACGTGCCGCCCAAAAGCCCGCCGCCGCTTTCAGCCACGATGTAGAGGCGGGATTTCCCGCCATCGCCGCAAAGTGGGCAGCGGCAGCGTCGTACTTGCCCAGACGGAATGCCGAGAGCCCCGCGATCCAGTCAGCCTCCGGCACTTCGGATCGCACCTGCTCGGCCACGCGATTGGCCAGCACGAAGGCGGTACTTGAGTCGCCCGAATAATACTGCCCAGCCGCAACCTGATGAACCAGTCGCCCGAAATCGGCAGGCGGCAACTGGGCTTTGAGCTCGGAGCTTTCCAAATACGCCGCCGCAGCATCGGCCTTGCCCGACGCGATCAGACCCTTGAGCTTTTTCGATTCCGCTTGCGCCTGCACCGAAGTGTAGTCCGCAACGGCATCAGACTCATCGGAATTGCCACGAATGATCCGTTTGACCGGCGCCTTCAGCTCAGCAGTCCGCGCAGCGTCCTTGCGCTCAGCCAGCGTATGAATGCGTCCGGCTTCCGGGTAATCGGCATACTTCGAAAGCCATGCCTTGAGATCGTCAAATTCCGCCACGGTTTGCGGACTCAAGAATCCTTTCGCCGCAACATGGCCCATCAACGAACGGTTTTTGACCTGGCTCGCCAGTGCTGCAGTATTTTCCTTGTTGCCTGTTGCCGCCGCCGCAAAAAGCTTCTTGTAAGTCTGCACATCCTCATCGCTCAGCACGCGCACGAACGAAGCGGGCGAGGCAAGGCTCGCATCGGACGCCAGTCCCAACGCAATCGATGCCGCAATGATCATGACGCGCAAAACGCGAGCAGCCATGTTAACCTCCCAGCGAAGTCCAAATGACCACTTACTCATACGGGCTTGGCAGGCGACCGTCAGGTTACGCCTAGTTCACGAAGCTTGAGCTTGAGGCTAAGCAAATCTTGCCAAGCCTGCCTTTTGGCGCTGGGTTGATGCAGCAGATACGACGGATGAAACATCGGCAGCACCGGGATCTCCTGGCCGTTCAGCCCATAACGCCGCCACTTTCCGCGGATTCTTGTGATGCCGTCCTCAATATTCAGAATATGCTTCATGGGCGTGCCGCCTAGCAGCACTAAAACCTTAGGTTGCTTGAGCTCGATGTGCCGCCGCAGGAACGGATCGCAGATCGCCATCTCCTCGGGCGTCGGAGTCCGGTTGCCCGGCGGCCGCCAGAAAATCACATTGGCGATATAGGCGTTCGATGCACGATCCAGCCCGATCGCCGCCAGCATGCGGTTGAGCAGCTGGCCACTTGGACCAACGAAGGGCAAGCCTTCCAAATCCTCCTCCCGGCCCGGCGCCTCTCCGATGAACATGACCGCAGCGTCCGCAGGCCCGTCCGCGAACACCGTGCTCTTGGCCGTTTTGCGCAACTCACAGCCCTCGAAGGCGTCGACAGCCGCGCGCAATTCTGCAAGCGTGGTGCATGAAGCCGCAATCTGCCTGGCGCCAAGTGTGGCGGCACTCGAAGGCGACGGGCGCTGAACCATAGGCACAGGCGCGTTCGACGGCGCGCTCACCGCAGCGGCAGGAGGCGGTGGCGGTACAGAAAAGCGGTCAATCGGCGCCTCGGCCAGTGCCTCATCGGCGCCGGCATCGACGAGCCATCTCAGCATCGTCCGCACTTCATTCTGGCTGAAAGGCTGATTCAATTGCGATCCTGCGTTGACCATTGCCGCCTAATTTGCGAGTCCAATACAGCAGAGTCCCGGAAATCGTAACCCCCCGTCGAAACAAGGAACTGGCCGAACCATGAGCACCGTCGCCCCCCGAGAGTCGATGGAGTTTGACGTCGTCATTGTCGGCGCCGGGCCTTCGGGCCTGTCGGCGGCCATTCGCCTCAAGCAACTGGCCGCCGAATCCGGCAAAGAAATCACCGTCTGCGTTCTCGAGAAAGGTTCCGAAGTCGGCGCGCATATTCTGTCGGGCGCCGTGATCGATCCAATTTCACTGAACGAGCTCATCCCTGACTGGAAAGAAAAAGACGCGCCTATCGACACGCCGGTCACCGATGACCGCTTCCTCTATCTCGGGCAGTCGGGCTCGATCCGTTTTCCCAGTTTCATCATGCCACCGTTGATGAGCAATCACGGCAACTACATCGTCAGCCTCGGCAACGTCGTGCGCTGGTTGGGCAAGCAGGCCGAGGAACTCGGCGTCGGAATCTATCCGGGCTTTGCCGCAGCCGAAGTCCTCTATGACGACAAGGGCGCCGTGCGCGGCGTCGCCACCGGTGACATGGGGATAGGCCGCGACGGCAAAGCCAAAGCAGGCTTCACCCGCGGCATGGAGTTACTGGGCAAATACACGTTGATCGGTGAGGGCGTGCGCGGCTCGCTCGCCAAGCAACTCATCGCCCGCTTCAAGCTGGATGAAAACAGCCAGCCGCAAAAGTTTGGCATTGGTCTGAAGGAACTCTGGGAAGTGCCGCCGGAACAACACAAGCGCGGCATGGTCATGCACACCATGGGCTGGCCGCTGAAAAACGACACCGGCGGCGGTTCATTCATGTATCACTTCGGCGAAAACCTGGTCTCGGTCGGGTTCGTCGTTCACCTGAATTACTCCAATCCGTTCCTGTCGCCCTTCGACGAGTTTCAGCGCTTCAAGACCCACCCCTCAATCCGCCCGTTCCTCGCGGGCGGCAAGCGTCTGTCCTATGGCGCCCGCGCTATCACCGAAGGCGGCTTTCAATCTGTCCCCAAGTTGACATTCCCCGGCGGCGCGCTGATCGGCTGTTCGGCAGGCTTCATGAATCTCCCGCGTATCAAAGGCAGTCACAACGCGATGAAGTCCGGAATGATGGCAGCACAAGCCGCCTTCGAAGCGGTGACCGCGGGCAGGTCGGCCGATGAACTCACCGCCTACACCCGGCTTTACCAAAACAGTCACGTGTTCAAGGACCTCAAGCGCGTCCGCAACATGAAGCCGTTCTGGAGCCGTCTGAAAACGATCCCGGGCCTCGGTTTCGGATTCTTTGACATGTGGACCAACCAGCTCGGCTTTAGCCTCTTCGGCACACTGAAACACGGTAAACCCGATTACGCGTCGCTGAAACCAGCCCGCGACAGCAAGCCCATAGTCTACCCCAAGCCCGACGGCATCGTCAGTTTCGACAAGCTGTCTTCGGTGTTCATATCTGGCACGAATCATGAGGAAGACCAGCCGGTTCACCTTGTATTGAAAGACCCCTCGATACCCATAAGCCGCAACCTGCCGGAATTCGACGAGCCGGCGCAACGCTACTGCCCGGCCGGAGTTTACGAAGTCGTTCGCGACGAATCCGGCAGAAATCCGCGATTTGTGATTAACGCGCAAAACTGCGTGCATTGCAAAACTTGCGATATCAAAGACCCGGCACAAAATATAAACTGGGTGACACCCGAAGGTGGTGGCGGGCCGACCTACCCGAATATGTAATCAGCGTCAGCGTGGGAGAATAGAGTGCTCGGGAAATCTGCGATAAAAGTCATCGCCACCATCACGGTGCTCGGTTGCGGCCTTGTGCTGGGCCTCACACAATGCTCGTCCGTGGAACAGTTGACAGGCGTAGCAAACAGCGACGGGCCAAGCCCCAACCGCTACGGCAGCTACCTCGCCGGACGTTTCGCAGCCAGCGAGCGCGACGCCTCTTCGGCTGCACACTATTTCGACAACGCGCTCAAATTCGACCCGCAAAATCCCGGGCTGCTTGAGCGCGCCATTCTCAGTGACGTCTCACGTGGCGATATCGATAGCGCGGCCAGCTACGCCGAGGATTTGGTCAAGCGTGCGCCCAACACACGCATCCCCCATCTCGTCATCGCCGTTCGCGCCATGCGCGACGGCGGCTATGCGAAGGCCCGCAAAAGCTTTGAAAGAGTGGCCGGCAACGCCGCGGCGGAAATTTCCGCAAAGCTCGGCATTGCCTATTCGCATTTCTCGGAAGGCAATCTGGCTGGCGCCAAGGAGGCCATCGCCAAGCTGGTGTCGTTGGGCGGCACCCGCGCGTTCGGCCTATATCACCAAGCCGTGATTGAAGATCTGTCTGGCAAGCCTGTCGAAGCGCTTGCCGATTTCGAAGAAGCCAATCGCCTGTCGCAGGGCGATTCACTGCGTATTCTTCAAGCCTACGCCGGCCACCTTGCACGCCAGGGTCAGTTGGCCTTGGCCCGCGACACGTATCGCGACTTTCTTAAAAAGGCGCCCGCGCATCCTGTTGTTCGCAAGGCCCTGGCGCGTCTTGACGCCGGAGAAATTCCGCAGCGCATGATCTCGAATGCCAACCAGGGTCTGGCAGAGACATTGTACGGCATAGCCTCGAGCCTTTCCGACGAGAAATCCGTCGAAATTCCCGTGTTCTATCTCCAACTCGCGCTAGCGCTCGATCCTGCCCACGATCTTTCGCTCTCACTCCTCGGTGACAGGCTAGAGGCCGCCGAACGCTGGGAGGATGCGATTGTCGTCTACCAGAAAATTCCTGCCACATCGCCGCTCTATCAAAATGCCCGCCAGCAGATCGCACAAAATTTGCAAAGGCTGAAGCGGCCAGGCGATGCGCTGAAGGTGCTGAACGAGGTGCTGACCAATTCCATGGATGACGTGGACACCTACGCCTCAATTGCAGACGTCTTGCGCAGCCAGGAAAAATACGCAGAGGCCGCGGTTATCTATACCAAAGCCATCGCCCTGATCGGAAAACCGGAAGAGCGCCATTGGACGTTGTTCTACACGCGCGGGATTTCCTATGAGCGTTCCAAGCGCTGGGCGGACGCCGAAGCCGACCTCAACCGGGCCCTTAAGCTGAAACCCGAACAACCGCTGGTGATGAACTACCTTGCCTATTCCTGGGTCGAGCAAGGCCTCAATATCCCCCAAGCCCTGGCCATGCTCAAACGCGCCGTTGATCTTCGGCCCGAAGACGGTTTCATCGTCGACAGTTTGGGCTGGGCGCATTTTCGTCTCGGTGACTTCAAATCGGCGTCTCAATATCTGGAGCAAGCCGTGCTCCTTGAACCGGGGCAGGCGACAATCAACGATCATCTGGGCGACGCCTATTGGCGCATGGGCCGCAAACTGGAAGCCAGGTTTCAATGGCAGCGCGCTCTGACCTTGGGCGCCGAAGATGGTGATGAACCCAAAATCCGCAACAAGCTCCAGGCCGGACTGGAAGAATTGCCGCGTGTCCCCTCGCTCGCAAGCAGTCCGCAAGGCGGAAAGTAATGACAGGGCAGGGCGAGCATTGCCTTGCCCCCGCCAAAATAAATCTCTTTTTGCATGTCGGCGAAAAACGCGACGACGGTTACCACAATCTCTCAACCTTAATCGTTTTTGCCGACGCCGCCGACCGGCTGTCTCTCACGCCCAACGACCACTTGTCGTTGCGCATCACAGGGCCATTCGCTGCAAGTTTGTCCTCCGATCTCGACAACATTGTTCTCAGAGCGGCGCGCGCACTCAAGTTGTGGGCACAGCAGCGCGATCACCAGACACCCTCCGTTGAGTTGATCCTGGAAAAGAATCTGCCCGTCGCCTCCGGAATTGGGGGTGGCTCCAGTGATGCAGCAGCAACACTGCATTTGCTCGCGCAACATTGGGCTCTGCCAATCCATAGTGATGATCTGCAGACGATCGGATTAGGGTTGGGTGCTGATGTTCCTGTGTGCCTGCGCAGCGCACCCACATTGGCCACCAGCATCGGTGAAGTGTTGACACCAATAGAAAACTTGCCGGAATTGTTCTTTGTGCTGGTTAATCCCCGTGTCGCCGTTCCAACCAGTGTCGTCTTCAGTGCCCTGAACGTCCGTACCGGCGCCTTCGCACCGGCCCTGCCGGCAAAAAGAAACATTCACGAATTCGCGGCCATATTGGACGCAACGATCAACGATTTGGCCGCGCCCGCAAAATCGTTTGCGCCCGTCATCATGCGCGTCGAGCAAGCGCTGGTGGCCAGCAGCGGTTGCCTTTTGGCCCGCATGTCCGGCAGTGGCGCAACGTGCTTTGGTCTTTACGCGTCATATGATGCCGCACGTGAGGCCGCACAGAATATAATTGCCTCGTACCCTCAATGGTGGGTCACCCCGGCGCGGCAATTCACCTTGATTTGAATACTGCTGGATCCGTCACCCTGCGAATGCTGCTCTGCAGCTACGGAACCTATCAGCCCACGACGCGTTTTGAGAGAGGCAAGCTCACGTTCAACAGCAGGATGCGCAGCAATGAGTAATCTGAACCAATCGACTCCACAACCTTTCAACGGCTCGCAATTGGGTCAAACGCTGAAGCAAAAAGCGTCGGAAACCGGCGCCAAAGCCAGCCAAAAGCTGAGCGAAACAACACAGCATCTCAGCGATACAGCGCGCGACTTTGGTGAAAAACAGAAAGCCATGGGCGCCGATCAAATGCAGGGAATTGCAGGCGCGGTTCATAACGCGGCCCGCGAACTCCATGAAAACATGCCAGCGGCGGCGGCGTTGGTGGACTCAACCGCAAACCAGCTCGAGAGTGCCGCTTCGGCACTGCGAGACCGCACTTTAAGCCAGCTCTTGCAGGATGTCGGAGATTTCGCACGCCGCGAGCCGACGCTGTTTTTTGGCGGCGCAGTCATTGCAGGGTTTGCGTTGTCCCACTTCCTCAAGAGCTCCCAGGCCGGCACTAACGGCACGAGCGCGGACTTGGACAACTACAACGGGAGCGGGAGCCAGCACTAATGGCATATGAGCGTTACAATAGGCCGATTACCGATATTCTCGGCGACCTGATGCGCCAGGCCTCACTGCTGGTCAGCAAAGAAGGCCAGCTGGCACGCACCGAAATATCCGAGAAAATCGGCGAGGCGACGACTGGTATCGTGTTCATGGTGGCGGGCTGCGTGGTGATCATTCCCGCACTTGTCATTCTTCTGGGCGCAGGCGTCACCGCGTTGGCAGACGGAGGGTGGAGTGTTGCCGCTGCTGCGATGATAGTCGGAGGCGCGACGATGATTATCGGTGTCGTCCTGCTTTTCATCGGCGCAAGTAAACTCAGCGCACGTGAGCTGATGCCGTCGCGCACGATCCGGCAAGTGCAGAACATCGGGAATTTGGCTTCGGCAAGCTCGAGGGTAGATCCGTGACCACCAGCACACAACTTGAAAACGAAGCCCAGCATGCCCAAGCCGATCTCGCCGGCACCATACAAGAACTGCGTTCGCGAATAAGCGTAAGTAAGCTCGCCGACGAATTCGGTCATGAAATGAGTGAAGGGTTGGGGCGCGATTTGGCCCGCGGCCTTGTGCGGCGAATCGCAAACAACCCTGTGCCGGCCGCGTTGATCGCCGCCGGCGTAGCTTGGATGTTTTACTCCAACGGACGAGCAGAACCAGACTTTGACGAAGTGCTGGACGGCAGTTCGTCCGAATATCTCCACAACCCCAACTTCAACAAGGCTGATCAAATGGCAGACAAAATGAATCCATATGACGGAGCCGCTGACAAAACGGCGAGCACCATAGGTAACACCGCAGCATCCGCCTACGATACCATGTCTCAAGGTGCGTCAAACGCTGCGGCAGCCACCTACGATACTGTTGCTCAAGGCGCATCAAAAGCTGCGGCAGGCGCATCTCAGGCCGCGAGTGCGGTAACTTCTGCGGTCAAACAAAGCGGAAATGCTGCTCTGCGCGTGGTGAACTACTGCACCGAACACCCACTACTGCTGGCAGGCGTTGGTCTGGCAATAGGTGCGGCTATCGGCACGGCAATGCCCGTATCCGAAACCGAGAACAAACTTCTCGGACCCGCAAGCGACAAGCTCAAGCGTTCGGCGGAACAACTCGCCGCAGAACAGATGCAAAAAGCGGAACAGGCCGGCGAAGATATTCTCGATCAAGCCTCGCAAGGCCTAACTAACAATTTTATCTCTGAACCCAAGAGTGCCCAACCAACCTCAAAGGTTCATTGAACTAAAACGCCCGGCTCACGCAGAATTCCGCGAGCTCGCTCAATGCGTGACGCATGGGGCTTTCGGGGAAAACATTGAGCGCGGCGCACGCTTGATCCGTGTAACTCCGCGCCCGCGAAAGCGTGCCGGCAATTGCGTGATGTTTGTCGATTAAATGGATGGCGTGTGTTAGATCGCCATCCTCCTGGCTGCGATGGCCCATTGTCCGCCGCCAGAACTCGGCTTCCTCGGCGTTCGCTTTTGCCAAAGCCATGATCACCGGCAAGGTCAATTTGCCTTCGCGAAAATCGTCACCGACCGCTTTGCCCATCATCGCCTCGCGGCCCGAGTAATCGAGCGCGTCGTCGACCAGTTGAAAGGCGATCCCCAGATTGTGCCCGTAAGTCTTCAGAGCCATTTCGCGTAGACCATCTGCCTGCGCAATGACAGCACCCGACTCCGACGCCGCCGCAAACAGCGCGGCCGTCTTGGCAGAAATGATCTTGAGATAGGTATCTTCGCTGATCCCGATATTGCCCTTGGTGCTGAGCTGCATCACCTCACCTTCGGCAATAACCGCAGAGGCATTCGAAAGAATATTCAGCACGCGCAGACTGCCGGTTTCCACCATCAACTGAAACGACCGCGAAAACAGAAAGTCGCCGACCAGCACACTCGGCGCGTTTCCCCAAATAACGTGCGACGCGGCTTTCCCGCGCCGCAACTCGCTTTCATCGACGACATCGTCATGCAGAAGAGTGGCCGTATGGATAAATTCGACAGCCGTCGCCAGACGGATATGCCCCAACCCCTGGTAGCCGCAAATCTGCGCCGCAGCGAGCGTCAACATTGGCCGTAGCCGTTTGCCGCCGGAATTGATGATATGGCCCGCCAATTCAGGGATCAGCGGAACGTCGCTGCGCATCCGCTCCAATATAAGAGCGTTCACATGATGAAGATCGCCTTCCACCAGCTTGAACAGCCGGTCAATGGCACCCTTGGGCTCGTTGGCCCCTCTGGTTAGTCGCTGAAAGGCTCGCAAGATACTTTAGACCTTGAGTTGTTTCGCGCTAGGATGCGCCGGACGGGTAATACGAATGGGACATTTAAACCCGCTGCCGCTCGGGTCAAGGGCGCGCGGCGTCACGGTCAACAAATGATTGAACTCCTTCGCAGTAACGATCTGGTTTTGCTTAGCTATGTCCGCGCGTTATTGGCGGCAGAGGGAATCAAAGGCGTTGGGCTCGACGAATATATGAGCATGGTGGACGGAAACATTGGTGCCATCCCGCAACGGATCATGGTTGATGAAGCCGATGCCCAGCGCGCAAGGTCAATGCTGCAGGATGCGGGTATTGGACATGTCCTCAAAAAATAGTCAGCGTCCAAAGGCCGCACGAGCCGCACCGGAGACCTCCGACGACGCCTTCTTGGGGGGACGTGTACGCGTGCTTCAGCCCCGTTCGGGGTTTCGGTCCGGGCTGGATGCAGTGATGCTTGCGGCAGCCGTTCCCGCAAAATCCAATGAGAGAATTTGCGATGTCGGCGCGGGCGTGGGTACGGCAGCGCTGTGTCTGGCGGCGCGCGTGCCGGGGCTGCATGTCACCGTGATCGAGCTCAACCCACAATTCGCCAGTCTCGCGCGTTCAAACTTCGAACGCAACGCAGTTGTGCAATCATTCGAATGCATCGTAGCCGACGTTCTCGAACGCCCGCGCACGATTGTCCGCCAAGCCTATCACCACGTCCTGACCAATCCTCCCTTTCACGACACCGCGCGCGGCACCGCAGCACCCGAACCGGACAAAGCGCGCGCGACGTCCCTCAATGCTTCCCAGTTGGGCGTATGGCTGCGATTCGCCCGAGCCCTTGTGCGCCCGAAAGGAACGCTCACGGCCATTTTGCCGCCGGCGCAAATTCCTCTGGCACTGAACGCCATTTCGCCGGAAGGTCTCGGCGTTGAAATCATACCTTTATGGCCTTCGATAGATGTCGCAGCCAAACGCGTAATCCTCCGTGCACGAACGAATAGCAAAACCTCACTGCGCCTGCATCCGGGGTTAACATTGTTTGAACAAGGCGGCGCGTCGGCCAAAGCCGCAGAAGCGATCTTGCGGCACGGCCACGCACTGGGTACATAGACCCCATGACATTCAATTGGATCAAGAAACTCTGGCAGCGGCTTTCGGGCACCAAAACGCCTGTCGTCAGCGTGCTGCGTCTGAGCGGCGCCATCGGCATGAGAACAGGCCTGAGCAAAGGGCTCAGTTTTGCGGGCTCGGCCGCCCAGATCGCCAAACTGTTCGCCGACAAAACGGTTGCCGCCGCAGCCGTGATTATCAATTCGCCCGGCGGTTCGCCGGTGCAGGCCGCGCTCATTCACGACCGAATTCGCGCTCTGGCGCAGGAGAATGGGATCAAGGTGCTCACCTTCGCCGAAGACGTCGCCGCCTCGGGCGGATACATGCTGGCGCTGGCGGGAGAAGAAATTTATGCGCACGAAAATTCCATCGTGGGGTCCATCGGAGTGGTTTCCGCTGGTTTCGGGTTTCAAGGGCTGATTGACAAGCTCGGCGTAGAACGCCGCGTTCACACTTCCGGCGAGCGCAAAGCCATGCTCGATCCCTTCAAACCGGAAGACCCGCGCGACGCCGAACACCTGGAAGAACTTCAACGCGAAGTGCACGAAAGCTTCAAAGCGATGGTGCGCGCGCGCCGCCCGGGCAAGTTGAAAGGCAACGAGGCGGACCTGTTTTCCGGCCTGTTTTGGACCGGCGCCAAGGCCAAAGATTTTGGCTTGATTGACGGCCTCGGCGATCTGCGTTCGGTGTGCCGCGAGAAATTCGGAAAAGACGTGGAATTTCGCGTCATTCAACCGCGCCGTTCGTGGTTGGGTACCGAACGCAGCGGCGTCGGCGTCGCGCCGGCCCTGGAATTCCGTGCCGAAAGCTTTATCGAGGCCGTTGAAGACCGTGCGCTGTGGGCGCGTTTCGGGTTATAAGCGCGCATGGGTCTGTGGATTCTCACGTTGCTCGGTATCGGCGTCCTTGCGTATTTCGCAATCAAGGGGCGCATCATTCGTCTGCGCGACGAATTCCAGGGCGCGCTGCGCCGCGCCTCGCAAGGCCCCAAATCAAGCCTGCCGTCGCAAGACATGGTCAAGTGTCCCTCCTGCGGCACGTACTCCGCGCCATCCCAGCAAAAGAATTGCGGCAAGCAAGAGTGTCCCTACAAAACGCCGTCGTTGGCATAAGCGAAACACCGCCGTGTCCGACCCAACCTACAACCTCAACGGCGCCTTCAAACCCACCCTCAAGCGCCGCGCCGATCTCGACGGCCCCGACTTCTTCCCGACCCCAGCCTGGGCAACGCATGCGCTTATCGATAATGAGAGATTCGACGGCGAAGTCTGGGAATGCGCCTGCGGCGACGGCTCGATGGCTGAGGTTTTCAAGCAAGCCGGTCATCAAGTCTTCGCAAGCGACCTTTACCCGCGCGGCTACGGCGAAGAAGGCCTGGACTTCCTGGCCTCGACCCGCCGCACCGAAAACATCGTCACCAATCCGCCGTTCAACTGCGCCGAAGGCTTCGTGGCCCAAGGCCTGAAACTCGCGCGCCGCAAATTTGCATTGCTGTTGCGCCTCGCCTTCCTCGAAGGAGCAAACCGCGCCGGGACGATTTTCCTGAGGCACCCGCCCGCCCGCGTCTGGGTCTTCAGCGAACGCATCACCTTCTACATGAAAGACGCCGCGCGCACCGGCAGCGGCACCACGGCCTATGCCTGGTTCGTCTGGGATAAGAGCGCCGCCGGTCCCGCCGAACTTCATTGGTTGAAGCCGGGCTACAAGGCCAAATACTCCTGAAATCCCTAGAGTCTCCGCCCTATTCACCCTCCGATTTGCTCTATTTTGCACTGCAGCATAGCGTGCAGCCAGCCAGCCATTCTAGGAATCGGATTATCCGCATGACAATGACATTGGACGGGGTCGAAACCACAGCGCCGTTTCGCGAGCGTGACGGCCTGACATATCCGTTTCCCAACAAGCCAGAGCCCGGCAAGACCGTCGAGGTGGCGCCCGGCATCCACTGGATCCGACTGCCCCTGCCGTTCCAGCTCAATCACATCAACGTCTGGTTGGTCGATGATGGCGAAGGTTGGGCGATTGTCGACACCGGCATCCACTCGACCGAATCCAAGAACTTGTGGAAACAGGTTTTCGCCCATCTGGGTGACAGGCCCATCACCCGCGTCATCGTCACCCACCTTCATCCCGATCATGTCGGTCTTGCAGGTTGGCTCACCCACAAGCACGCCGTGCCGCTCTACATGTCGCGCACGGACTACCTCCTCTGCCGCACGCTGGTCATGGATACCGGCCAGCCCGCGCCCGAAGACGGCGTGCTTTTCTACAAGGCGGCCGGCTTTCCCGACGACATGCTGGACGTATACCGCAAACGCTTCGGCGGCTTCGGCTCTGGCGTCTCGCGCCTGCCGCAATCCTTTCACCGTTTGCAAGACGGCCAGGAACTTGTCATCGGCCAACACCGCTGGCGCATTGTCGTCGGCCGCGGCCACGCGCCGGAGCACGCCTGCCTGTGGTGCCCCGAACTCAAAATCATGATCTCGGGCGATCAAATCCTGCCGCGCATTTCCTCCAACGTCAGCGTCTTCCCGACCGAGCCCGAAGCCGACCCGCTGAAGGAATGGCTGGACTCCTGCAAGCACTTGGCAACGCTGATCCCGGACCACACCCTCATTCTGCCCTCGCACAACGAACCGTTCTACGGTGTCAAGACGCGCATGGCCCAACTGATCGACGGCCACGAAGAGGGCCTGGAGAAAATCCTGCACCTCTGCGCGACACCCAAACGCGCCGTCGACGTCTTCCCGGCGCTCTTTCGTACCAAGATCACCAGCGGCAATTACGGCATGGCCACCGGCGAAAGCCTCGCCCACTTGAACTGCCTGATCGCACGCGGCCACCTCAAACGCACCCGCGACGCGGAGGGCGTGGACTGGTACCAGCGCATCTGAAACGGCGACGACGCACGGGGAGGGAAGTACCCCCCTCCCATCACCCCTCCTTTTTGCATGCAAATCTTGCAATAAGCTTCCTCCTTTACCAAACAAACGGCGCAAACGGATTTTCGCGTCCAAAAATCTGTGTCAACCCGCCGCATGATTTTGAATACGGAATTGCCCCCAAACACTACCGAAAAAATACTCCGGAAAATAAGGAACAGTTGACAAGAACATAGATAGAACTAGCGGCTCGAAATGTCAACGCCCGAGCACGAAATCGACGCACAATTTCCGGATCAGGTTTTGGTTCATCATTTCTTTTGCTCAACTTCGTCACCCCGGCCAAACGAAGCGCGAGCCGGGGCACGGCTGGCGCATGCACACATCGCCAATACAAAAAGCGATGTCTTCCCGTACGCGATGCGGCACTCTTGTGCCGCTTCGCAGACACGGGACCCAACCAGTTGCGCCCTCACCACCAAAAATCTGTGACTGGTTCCACAAGTGCCTTGCGCCCCGCACCTCATATGGGCGCCCCGTGTCTGCGGCGCAGCATGAAGGATGCTGCGACCCGCGCACGGGGTGACAGAGTATCTATATTTAAAAGTGCGGAACTGAGCGAATATTTGTGTGCATGCGGTAGCAGGCACGGGGCCCACGCGAGGTTCAGTTCCTGTGACTGGAATATTTCATCGCGGGTCAGAAACGTGAAGGCAGATCGCCAAGCGTAAAAGCCGAACGCGTGTTGACCAATTTTTTTGGACCTCGCGAAGCG